>JBDGQA010000024.1:0-23156 GCA_042219325.1 Haloferacaceae archaeon | reverse complement strand
GAGGAAGTAGTCGATGCGCTCGCGGGCGGTCATCTTGCCGCGGTCGTGCTGGGCCCGGATGCGCTCCTCGCCGCCGCCCTTGAGCGCCCGCTCGCGCTTCTCGCGAAGCTCCTCGATCCGGTCCTCCATCGTCACGTCGGACCACCGGTCATGGATACACCGTGACGAGGGAGGCCAAAATGGTTTCCGGGACGGCGAGTCGAAGCGAACGAGGCAAGGCGGACGAGTCCGGGGCGGGGACGAACGGTTTCTAGCGAGGGAGAGCGACCGGCGGTGCCCTACGCCTCGCCGTAGACGGGCACCGCGGCGCCGCTGGTCACGGCGGTCGCGTCCGAGCAGAGCGCGAGGATGGTCGCGGCAATATCCTCTGGATCGACCCACGACTCGTGGTCGGCGTCGGGCATCGCCTCCCGGTTGTCGGGCGTGTCGATGACGCTCGGCATCACGGCGTTGGCCCGGACAGTTCCCCGGTTCTCCTCGGCGACCGTTTCCGTCAGCAGGCGTACCCCCGCCTTCGCGGCGCGGTAGGGGCCGTCCCCTTCGCCGCCAGAGAGCGACGACCGGGCCGAGACGTTCACCACAGTTCCGTCCGTCTCGCGGAGGTGGGGCAGGGCGTGTTTCGTCGCGAGGAAGACCGTCCGCAGGTTCACGTCGAGCAGGAGGTCGAAGGTGCCGACGTCGGTCCCGTCTATCGGCGTCCCGCCGCGCCACGTCCCCGCGATATTGGCGAGGTGATCGATCCGGCCGTGATCGTCGGCCACCACGTCGACGAGTCCCTCGACGTCCGGTTCGTCGGTCAGGTCCGCCTCGTAGAACGTCGCCCCCGCCGGGAGCGCGTCCGGGTCGACCACGTCGACGGCCGCGACGGTCGCCCCCGCGTCGCAGAACGCCTCGACGACCGCCCCGCCGAGCGCCCCACTCGCGCCGGTCACGACCGCGACACGATCCGAGAAGTCGAACGTCACGTCCGCGTCCATGGCGTCGGCCAGGGTCCCGACCGGCTTCAAGCCACCGGGCGTTCGCGGACGACGCCGGTCGTCGGGCCGGCGGTCCGTGCGGCCCGGCGAGCGTGCGGTCGCGGCCGGCGACGCGCCGGCACACGAGCGCGTCACCGATATGTGTCTGGGATTCCCAGGCACGTACATGGACCTGCAGGCACGGCTCCCGTGGGGGGATCTCGTGGTCGCGGTCGTGGTGGGCGCGGCCTGCGTGGCCGGGTCCTTCCTCCTGGCCGGCCCGACCGAGGCCTTCGTCGCCGTCCCGATCAACGCGGCTGTCGTCGCCTACACGCCGGACGCCATCGTCGCCCTCTCGATCCTCTATCTCGGGACGCTGGGCGAACTGCTCGGCTTCGCGCTCGCGACGGCGACCGTCGTGGTCCTGTTCGGCACGCCGGCGGTGGCCGCCGGCCGCGCGCTCGATCACCCCGCCAAGGTCGGCGCGGTCACGGCGGTGTACGGCGCCGTGGTCGCGTTTCTCCTGACCGGGGCCCGGGACCCGGCGCTGGCCGCGGGCGGCGCGGGCGGGTTCGTCGCCGGCGTCCTCCAGTACCACGACCGCCCCGGGTTCGATCCCGAATCCCGCCGCAAGGCGCTGGTCGCCCTCGGCGGCGTGGCCGGGTTCGGCGCCCTCTCGTACCTGGCCGGCACCCGCGCCCACGGGACGACCACCCGGGACCTGGTCGACGCCATGGACTGGGACGAGGAGCGGCAAGCCGCGGTGCGAAGCGACATCCGGGATCGGCTGGCCGAAGCCGAGTCGAAGTCGTTCGACGTCGACGGGCTCGGGGGGCTCGTGAGTCCGATCGAGGAACACTACGAGGTGGACATCAACTACCTCGATCCCAAGGTCGACCCCGGGGGCTGGGAGCTCTCGGTCACGGGCGCGGTCGACGAGGAGTTCACGCTGACCTACGGGGACGTCGTCGGGATGGAGCCCGAACACGAGTTCATCACCCTCCGGTGTGTCAGCGACCCCGTCAACGGCGACCTCATCGACACCGCGCTCTGGACCGGGATCCCCGTCCAGCGCCTGCTGGACCGGGCGGGGCCGCAGGGGAACTTCGTCGTCCTCCGGGCCCAGGACGATTACTACGCGGAGTTCCCCATCGAGGCCATCGAGGGGGCCTTCCTCGCGTACGGGATGAACGGATCGCTGCTGCCGGCCGGCCACGGCGCCCCCCTCCGGGCGCTGGTCCTCGGCCACTGGGGGGAGGTCAACGTGAAGTGGCTCACCGAAATCGAGGTCACGGAGTCCGAGGTGATCAGCTACTGGGAGAAGCGGGGGTGGCAGGGCACGGGCCCGGTCCACGCCGTCGCCAAAATCGGGACGGTCAACAGGTTCGACGGCCGCGCGCGGATCGCCGGCCACGCCTACGACGGCATCGACGGCGTCCGGGCCGTCGAGGTGTCGACGGACGGCGGCGAGACCTGGTCCGAGGCCCGACTGAGCGACCCGCTCCCCGGGGAGGACGTCTGGCGCCAGTGGGCCTACGAGTGGACGCTCCCCTCCGAGCGCCGCCGGGTCTTCGCCCGGGTGATCGACGGCAACGGCGAGGTCCAGCCGCGAAAGAAGCAGACCCCGCAGCCGAGCGGGGCGACCGGGTGGGCCAACACCTTCGTCGACGGGGCCTGACGCGGGCCGTCCGGGAATCGACCGCGGACGGCGTCGCCGCCCGGACAGCGGCCTTCCGCCGCGGGTCGGCCGATCAGGGCCAGTCGTCGTGCCCCTCGTCCTCCTCGATCTCGGGGCCGGAGTCGACGGTCGCGGGTTCGGCGTCGAGCGCCCACCCCGCGGCCTCCGCCGCCTCCTCCAGGGAGACGTACTCCCAGCCTGCGGCGTCCGCCATCTCGCAGTCCTCCTCCGAGGTGCCGACGAACACGTACCGCTCGGTCGTCTCGTACTCCGAGGAGACGCTCCGGACGTCCTCCAGGGTCTTTTGCTTCTCGCCGCCGGGCCGCGGGAGGAAGTGCTTCGGAAGCTGGTGGTCGCGGGTGAACTTCATCGCCACGTGCTGGGGCCGGTCCGAAACCACGCCGACGTGCGTGCTCCACTCCCGGGCGTCGGCGAACGCGCGCTCGGGATTCGCCATTCGTTCGAGCGCGGCGAGCGAAAACGCGAGCGTCATCCCGCCGGAACTGCCCGAGTCCATGCTCCAGCCAGCCGCCGGGACGACAAAACTCCTTCGCGTCGCGGTTCGTCCCTCAGTCGTCGCCGGGCGGCGTCCGCGTCCGGCCCCCGTCGTCGTCACCGCGTCCGTCGTCGGCGTCGTCGGCGTCGTCGGCGTCGTCCGCGTCGTCCGCGTCGTCGCCCTCCTGGGCGGCCCGCACCGCGTCCGAGTGCCGCCGGCGGACCACCGCGCCCACCCCGTCGGCCACGTTCTCGACGATGTCCTCGAAGGCGTCGGCGGCGGCGTTGTCCTCCTGGAGGACCACGGGCGGGGTCTCGCCGTCGCCCATCTGGACCGACTGGTCCATGGGAATCGAGCCCAGGAGCGGGACGTCGTTCCCGCGGGCGAGGCGCTCGCCGCCGCCGCTGCCGAGGATGTCGTGCTCGTCGCCACAGTTCGGACACCGGTAGCTCGCCATGTTCTCGACGATGCCGAGCACCGGCGTGTCGAACTGGTCGAACATCCGGAGACCCTTGTCGGCGTCGTCGACCGCCACCTGCTGGGGGGTGGTGACGATGACCGCGCCCGTGACCGGCAGGCTCTGGAGGAGCGAGAGCTGCGCGTCGCCGGTCCCCGGCGGCAGGTCGACCACCAGGTAGTCGAGCGTGTCCCAGACGACGTCCTCCCAGAGCTGAGTCAGCATCTTCTGGACCATCGGGCCGCGCCAGACGACGGGGTCGTCGTCGTCCAGGAAGAAGTCCATGCTGATGAGCTTCACCCCGTACTTCACCGGCGGAATCGTCCGATCCTCGGTCACCTGGGGCGCCTCGTCCGGCGCGAGCATCCGCGGGACGTTCGGCCCGTAGATGTCGGAGTCGAACAGCCCGACCCGGGCCCCGCGCTCGGCCAGTCCGGTCGCGAGGTTCACCGCCACGGTGCTCTTGCCGACGCCGCCCTTCCCCGAGGCCACGGCGATGATGTTCTTGACGTCCGGGAGCATCCGCTCCTCCCGGGGCGTCTCCCGCGCGATGCCCGCCGAGAGTTCGACGTCGAACCCCTCGGTTGCGAGTACATCGCGGACCCGAGCCGCGATTTCCGACTCGTCCGGTGCGTAGGGTGCTCCGAGTCCGAGCGAGACGCGGACGGTGTCGCCCTCCACCGACACCTCGTTGACCAGTCCCAGCGAAACGATGTCGTCCCCCAGCGCCGGGTCCTCGACGTCGGCGAGGAGGGAGAGAACCTCGTCGGTTTCCATGGGAATGGATTGCGCCGAGCCGTCGATAAGTCTTGTGACGTCCCGCTACCGGCGGAATACGGGGGCCTGCGGACCCCTTCGCCGGTAACGACGGTCGGGACGGAGCGGAGCGACGGCCGGGAAACGGAGTGGGGCGTGGCTCGGTGCCGGTCGCGTCGCGATCAGCGGGTGGCGTCCAGCAGGATGCGCTCCTCGACCCGCTTGACCTCGTCCTGGACGTCGCGGACGGCGTCGATGTTGGCGCTGAGCGAGGTGATGCCCTCCTCGACGAGGAACTCGACCATCTCGGGGACCGAGGCCGCCTCGCCGCAGATGCTCGTCTCGACGTCGTGCTCGCGGCAGATCCGGATGGTGTCGCCGACGAGTTCGAGCACGGCGGGGTGGAGCGCGTCGAACCGGTCGGCGACCCGGTTGTTGTTCCGGTCGACCGCGAGGGTGTACTGCGTGAGGTCGTTGGTGCCAAAGGAGACGAAGTCGATGCCCGTCTCGACGATGCCCTCGATGCTCATCGCGCTCGCGGGCGTCTCGATCATCACGCCCCACTTGTGCGACTCGGGGTCGATACCGGCCTCTCGCATGAGTTCCTTGGCCGGCTCGACGTCGCTCGCGTCGTTGACCAGCGGCAGCATCAGCTGGACGTTCTCGTAGCCCATGTCGTACAGCTGGGCGAACGCTTCGAGCTCGTGGGCGAAGACGTCGGGCTCGCCGAGGCTGCGGCGGATGCCGCGATAGCCGAGCATCGGGTTGTGCTCGACGGGCTCCTCCTCGCCCCCCTCCAGCTTGCGGTACTCGTCGGTCGGGGCGTCGAGCGTCCGGACGGTGACGGGCTTGGGGTAGAAGGCGTCGGCCACCGTGCGGATGCCGTCGACGAGTTCGTCGACGTAGGCGTCCTCGCCGTGGTCGGCGATGTACTTCTTGGGGGTCTTGTCGAGCGAGAGCACCATGTGCTCCATGCGGAGCAGGCCGACGCCGTCGGCGCCGGTCGCGGCCGCGCGCTCGGCCGCCTCCGGAATCGAGACGTTGACCTTCACCTGGGTGGCGGTCATCGGCTTCGTGGGGCCGCCGACCGCGACCTCGTCGGCGGCCCCGGCCTCCGCCTCGGCGGCCTCGGCCGCGGCACCGACCTCGCCGCCCTCCTGGATGATCCCCTTCTCGCCGCCCAGGGTCACGACCTTCCCGTCGTGGAGCACGTGGGTGGCGTCGCCGGTCCCGACGACGGCGGGAACGCCGAGTTCGCGGGAGATGATCGCCGCGTGGCTCGTCATCCCGCCCTCGTCGGTGACGATGCCGGCCGCCCGCTTCATCGCCGGCACCATGTCGGGGGTGGTCATCTCGGTCACGATGATGTCGCCGTCGCCGACCTTGTCCAGTTCGTCGAGCGTCTCGACGATCCGGGCCGCGCCTGACACGGTGCCGGGGCTCGCGCCCAGGCCACGGAGGATGACGTCGCCTTCGACCTCCGCCTCGCCGCCCTCCTGGGCGACGGTACCGCTGCCGTCGGCGACGCCGGAGTCCGTCTCGGCCCCGGCGGCCGCCCCCTCCTCCTCCTCGTCGATGGTGGTGATGGGTCGGGACTGGAGGATGTACACGTCGCCCTCGAGCATCGCCCACTCGACGTCCTGGGGCGTGCCGTAGTGTTCCTCGATGCGGGCGCCGATCTCGACCAGTTCCTCGATCTCGTCCTCGTCGAGCGTGCGGACGGTGCGGCGGTCCTCCGGGACCTCTCGCTCGATCGTCTCGCCCGTTTCGGGGTCCCGGACGAACGTCGTCTTCTTGTCGGCGATGGTGACGTCCTCGAGTTCGCCGGTGCGGCGGTCGACGACGTAGTTGTCCGGGGACACCGACCCGGAGACGACCCCCTCACCGAGCCCCCAGGCGGCCTCGATGATGATGCGCGGGCCGCCGGTCGACGGGTGGCTGGTGAACATCACGCCGGACTTCTCCGCGTCGACCATGAGCTGGACGACGACGGCGATGTCCACGTCGGAGTGGACGAACCCCTGCTTCTGTCGGTAGTAGATGGCTCGCTGCGTGAAAAGCGACGCCCAGCACTCCCGGACCTTCTTTGCCAGTGCGTCGCCGGTGATGTTGAGGTACGTCTCCTGCTGCCCGGCGAAGGAGGCGTCGGGGAGGTCCTCGGCGGTCGCCGAGGAGCGGACCGCGACGTTGGTCTCGCCCTCGGACTGGTCTTCCTCGCTGAGCGTCCCGTAGGCGCCCTCGATCTCGTCCCGGAGCGAGTCCGGAAGCGGCGTCTCGATGATCAGCTCCTTGGCCCGGCGCTCGGCCTCCTCGAGCGCCCCCGAGTCCTCCACGTCCACGTCGACGACCTCGAACAGTTCCTCGTCGATCCCCGCCTCCTCGATGAACGTCCGATAGGCGTCGGCGGTCACGACGAACGCCGGCGGAACCGGCAACCCTGCCGCCGTCAGCTCTCCGAGCGAGGCGGCTTTCCCGCCGACCGCGTCCAAGTCTTCGGCCCCGATATCGTCCAACCAGAGTACCATTTGTGTGGTCGTTGATTTCGCCGGCTGATTAAGATTCCGACCTCCGCAAATACCCCCTTCCCGTGAGTGCCGGTGGCGTTCGGCGGTTTCGATCCGTTCGACGGGGTCGCCCCGTCCGAACGCCGTTCGGCGATTCTCGCCTTCCCAAACCCATATATGCCCGCGAGCCCGGAAATTCATAGAGGAGAGGTAACAGGTAACATGGATGCGCTCCCATTCCCCGCGATCGTCGGACAGGAGGATCTGAAAACGGCGCTGTTGCTGAACGCCATCAACCGGTCCATCGGCGGCGTTCTGATCCGGGGCGAGCGGGGAACGGGCAAGAGTTCGGCGGTACGCGGGCTGGAGCGCGTGCTCCCGCGGATCGAGGTCGTGGCGGACTGCGTGTTCAACTGTCCGCCCGACGACCCCAACCGGCAGTGTACGGACTGCCAGGAGCGGGCCGATCCGGAGACGGAGTCCGTCCGGACGCCGGTGGTCGAACTGCCGCTCGGCGCGACCGAGGACCGGGTGATCGGGTCGCTCGACATCGAGCGCGCGCTGAACGAGGGGGAGAGCGCGCTCGAACCCGGACTGCTCGCCCGTGCGAACCGCGGCATCCTCTATATCGACGAGGTGAACCTCCTCGACGACCACCTCATCGACGTCCTGCTGGACGCGGCCGCGAGCGGCGTCAACCGCGTCGAGCGCGAGGGCGTCTCGGTGGAGCACCCCGCCGAGTTCATCCTCGTCGGGACGATGAATCCCGACGAGGGGACCCTCCGGCCGCAGTTCCTGGACCGGTTCGGCCTCCAGGTCGAGGCCGGGACGCCGGAGGACCCCGAGGAACGCGCGACGATCATCGAGGTTGCGGAGACGTTCGACCGGTCCCCCGACCGGGTGATCGAGCGGTACGAGGACGAGGAGCGACGGCTGCGAGAGCGGATCGAGGCGGCCCGCGAGCGGTACGACGAGGTCCACCTCGATCCGGAACTCAGGGAGACGATCGCCGAGATCTGTGCCGACGCCGGCATCTCCGGCAACCGCGGCGACATCACCACGGCCCGGTGTGCCCGGACGATCGCGGCCCTCGACGGGCGGACGGAGGTCACCGAGGCTGACGTGCGGCAGGCGATCGAGTTCGCACTCCCTCACCGGATTCCGAGCGATCCGTTCGAGGACGGCGTCGACGTCGCCAGCCTGGTGAACGATCGCCTCGACGGCCCGTCGCCGCCCGACGGCGGGGACCCGGGATCGGCCGACCGCCCCGACGATCCGGATTCGGAGCCAGAGCCCGAATCGGGAGCCGGCGGGAGCCAGCGGCGGAGCGGGAGCGAGAGCCGGAAGGACGCCGACTCCGGGTTCGACGAGGCCCTCCGGGAGCTCCGCGACTTCTTTCTGAAACCCGACGACGGGGAGAGCGCGGCCGACGCCGACGAGAACGAGGACGAGCAGGAGGCCTCGCCGGGCGGTGATCCCGGAGCCGACGGCGACACCGGCCACGAGCGAAACGCGTCCAGCGGGCAGTACCTCGACCCCATCGGCGAGGGCGACGGCGAGAGCGAGGGCGAGCCGGACGGGTTCGATCCGAAGACCGAGCTCCCGGACATCGATCCGCTCGACGACCAGGGAACCGCTCGGATCGGCAGCGACGAGGACGAGCCCTCCGAGATCGGGCGGTACGTGCGTTCCCGGCAGGCGCGCGAGGAGAACCCGCAAGACGAGGTCGCGCTCGACGCGTCGTTGCGCTCCGCGGCCCGGCGAGGGAGCACCGACGTCCGGAGGGGGGACCTCCGTCTGAAACTCCGCGACGGGGAGACGCCGGCGCTCGTCGTCTTCGCCGTCGACTCCTCGGCGAGCATGCGGGCCCACGGCCACATCGCGACGGCCCGTGACCTGACGACCTCGGTGCTCCGGGACGCCAGCCACCGGCGCGACTACGTCGCCGTCGTCTCCTTCCGCGACGAGACCGCCGACGTGATCGTGCCCCCGACCGACGACCCCGGACTCGCCGCCGATCGGCTGGATCAGATCCCGACCGGGAACAAGACGCCGCTGGCATCGGGCCTCCTGGCCTCCCTCCGCCTCGTCGAGCGCGAACGGGAGTCGCTCCCGGACCTCCCCGCCATCGTCGTCGTGATGACCGACGGGCGACCGACCGCGGCCATCGGGGACGACCCGATCGAGGAGGCGAAACTGCTCTCCCGGCGCCTCGGGGCGTCCGACGTGGACCTCGCCGTCCTCGACCTCGACAGGGGGACCGCCGGGACCGACGTCTGCCGGGACCTCGCCGAGGAGGCCGACGGCGAGTACGTCTCGATGTTCGACCTCTCGGCGGAGGAGCGCCAGCGGGTCGTCACTCGGGCCGTGGAGTCGCTCCGCTCACGGATCTGACTTCACTCCGCGCGCACGGACGACGGCGTCGACGCCGGTCGTGATGGAACGGCCCGGCGAACGCGGGCCGCTCGACGGCGTCAGTCCCAGTCCGCGACCGGGCTCAGCGACGTCGGGTCGCTCCGGGTGGTTTCCTCCTCGCGGATCGTCTCCTCCTCGAACTCGCCCTGGAGCGTCTCGCGGACCTCGACGACGCGGCCGCACTCGGGACAGGAGTACCGCCACCGTTCCCGCCAGTCGCCGCAGTCCTCGTCGGGGCCGCAGTTCCCGTCGTTTTCGAGCGGGTCGTGCGCCTCCAGGAACGACATCGTCACCGGATCGTGCCCGTTGTCGCATTCGGGCGTATCGAACTCGACCATACCTCATTTCGGCGAGTGAGCGGCATATATGTTTGGCTGCGCGGTTCTCGGGTGCCGTGTCCTCTCGCCGGCCCTCAGGGTGAAGTGGCCCCTCGCTCAGGTGTCGGGCATGCGCGTCCGTCCCGCCGTCCTCGCGTCCGTCCTACTCCTCGCTGCCGTCGGGGGCGGAGTGGGAGCCGATGCTGGCGTCGCTGTCAGCGCCCCGAGCGACGTGGACGTTCGCGATCCGGCGGCCGGGGGCGTCCGGACCCCCGACGCCGGAACCGTCCGCGCCCCGAGCGACGGTGACCTCCGCCCCGCGGGCGACGGCAGCGTCCGCGCCACGGACGGTCGAAGCATCCGGATGTCGGTCGAGGCCACGCTCCGCGACGGGGGCGCGTCGGTGACGGTGGCCTACCGTCTGCCCGATTCGGTCACCGGCCTGAGGGTCACGCTGCCGGTCGCTGCGGCCGACGCGAGCCGTGTGACCGCGTCCCGGGGGTTCCGGCGTCTCAACGCGACGACCTTCGAGTGGACGGGCGTCGCCGACCCCCGGATCGAACTGGCGCTGTCGGACGACGCCCGGCGAGTGCTGGCCGGCGACGGCTGGGCGCTCGTCGTCGAACCCGACGCCACCACCTCCTACAGCTATCGCGGGAGTGCGCCCGGATTCGAGTCGTCGTTCGGGGCGGCCGGCCAGGGGTACACGGCCGGCTCCATCGCGTACCTCGGTCCTTACCGGACGGTGTCCGTCGTCGCGGGCGGCGAGCGCACCACGTTCGTCGTGGCCGGTGCTGCCGACCCCGTCGACGTCTCCGGCGCCGCGTCCTTCCTCCGTCTCGCGCCCGGCCGGTTCGACTTCGGGATTCGGCGGGACGCCACGACCGCCTTCGTGCTTCCCGAACGCCACGATCCGACGGCGGGGTCCCGCGTCGTCGGAGCCGCCGTCGAGTCGAGCCTCTGGGTCCATCCCTCCGCCGTCCGGCCGGGCACGAACGACGTCACGTTCGTCCACGAGTACGTCCACACCCGCCTCGGCATCGTCGGCCGGGGGTCGGCGCGATGGCTCACCGAGGCGACCGCGGAGTACTTCGGGCACGCGTTCGCGCTCAACGCCGGCATCGGCGGCTACGAGGCGTTCCGTCGCGGCCTCGATCCGACTCGGTTCGGGACCGACCCGGGGACGGTCGTTCTCGCCGACCCGGCCACCTGGGCGGGGACCGCCGCTGACTACGGGAAGGGAGCGACCGTGCTCGCGGCGCTCGACGCCGAGATCCGTCGTCGGACCGACGGGCAGTACACCCTGGCGGACGTCTTCGCCGCGCGCCCCGGCCCGTACGCGGACCACGCCGCCTTCCGGCGGGCGGTCGTGGAGGTGACCGGCGTGCCGTCGCTCGCGACCTGGATCGACCGCTACGCCTCGACCGACGCGACCCCGGCGCTGCCGGACGAGCCGTCCCGCTTCGTCTACGGGCCGACCCTCGACCCCGACGGCGACGGGGTGACGAGCGGACGAGAGCGGACCCGGGGGACGAACCCGTTCGTCGCCGCACGGCCGACGGCGACACCGACACCGACCGCCACGTCCACTCCCACGCCGACCGCGACCCCGGAACGCACGGGGACGACGGCTGGCGGGGCCGGGGGGTTCGGGGCACCGGGGGCCGCGGCGGCGCTCGGCCTCGCGGCGCTGGTCGCGGTCCTGGCGGCGCGCCGGCGGCGGTAGCCGCCCCCGCTACGCCCGTCGGAGTCCGTCGCCGATGCCCGTGGCGTCGCCGCACTCGGGACATCGGTAGTGCCAGCCGTCCTCGGTCGCCCGGCCCTCGGGGAATTCGGCGCCGCACTTCCGGCAGACGAGTTCGTCCCGGCTCCTGGCGGCGACGAGCCCCGTGCTCTGCCCGTGCATACGCCGACGTTCGCAGGGTCGGCGCTTCAACATGTCGCTTTCGCCCCCGCTCCCGCCGTGGCGGTCGGCTCGACGGGTCGTGTCCCCCTTCGCGTCGTGTCCGTGTGTCGCCGGCGGGGCGTCCTCACTCCCCCTCGCCGTCGCCGAGGATGCCCCGATGGGTCATCCGCTCGGGGTCGAGTACCTCGTCGGCCTCCGCCTCGTCCAGATACCCCTCCTCGACGGCCACCTCGCGGACGGTCTTGTCCTCCGCCAGCGCCCGCTTCGCCACCTTCGAGGCCTTGTCGTAGCCGATGGCGGGGTTGAGCGCGGTGGCGAGCGCCATCGACCGCTCGACCGCTTCGGCGCAGTGCTCCTCGTTCGCCGCCAGTTTCGCGACGAACTTCTCCGCGAAGACCTCGCTCGCGTTCGCGAGCAGGTCGGCCGACTGGAGGACGTTGTGCGCGATCACGGGCTTGTAGAGGTTCAGGTCGAGCTGTCCCTCGGCGGCGCCGGCGGCGACGGCGGCGTCGTTACCGACGACCTGCTTGTGGACCTGATTGACCGCCTCCGCGACGACCGGATTGATCTTCCCCGGCATGATCGAGGAGCCGGGCTGGTTCTCCGGCTGTTCGATCTCTCCCAATCCGTTGCGCGGCCCGGACGCGAGCAGGCGCAGGTCGTTGGCGACCTTGTTGAGCGACCCGGCGACGACACGCAGGGCCCCGTGGACCTCGCTCATCGCGTCGTGGGCGGCCTGGGCCTCGAAGTGGTCGTCGGCCTCGCGGAAGGGGATCCCGGTCTCCTCGGCGATGTACTCGGCCGCGAGTGCCGGGAAGTCGGGGTGGGTGTTCAGGCCCGTCCCGACGGCGGTGCCGCCGAGGGCGAGTTCGGCGGCACGGTCGCCGACGTCGTCGAGGCGGTCGAGGCCCTTCTCGACCTGGGTTCGGTACCCGCCGAACTCCTGGCCGAGGCGGACCGGCGTGGCGTCCTGCAGGTGGGTTCGGCCAGTCTTCACGACGCCGTCGAACTCGTCGGCCTTCGCGTCGAGGGCGTCGCGCAGGTCCGCGAGCGCCGGTCGGAGGTCCCTCTCGATGGCCTCCAGAACGGCGACGTGCATCGCCGTCGGGATGACGTCGTTCGACGACTGCCCGAAGTTGACGTGGTCGTTCGGGTGGACGGTCCGGTCGCCCACCTCGGCGCCCAGCAGTTCGGCCGCGCGGTTGGCGATCACCTCGTTCGCGTTCATGTTCGAGGATGTGCCGCTGCCGGTCTGGAAGACGTCGACGGGGAACTGGTCGTCGTGGTCGCCGGCAATCACCTCGTCGGCCGCCTCGATCACCGCCTCGGCCACGTCCCCGTCGAGCAGTCCGAGGTCGCGGTTGGCCCGCGCCGCCCCCTTCTTCACCACGCCGAGCGCCCGGACGAACCGCCGCCCGAAGGTGATGTCGCTGATCGGGAAGTTCTCGACGGCGCGCTGGGTCTGGGCCCCCCAGTAGGCGTCGGTCGGCACCCGCATCTCGCCGAGGCTGTCGCGCTCGATCCGGTGGTCGTCGTCGGTCATGGCGGTGAGGTGGGTCCGTCCGACCTAAAAGGGACCGCTGGCGGGCGGGTGCCGCGGGCCTCGAGTCCCGCGTGCCCCGCCGTTCCGCGCCGTCCGGGTCGGGAGGTTCATTAGGCGCGGTCCCCCCACCTCCGGTATGACGGAGGTCGATGCCGAGGTCATCGACGGGGAGGCGGTGGCGTCGGATATCCGGGAGGGCGTGGCGGCGTGTGTGGAGACGCTCCGGGACGCCGGCGTGACGCCGACGCTCGCGACCGTGCTGATGAGCGACGACCCCGCCAGCGAGACGTACGTCTCGATGAAACAGCAGGACTGCGAGGAGGTCGGTATCGCGGCCCGCGACGTCGAACTCGCGACCGACGCGCCCGCGGCGGACCTGTTCGAGACGGTGACCGACCTCAACGCGGACCCGGACGTCCACGGCATCCTCGTCCAGATGCCGGTTCCGGACCACGTCGACCAGCGGCGCGCCCTCCGGGCCATCGACCCGCTGAAGGACGTGGACGGCTTCCACCCGGAGAACGTCGGCCGCCTGGTCGCGGGCGACCCGCGATTCAAGCCCTGCACGCCCCACGGCATCCAGCGCCTGCTCGACGCCGCCGGCGTCGACCCGGCCGGCAAGGACGTCGCCATCGTCGGCCGGTCGGACATCGTCGGCAAGCCGCTGGCGAACCTCCTCCTCCAGAAGGCACCCGGCGGGAACGCCACGGTGACGGTCTGTCACTCCCGGACGGCGGACCTGGCGGCGAAGACCCGCGCCGCCGACGTCATCGTGGCGGCGTGTGGCGTCCCCGAACTGATCGACGGGTCGATGCTCTCGTCCGGCGCCGTCGTGATCGACGTGGGGGTCAACCGGGTCGAGACCGACGAGGGGTCGACGCTCGTCGGCGACGTGGACTTCGAGAGCGCCGGCGCCGTGGCGGGGGCCATCACGCCCGTCCCCGGCGGCGTGGGGCCAATGACCCGGGCGATGTTGCTCTACAACACCGTGAAGGCCGCCGGCATGGACGCCGGCGTCGACCTGGACCTGCCCTGACTCCTGCCCGCCGCTCAGTCGAGGCGGTCCTCGGCCCGCGCCAGCGCCGCCTCGTCCCCGTCACGTAGATGGTCGACGACCTCGCGGGTCGCCCGCACCAGCGACTCGACCTCCGCCGGCGGCACGTCCCCCTGGAGCGCCCGGACGCGCTTTGCCCGTTCGGCGATCCGACCCAGCGCCTGTCGGCCGGGACCGGCTCGGTCGCCGAGCCAGTCGATCACCTCGCCCCGGTAGGTCAGGATGGCCTCGGCGTAGGCGAGGCCGCGGGCCTCCCGGAGGGCGTCGGGCACGTCCCCCGGCGGCGGCCGCTCCTCCCCGTCCGCGCCCTGCAGGAGGGCGAGCACGTACAGCCGGCTCGCCTCGTCGGGGTCGCGCAGACGGGTGTAGGCGTCGACGGCGTGCAGCAGTTCCGTCGCGGCGAGGTAGGCGTCGTCGAGGTCGCACAGGTCGCCGGCGTCGACGAACCCCCGCCGGCGGACGTACGTCCGGAGGTCATCCCCGAGGGCGTCGGCGGCCGCCCCCACGTCCCGCTCGTCGATCGTCGCCCGGTGGGGCGAGAGGTCCAGGTCGACCGGCGTCGCGGTGTGCATGGTCCGCTCGTCGACCCCGACGCTCAGGAGGCTCCCGCAGTCCGGGCACGCGACGCTCCCGGTGTCGTAGTACGACCACCGGGTCCCACACTCCGTACACTCCCGCTCGCCGCGTACCTCCATGATCGGTGGTTGGTGCCGGAGGCCGAAAAGCCCCGTCTTCGTCGGCGGCGGTTGGTGCCGGAGGCCGAAACGCCCCGTCTCCGTGGGCCGGCGCCGGTAGGTAGATGGGCCGCCGTGCGGTAGCGGGAGTATGCGTGACGAATCGGAGATCCGGGAGCAGTACGAGTTCCTCCGGGACCAGCTCGAGAGCGAGGAGATGCGCCACGAGGGCGTACGTCGGATGTTCACCCACTACCGTCGGGCGCTGGGGTGGGTGCTTGAGGAGGAGCACATGTGACCGGCTGTCATCGCGGGGCGGTCCCCGCCGGCGGCGGAGCGGCGGTCGCTCCCGGAAATATACGCCCGACGACTATTCGTGGATCGTATCACCTCGGAATAATCACGAGGAGCGGCCAAACGGCCGATATTCGATACATGTATAATCGTTCGACACACTTATTTCAACAAGCCCACTAATCTCGACGAGATTCGATGTACGACCTGACCGGGTTCCAGCGGGACCTCCTGTGTGTCATCGCGGGGCTCGACGAGCCACACGGCCTCGCGATCAAGGAGGAGCTCGAGAACTACTACGAGAGCGAGATCCACCACGGCCGGCTCTACCCGAACCTCGATACGCTGGTCGAGAAGGGTCTGGTCGAGAAGGGGCAGCGCGACCGGCGGACGAACTTCTACAGGCTCACCCGCCGGGGGAAGCGGGAACTGGAGGCGCGTCGGGAGTGGGAAGACCAGTACGTGGACACCTGACGCGTTACTCCGCCGTCCCGTCGCCGGAGCCGAACTCGAACTCCTTCTCGGTGTCTACGGCCGGGTCCACGGGCGATTCGACGCGGGCGTGATCCCCGCCGCCGTCGGGCGTCCCCGGATCGACGGCGAACGGTCGCATCTCCCGCCCGTCGAGCAGCTGTGGCAGGACGATCCGGGCGAAATTGAACACGAGGACGAGCACCATCGGCATGAGAAAGATCCCGTACCAGCCAAACAGGAGCGGCCCGAGCGTGTACGCGAGCATCACGGTCCCCACGTGGAGGCTGCGACCGGAGACGTACGGTCGGAGCACGAGGTCCGGGATGGTGTCGACGACGACGAAGGAGATGGTCGCGAAGGCGACGACGAACCAGACTCCCTCGAAGTCGGTCAGCGCGGAGAGGAGTCCAAGGTACACCGCCACGGGAACGTAGACCAGTTTCATCCCGACGACCGGAATCAGGCTGGCGACACCGGCCAACAGGCCGACGAGAGCCGCAGCCGGAATCCCGAGGCCGGGCGGGGCCACGACGTTCAGCAGGGAGTAGACGATGACGCCGATGGTTCCGGTGAGAATCGCGTTGAGGATGTTGCCGAAAAATATCGACGTGAAATCGCGGTCGACCGCCCGGAGGAATCTCGTCAGCACCCCCCGGTCGTCGCTGAGATGGGTGACTCCCCACCGGACCAGCCGCTGGTCGTCGCGCAGGAGGTAGAAGGCGATGGCGATCATCACGAACAGGTGGACGGCGGCGACCCCGAGGATCGCGGCGGTGTCGAACGCCGACCCGAGCTGCTGGAGGACCGAGACCACCCGGTCGACCGAGAGATACTGCTGGAGGTCGAGTTCGAGCAGCGCGCTCGGCGTCCGGACCCGGGCGAGGAGTTCCTCGCTGATCCCGAGCGTCGTCGCGACGTCCAGCGCGCCGCCGCGCGTCAGCCGTTCGACCTCGCGAACCGCGACCAGGACGGCGTACAGGGTGATCAAGAGCGCGGGCAGCGCGAGCGCGAACAGGGCGACCGCCGCCGCGAGGCTCGGCGGGCGGATCCGCCTGCGCAGGCGGACGTACAGCGGTCGCGTGGCGTAGTAGATGAAGAGCCCGAACACCACCGTCCCGACGAACGAGTAAACGATGTAGGCCAGCGTGGCCGCGAGGACCGCCCCGAGGGCCCACCAGCCGAGTCGTGATCTGTCGAGGTCGTGGAGGGCCATGGTGCCATCCCCGCTTGCCCGGGAGAAAAGGTTATCGTGGCCGTACACGTCGCGCCCGACGGCCGGGAACGCGCGGTCGGGCGACGTCGCGGCCCGTCACGTCCAGCGGTCGAGCCCCGTCTGCGTGACCGCCGACTCGATCCGCTCGAACGCCCGCTCGACCTCGTCGGGGTCCACCTCCCACTCCTCGATCACGTACTCGCGGGCGGCTGCCAGGTCCGGATCGATCGTCCGGTCGAGCTCGTAATCGTCCGTCGCCGGCGGATCGAGGAAGAGGTTGCGGATGCGGTCGGCCCCCGGCACGTGGCGGTCGCGCGCGTCCAGCACGCCCCACAGGTCGCCGTGCTCGCGCACCGCCGACAGCGCGGTCTTCGGGCCGATCCCCTCGATCCCTTCGTTGAAGTCCGTCCCGATCAGGATGGCCACGTCGACCAGCTGTTCCCACGTGAGGTCGTGGCGCTCCAGGGTCGCCTCCAGTTCCATCAGTTCGGGGTCCCCGGAACTCGTGAGGCCGCGCAGCGTCCGGGGCGCGCCGAAGAGCAGTGTGTCGTAGTCCTCGCTCCCCACGTAGTCGGCGTCGCCGCGGCGGTTCATGACGGCGGCCTGCGCCTCGCCCTCCGCGGGCGCCTCGACGTACGGAACGTCCAGCCGGTCGAACAACCCCCGGGTGGTCTCGTGGATCACCGGGGTCAGGCGCTGGGTCCGGGCCTCCAGGCGCGCTGCGGCGACCGTGTCGCCGCGCTCCTCGGCCGCTTCGCGTCGCTCCTCGGCCTCCTCGCGCTTCTCGCGTCGGCGTTCGACCTCCTCGGACTTCAGTTCCGTCACGCTGCCGTCGAAGACGAAAACCGGCGAGACGTCGGCCTCCAGGAGTTTCGAGACGCCCTGTACGGCGCCGATGAGGTTTGCGACCTCCTTGCCGTCGGCCGTGGTGTACGCCGCGTCCTCGGTGAACTTCACCGTCGTCGTCAGATAGCGGTACAGCCAGTTGTGCGCGTCCACGGCGACGACGCTCCCGCCCGCCTCGTCCATCGGGACGGTTCTGATCGCCGCCAGCTCCCGCAGGGCCGCGTTACCCATCACCGGGCGTTCGGCCCCGGGGGGCTTGAACGTGGGGAACTGACCGCCGGCGTGGGTGTGGCCGTCGGCAGCACGCCCGGCGTCCCCTCATACCTCGTCCAGGGACAGCCGCTGCTCCCCGTACCCATCGAACCGCGTGATCGAGAGGGCGTCGTGCTCGTCGGTCGGCGTACCGTCCACGAGCTGGGTGGCGACGAGTCGCCCCAGGGCCGGCGAGAGCTGGATGCCCGAGGAGTCGAACGCGACGATCGACAGCCCCTCGATCCCGGTCCAGCCGGCGATCGGGTGCCCGTCGGGCGTGTGCGACCGAACGCCGACCCACTCGTCGCGGACCGGGGCGTCGGCGAGGGGCGGGAGGAGGTCGGCGAGCACCGCGCGCATCTCCTCGCGGCGCTCCGTGCCCACGCGGTCGGCGACCGCGTCCGGATCGTACTCCGCCTCGGCGTCGGGCGATCCGGGGTAGTGGCCGACCAGCACCGCGTCGTCGCCGTGTCCGCGCGCGTACACCCCCGTACCGACGTGTGAGACGATGGGGAGCGTGTGCGTGGCCGGGGCCGGCCGTTCCAGTTCGAGGACCGGAGCCCGCGAGTGCGAGACCGGGGGGTCGAGGCCGGCGAGACGACACACGGACGGGTTCCACGGGCCGGCCGCGCAGACGACCGCCGCGACGTCGACCGCCTCCGACCTCCGCTCCCCGTCGACAACGAGTTCCCGTACCCGGTCGTCCTCGACGACGACGTCCGTGACCGGGGTTCCCGTCTCGACGGTGACCCCCGCCTCGCGCGCCCGGGTACCGAGTTCGCGGGCCAGCGCCTGCGGCCGGTGGTAGCCGACCTGTGGGCGATAGGTCGCACCGGCGACGCTGTCCGCGTCGAGTTCCGGACAGAACACCCGTTCCGGCAGCGCGGCGCCGGGCCGGTAGGTGAGCATCGCGTCGTCCGGGGTGGCGTCGCGCCGTTCCTCCAGCCTCGCCGCGCCGTCGGGCGTCGTGGCGACCCGCAATCGGCCGACGAGGTCGTGGTACGCGTCGCTCCGCGGGGCCGCGAGCAGGTCGTTGTACAGCGCCATCCCGTACCGCTTCAGCCGGCGTTCGAGGTCGCTCCCGTAGAACCCGAAGAACGCGGCCGACCGGGCCGTCGTCTCGCCGGCGAGGGCGCCGCGCTCGTAGACGACGACCGGCCGGTCGGTCCGTGCGGCGAGGTGGTACGCGACGCTCGCGCCGGCGATCCCCCCGCCGACGACGGCGACCGGGCGAGCGCTCATCCGTGGTCCTCGCGAACGGCCTCGTCCCCGGTCGTCCCGTCGGTGTCGGAGCCCGCTCCCTCAGTTCCGGGTCCCGTCCCGCCGGTTCCCTCCGCGACCACCCCCGGATCGACCCCGTCCAGGAGCGGCGGCGGGTCGCCGTCGCATCGGTCGGCGGCGAACGACGCCGCCGGCTCGTCCAGGTCGCGGTCGGCGTAGACCGCCATCCCCTCGCGGTACGCGTTCGGACTCCGGGGCGACGGCCGTTCGAGCACGAGTTCCGCCAGTCCGGTCCGCTCGCCCGTGTACCCGAAGCCGGCCTTGTACAGCGCCTCGTAGGCGAACGGATTGTTGACGGCGATGCGGGCGCGCTCGTATCCGCGCTCGCGGGCCCGGTCGACGACGAACGCACACAGTCGCGGCCCGATCGCCTCCCCGCGCCGGTCGTCGCGCACCGTCACGTACCGCAGGCGAAGGGTCTCGGGATCGGTCCGGTCCGCGTCGAACGCGACGGCACCGACGAGCGTTCCGGCGTCGCGCGCGACCGCCTTCCCGGTGGTCGACATCACGAACTTGCCCGCGTAGGCGAACCGGCGGTGGTCGAGGTCGAGCGTCGGGTCCGCCTCCGGCCATCCGACGACCGCGAACTCCATGCCGAGACGTCGGTCCCCCCGGGAAAGAACGTATGGGTCCGGCGTGCGGGACGGCGGTATGTACGGCCCGGGGGACGTCCGCTTTTTCGACCGCCTCGCCCCGCTGTACGACCGGCTACTGCCGTTCGCCCGCGGGAAACCCCTCCGGGCGGCCGCCGCGCTCGCCGAGGGGCGGGTCGAGCGGGTGCTCGACGTGGCCGGCGGGTCCGGACGCGGGGTGCGGGCGCTCGACGTCCCCGAACCGGTCGTGGTCGACGCGGCCGCCGGGATGTGCCGCCGGGCCCGCGCGAGGGGGGTCGAGGCGGTGCGCGGCGACGCCGCCCGCCTCCCGGTCGCCGCCGGCGCCGCCGACGCGGTGCTGATCGTCGACGCCCTCCACCATCTGCCCGACTGCGGGGCCGCGCTCGCGGAGGCTCGACGCGTCCTGCGGCCGGGGGGCGTCCTCGTCGTGCGCGAGTTCGACCCCGGGACGCTGCCGGGGCGGGCGCTTTTCGCCGTCGAGCGGCTGGTCGGATTCGGCCCGACCTTCCTGCGGCCGGACGCCCTCGCCGCCCGGGTGGCGGACGCGGGCCTCGCCGCCCGGGTGCTCGACCGGGGGTTCGGCTACACCGTCGTCGGCCGAAAGCGGGAGAGCCATTAGGCGGGATGCCGACCTGGGGGTATGGCGAACGCCGCCGGTTTCGTCGAGCGCCGCATCGACGCCGGGGCCTGGCCGCTCGCCGTCGGCGACGTCCTCGCGCTCGCGCTGGTCTTCTCGGCGGGCGCCGTCCGACACAACGGCCTGGACTTCCTCCTCGCGAATCCCGGGTACTGGGCGACGACCGTCTTCCCGTTCCTGTTCGGCTGGCTCCTCGCCGCCCCGCTCCTGGGAGCGTACTCCGCGGGTGCGGCCGAGTCACCGAAGGCGGCCGTCCCCCTCGCGCTCCGGGCGTGGGTCGTGGGGGCCGTCGTCGCGCTCGGACTGCGCGCCACGCCGCTGTTCCACGGCGGCGTCCAGCCCGTCTTCGTCGCGGTCACCCTCGGATTCGGGGCGCTCGGCCTCGCCGTCTGGCGCTGGCTGTTCTTCCGCGCCCGGTAGCCCCCGTCACGACCCGCCGGCGGCGACCGCCCTCTCACGTTCGTTCGTTTCCGGTCGCCGGTCGCTCGTGATCGCCATAGCCGGCTTCCATCCCGTCGACGACGTCCATCGCCGCTTCACCGGCCTGCAGACGGCTCTCCGTCCCCGATGGCATGGCCCTCCGCCGCCATTCCAATCCGCTTCCCTCCGCTGCATAAGTTATAGAAATATATTCCAGTACATATGCAGAAATCATCGGAGACGTATGCGTAAAATTTATATCACTAAAGCACGTAGATAGTAGTAGCTATGACCGAGTATTACGACCACGTCCTCGCACTGATTCCGCTGACGCTGATTGCGACCGCTGGTCTCTTGGTCGGCGTCGGCTGGGACGTCGCCGTGGCCGTGCCGGTCGGGGCTTCCCCGTCAGTGCTGCTCATCGGCCACGCGCTCTTCGTCAACGGGCCGGTCGACGCCGGCCCCGCGACGGCCGAGTCCACGACCGGGAGCGCCGGTTCGACGGGCGTTGGTCCGGTCTCGGCCGACTGACGGACCCGACGGTTTTTGGGCCGTGCAGGCGTTGAGGGGAGCATGACGGAGGCGCTGTTTCTGCGGAGCGACGAGGTGGTCGGGCTGGCGACGCCGGCGGAGTTCGTCTCGGCCGTGCGCGACGCGTACCGCCAGCGCGGCGAGGGCGCGCCCGCCGAACCACGGACGGCGCTGAAGAGCGCCGACCCCCCGGGACTGTTCACGACCTACGCCGCCGTCCTGCCCGACACGGGAGCGATGGGCGGGTACATGTACGCGGCCGGGTTCGGCCAACGGGACGCGTGGTTCGTGACGCCGCTGTACGACAGCGAGACCGGCGAACCGCTCGCGGTCCTGGACGGGGCACACATGAACCCGTTCAAGACCGGGGCCGCCGGGGCGGTCGGCGTCGACGCGCTCGCCCGCCCGGACGCCAGCACGCTCGCACTGCTCGGGAGTGGCACGCAGGCCCGCGGTCAGTTGCGCGCGACCGCCACGGTCCGCGACCTCGACACCGTGTGGGTCTACTCCCGGACGAAGGAGAACCGCGAGGCGTTCGCCGGCGAGATGGACGCGGAACTCGACGCGAGCGTGGCGGCGGTGGCGTCGAGCGCCGCGGCCGTCGAGGGCGCGGACGTGGTCGTCACGGCCACGAACGCCCGCGAACCGGTGTTCGACGGCGACCTGCTCGACCCCGGAACCCACGTCACCGCGATGGGACAGTACGACCCGGACAAGCGCGAACTCGACCACACGACCGTCGAGCGGTCGACCTACGTGCTCGACCTGCGGGCCCGCGCGACGCGGGATGCCGGCGCGCTCATCTCGGCCATCGAGGCGGGCGTCGTCGACGAGGACCACGTCCACGCCGAACTCGGCGAGGTCATCGTCGGCGACGCGCCCGGCCGCGAACGCGCCGACGAGGTGACGGTGTTCGACAGCGGCGGTACCGCCATCGAGACCGTGGCGGCCGCACACCTCCTCTACGAGCGCGCCGTCGCGGAGGGCCTGGGCGAACCCCTCGACTTCGCCCCGGCCAGCGAGGCGATGCCGTAGGGGCGGCGCCCGGTCGCGACGAGGTCCGATCAGGGGGTTCCGGCGGACCGCCCCGGTCCGGACGGATCGAGATACTTGTGCCCCATCACCGCGGTGTCCCGCCGCTACTCCAGCCGATACCGCAACAGGGCGGCGATGCCGCCGAGGTTCCGCAACTGCTGGCCGGGGTCGAACTCGCCCGAGAACACCACCACGTCGCCGCCCTGCTGTTCGACGTCCTCGATGACCTCGTCGACGTCGACGTCCCAGTCGCCCGCGCCCGCTCGCTCGGCGCGCAGACGCTCGTCCACGACGAGCAGCGTCTCGACCGCGCCGTAGTCCGCGGCCCGGGCCACCGACTCGATGCCGTACGCCGCCTTCGCCCCCGCCGCCATCCGCTCGGTGAGTTCGTCGACGAGTTCGGCCTCGCGGGCGATCCGGGTCTCGGCCTGGACCTCGTCGACGGCGCCCCGCTTGAGCACCTCGTGGACCCCCCGGTCGCCGACGCTCGACGTGTCGACGACGGTGATCTTCTCGGCCACCTCGGGGTACTCGTCGGCGATGTGGCCGCGGGCGTCGTCCTTGGTGAACCCCGGCCCCGCGAGGATGATCGCGTCGACGTCGAGGCGCGACAGGGCGGCGCCCAGGTCGTCGAACAGTTCGCTTCGGGGCCGGGCGTACTCCCCCTTCCCCGTCGGTGCGGTGAAGGAGCCGTACTCCTCGGTGCCGTACTGCGCGACGAGGTGGATGTGGGCCTCGCCCTCCTCGACGGTCGCGATGGCGACGTCGGGGTTCTCGGCGGCGGCCTCGGCCTCCTCGATGCG
>JBDGQA010000059.1:0-23515 GCA_042219325.1 Haloferacaceae archaeon | reverse complement strand
CGTCCGGGACGCCCCGCGCTCTCGGACCCGCTCGACCTCGGTGGCCGGCGCGCCGGCGTCTCGGGCCCGCGCGGCGGCGGCGTCGCCGTCGCCGGCGGCCACGGGGCGCACCGTCCGGGTCCAGCGCTCGCGCGCCTCGGCGACCGCGAACAGCGACCCGACCACGAGGACGCAGTCGCCGTCGTCCGCCCGGTCGCGGGCGGTCCGAAGCGCGTCGAGCACCGCGTCGCCCGCCTCGACGGTCCCCGCGTCCGACTCGCGCTCCCAGACCGCGGCGAGCACCGCCGGGTCCTCGGCGCGGTCGAGCGTCGGCGCGCACGTCACCACCGAGTCCGGCGCCGGCAGCGCCTCGACCATCCCGACGTGGTCTTTCTCGTGCATCGCGGCGAACACGACGTGCAGGGCGTCGGGGTCGAACTCCGCGAGTGTCGCCGTCGTCGCCGCGCAGGCCCCGGGATTGTGGGCGCCGTCGAGGACCGTCAGCGGCGCGCGCTCCACCACCTCGAACCGGCCGGGCCAGTGGGCGCCACGGAGTCCCCGTTCGACGGTCCCGGAGTCGACGGGCGGCCCGTCGAGGGCGTCCGCGACCTGGTGTGCGAGGACCGCCGCGACCCCTGCGTTGTGCGCCTGGCAGACGCCGAGCAGCGGAAGGCGCGCCTCGACGTGCCACCCGGGACCGTCGAGTTCGACCCGCCCCTCGACCGTGTCGGTCCGGCCGCCGTAGGTCGCGGCCACGTCGGCGTCGGCCCGGGCCTCCCCCACGGTCACCAGGTCGTCGACCGCATCGCGGAGGGCGTCGAGCGCATCGCCCGTCGCCGCGGTGACGAGCGGCCGGTCGGCCGGCGCGACGGCGGCCTTCTCGGCCGCGATGGCCTCGACCGTATCACCGAGAACCGCCGTGTGCTCCAGGGAGACGTTCGTCACCGCGGCGGCCACCGGGTCGGCGACGCTCGTGGCGTCGTACCGCCCGCCGAGGCCGACCTCCAGGACCGCCACGTCGCAGTCGGCCCGGTCGAACCGCCAGAGGGCGAGGGCCGTCACCGCCTCGAAGAAGGTGACCGGGTCGCCGTCCGCCGCCCGTTCGACGAGGACCGGCTCCGCCCGCTCGACGAACGACGCGACCGACGCCCGGGGGACCTTCCGCCCGTCCACCCGGACTCGCTCGCGCAGGTCCTCCAGGTGCGGCGAGGTGTAGAGCCCGACCCGATAGCCCGCCTCGCGCAGGCAGGACTCGACCATCCGGGCCGTACTGCCCTTGCCGTTCGACCCCGCGATCTGGACGACCGTCATGTCCTCGTGGGGGTCGCCCAGTTCCGCCAGGAGTTCCCGGACCGACTCGGTCCCCGGACTCACGCCGAACCGGCGGAGGTCGAGGAGGAACTCCGCGGCCTCCTGGTAGTCCATGCCCCGGGCCACGGCGGCCGCCCTTTTGATTGCGTCGGGACGGGGCGAGCCGCATCGAGCGGGTCCGTCCACCGGGAGCGCGACTCCGTCGCCGACACACCCGTCGCCCCCTGCCGATTCTGTGAACGAGAACGGGCCTCGTGCCGTGGTTGCTCCACCACGGACGCCGATCAGTACTTTCGCGTGTTTTCGGGAATCCCCAACTGTTCGTTCAGCTCGTCGTCCAGCGCGTTCCGCTCATCGCGCCATTCGAAGAAGTCCTCCCGGGTTTCCGGGTAGTTCCTGTACTGTCGCGCCAGTTTGTCGGCGTGTCTTCGCGTGTTGACGAAATCGGCGAGTGTTTTCACTATCCCCGTCGTGGACGTGTCGAGCCGGTCGAAACCGCCGTCTCTGAAGAGCGTCCACGCGTTCCGAGCGACTCCCCTCAGGAGCTGTACGCCCTTTCGAGCGCCGAACGAACCACTCCCGGAGGAAACGATGTCCGAGATCTCCTCTTCGGGCAGCAGCGCGACGACGGCCCTGACGTTCTCTACCCCCGCATTCGAGGCAGCGATGTTGTAGGGATCCTTCGACGCGATCCTCGTTCCGAGCCCGTGTTCGACGTAGACGAAATAGTTGTGCTCCCACAGGTCCGCTTCCGAGATGAACCCGTCTTCGTCGCTCTGGACCGCCTTCGCGCCGTATTTGCCGGCCGAGTAGCCAGTTACGGCCGCGCCTCTGATGCCCTTTCCCGAGATCGGATGCGTCGTTCCCGCGTTGCATCCGACCGTGATGTATCCGGGTGCGACCATCGAGTCCAGCGGTCGGCGGAGTCCCAGCGCCGCTCCGAGCTTGTTCTTCTTGCCGTTGACCTCGTCGAGTTCCGCCCCCTGGTACTCCGGCCGATCCAGGATATCGGCTCGGAGCCGGTCTACGAGTTCGACGGGCTCCTTGTTCATCTGGAACCCCAGTCCGACGTTGATCTCCCTGGCGGTTCTCGGGAAGTACCAGATGTACCCCATCTCCTCGAGGGGCTTGCCGACGAGGGCGTTCTCGTACGGAACGTCCTCCGGCGTCTCGAGAATCTCCCTGTAGGCGGAGCCGAACTGCCGGTAGTGCGGTTTTTCGAAACTGGATTCCGGCTGTGCGTCCAGCGCATCGAAGTCGACCGCGCCCATGACACTCGAGAGTGCCCCCCCGGCATCGATGACGAGCGCAGCGCGATACTCGACGGGGTCGCCGTCCCTCACGGCGTGCACTCCTGCGACTTGGTCCTCGTGGATAACGCCGTTCACCACGGTATCGAAGTGCTGGTCTACCCCCAACTCCGCCGTCTGTCGAAGCAGTTCCTGCCCGAACTCGTACCGATCGATGACGTTGCTCCCGCTCTCGTACGGGAGGACTTTCTTTACGTCGAGTTCCTCGTCCCACCATTCGATCTGATCGATGTTCTCGTCGATCAGGACGTCCTCGTTCTCCGCGATGGCGACCATGTCGATCGGTCCGGGGTACAGATCCGGGTCCGTCGGACTCTTGATCGCGTCTCCACAGGCTATATGTCCCGCTTGCTCCGCGGACTTCCGCTCCAACTGGACGACGTCGGCCCCCGCATCGGCAGCGGTAGCGGCTGCAAAACACCCCGAAACGCCACCCCCTACGACCACGATTTCGTACTCCTGTGAGAAAGACATCGTTCTCCTGTTACTAGTGACCCTCCCTATCCGTCGGCGCGTATTGACGTTTGCCGTCGCGGCGGGCTTTTTGGCGAACTGTTCTCCGGCGGGAAAGCACTTACCGCCCCGGGCCGACCCCCGGACGATGCGCTCCCGGCTCACGCGCCGGCGGCTGCTCGCGCTCGCCGGTATCGCCCTCCCACTCGGCGGCGGCTGTCTCGGGTCACCTGCCGGCGACGGAACGACGACCGGTGCCGGCGATCGAACCACCGACGCGACGCCGACGGACGGGACGCCACCGGACGTCCCGGTCCG
This sequence comes from Haloferacaceae archaeon, assembly GCA_042219325.1. Lineage (GTDB taxonomy): Archaea > Halobacteriota > Halobacteria > Halobacteriales > Haloferacaceae > CAZMLQ01. Next base: position 20,144 of record JBDGQA010000059.1, on the reverse strand, counting down.
CCGCGCTCCCGGCGAGTCCTACACGACGACCGACGGCTGGTCGCTGACCGTCGAGGTCGTCGGGGTCCGGCACGGCATCGTCCGGTTCGGTACGGTCCACGCCGACCCGGTCTGGGAGTCCGGCGCCCAGTTCGTCGTCGCCGATGCGGTCGTCGACGGCGACGGCGCGTCGAAGCCGACCGACCTTCACCTCTTCGTGCGGACCGATACGCTCGACCGGTCGGACCGCTACCTCGTTCGCGCGGAGGGCAACGCCGACGGGCGGCGCCAGCGGTTCGGCTTCCCCGTCCCGACCGACCCCGCGCCCGCCCGTGCCGCGGTCGTCTGGCGTCGGGACGACGGGCCCGCCGTGTACTGGACGCTCGGGAACGACCCCCTCGGCGCGCTCGGGGCGGCTCCCGCGTTCGCCGTCAGGGCCTTCGACACGCCGCGGACGGCGGTCCCGGACGACGAGTTCGAGACGACGCTGACGGTCCGCAACGACGGCGAGCGGGCGGGCACCTTCCTCGCCGAGGTCGGCAACGGGCTCGTTTCCGACCAGCCGGAGGTCACGGTCGACGTGCCCGTCGGGGAATCCGTCACCGCCCGCCCGACGGTCGAGGCACACTTCGGGGACCGCGACGAACTCCCCGTCGTCCTCCGCTGGGCGGGCGGGACGGAGCGGCGGACCGTCCGGCGGGCGTAGCGACGTCACGGGACGACGTGCCCGGGGCGAGCCGACGGCCCCACGGACGTCCCCCGATCAGTCGGTCTCCATCGCCCGCTCGAACGGGCTCGGCGGCAGGCGGAGTTCCTCCAGGGCCGGCAGGTGCTTGAGGTTGTAGACGACCTTCATGTCGCCCGTGACCGGCGTGCCGACGCAGGACAGTCGGATCCCGCGGTCGGTCATCTCCGACGGCAGGACGTGGCTGACCGGCATCGAGAGGTCGCCGTCGAGGACCGCGACCGCGCAGTTGGCACACGCCCCGCCGCGACAGGCGTACGGCCAGGTGAACCCCCGGTTCTCGGCGGCCTCCAGGAGGGATTCGTCGGACTGGACGACGAACCGTCCGCAGTCCTCCGGATCGAGGCCCGCGTCGGACGCCTTCGCGAACAGGTCGGGGTCGTCCAGATCCCACCCGTGGTCGTCGAGCACCTCGTAGTTCAGGTACTGGACCCGCGCTTCGACCCCGCGGTCGTCCCCGTCCGCCGTTCGTCCGGGCTCCCGGTCGTCGTCCCGCCCGCCGGGACGCGGGCCCCTCGGGCCGCGCCGGTCGTCGCCGGTGCCGTCACGGTCGGCGCCCTCGGGCCCCGGTCCGAGTTCCCCCTGTGGCGGCGCCTCGGACGTGAGTTTCTCGTAGGCCGCCTGGACGCGGAGGAACCCCCGGACTGAGCCGCCCTGATCCGGATGTGCCTCCTTCACCCGGCGCTTGTACGCCCGGTCGATCTCCCCCTCGTCCGCGTCCGAATCCACCCCCAGGATCTCGAACGGGGAGTCCATACCCCCGATAGTCGAATCCCGCCCAAAAGCCTTCCCTCGCACGAGGGGGTGTCGCGCCGCGTTCCGACCACGCGGGCCGTCCGATCGGTCGGCCGGGCTCGACCGTGGCCGGGCCGCCGGCGAGGCCAGCGGTCATTCGGCGGGCTCGACGCCGGTGATCTCGAACCGCGCCCCGCCCGCCTCGCCCTCCGTGGCGGTGACCGTCCACCCGTGTGCTTCGGCGATCTCCCGGACGATGTTGAGCCCGAACCCCGTCCCGTCGTCCGCAGTCGAGTAGCCCGCATCGAACACGCGGTCGCGCTTGTCCTCGGGGATGCCGGGCCCGTCGTCCGCGACGTAGAACCCGTCCTCCAGATTTCCGACCGTGACGGTTGGCTTCTCGCCCCCGTGCTCGACGGCGTCACCGGACTCCGTCCGGTTGCCCGTGGAGCCGTGTTCCACGGCGTCGTCGGACCGTGTCCGACTGCTCGTGGAGCCGTGCTCCACGGCGTTTCGCAGCAGGTTCGCCAGCAACTGCCTGAGCTGACTCGGGTCCGCCAGGATCGTCCGGTCCGTCTCGGCGACAAGCGTCGCGTCGGCCGTCGCGATGTTCTGCCAGCACTGGCCGATCACGGTCGCGAGGTCGACCGGTTCGACCTCGCTCGCTCGCCGTCCCTCCCGCGCGAGCGTCAGCAGGTCGTCGATCAGCGCCAGACTCCGGTCGAGCGCGGCCGCGACGTCGTCGAGATGTTCGCTGTCGACCTCCTCGCGGGCCAGTTCCGTCCGCCCCTGTGCGACGTTCAACGGGCTCCGGAGGTCGTGGCTGACGACGCTCGCGAACTCCTCCAGCCGTTCGTTCTGCCGCTGGAGTTCCGCCTCGCGCTCGCGGTTCTCGATGGCGTTCGCGAGGACGTTCGCGACGCTCTGGACGAAGTTCACGTCGTCCTCGGTGAACGCCCTGTGATCGGTCGTGTATGTCCCCAGGACGCCCCACGGATCGTCGGTGGTTCCGACGACGACACTGATCCCGCTCGTGACGCCGTGCTCGGTCAACAGCGGCGGGCCGCTGAAGCGATCCCCCGCGCCGAGGTCCTCGACGATGACCGGCTCCGCGGACTGTAGCGTGTAGCCCGCCTGCGAGTCCGTCCCGACTCCCACCGTCGCGTCGCCGACGAGGCCCTCGTCCCACCCGACGCCGGCCCGCAACAGCAGGTCGTCGTGGGCCGGCCGGTAGTCGAGCACCTTCGCGTACTCGATGTCGAGCGCGGCGGCGGCCTCCCTCACGGCGTGTTCGAACAGGGACTCTAGCTCCGTGTCCGACAGCGCCGACCGCCCCAGTTCCGCCACGATCTCCTGCTGGCGGACGCGGGTTTCGAGCTCCCGCTCGTCCTCCTTGCGCTCGGTGACGTCCTGGAAGTAGATCGAGATCCCGTCGTCGGCCGGATAGACCCGCACGTCGTACCAGGTGTCGTGTGCGGGGTAGTACTCCTCGACCGTGACCGTCTCCTGGGACTCCATCGCCGTCCGGAGGGCGTCCCCGAACGGGGAGTCGGCGAGGTCCGGGAAGGCGTCCCAGACGGTTTCGCCGAGCAGTTCCTCCCTCGACCGGTCGACGAGGCGCGCCCCTTCCTCGTTGACGTAGGTGTACTCCCAGTCGGTGTTCACCGCGAAGAAGCCGTCCGTGATCCGTTCGTAGACCTGTCGGAGATGCCGCTCCGATTCCTCGATCACGCGTCGTGCCCGGTGGTCGTCGACGGTGTCACAGATCCGGTCGGCCAGACAGGCATACCCCTCCTCCCGCCGCAGGTAGTCGGTGACGCCGGCGGAGATGGCGTCGCTGGCGACCGACCCGTCGTCCCCGTCCACGAACAGGATGAACGGGAGATCCGGGCGATCGTTCCGGACGGTTTCGAGGAGTTCCAGCCCCGTTCCGTCCGGGATCGCATCGGCGGTGACGACGCAGTCGAAGTCGTTCGTGGCGAACCGGTCGACCGCGTCGCTCGCGCTCGCGGCCGCCTCGACCGTCAGCCGGTCGCTCTCGCGTTCCAGAGCGGTCTCACCCTCGTCCGCGGTCTCGGGGCCGTCACCGACGTACAGAACGCGAATCGCCCCGTCCATGCCGTCCCCCCTTCGGATGGGTTGGTGAAAAACCGTTGTGGTAACGAGTCACATTCCGATATCGCCGACCCCGACCCGGTCGCGGGAGACGAGCGAAGTCGTGGCTGGAGCCGCGCCTTCGCTGTCGCCCAGTCGTGCTGGAACCCGCGCGGGACTCACTTCGCTCGTCCCGCTGGCTTCCGGCACTCACCTCAGTCGTGCCGGAAGTACCGTCACTTCGCTCGCACGGCTCGCCCGTGACGTCCTTCAGACACGCCTTCGCTATCGCTCAGTCGTGTCTGAAGCACCGATGCCCGGTGAACGCCATCGCCATATCGTGGTCGTCGGCGGCGTCGATGACGTCGGCGTCGTTGACGCTCCCCCCGGGCTGGACGACGGCCCGGACCCCGGCGTCGGCGGCCTCCTCCACCCCGTCGGGGAACGGGAAGAACGCGTCCGAGGCCATCACGGCCCCCTCGGCGGACTTGCCCTCGGCGTGCTCGTCGGCCTTCATCGCCGCGAGGCGGACGGCGTCGACCCGGGAGACCTGTCCCATGCCGATACCGACCGTCTCCGTGCCCATGGCAAACAGGATGCCGTTGGACTTGACGTGCTTGAGCACCCGCCACGCGAACAGCATCGTCTCGACCTCGGCGTCGGTCGGGTCGCGTTCCGTGACTACCTCCAGGTCGTCGCTGGCGGGTGCCCAGGTGTCCCGCTCCTGGACGAGTCGCCCGCCGACGAGGTCCTTCTCGGACAGGCGTTCGGTGCGCTCCCCGACCGCGCCTACGTCGAGTATCCGGAGGTTGTCCTTCGACCGGAGCACGTCGAGGGCCGCCTCGCTGTACCCCGGCGCGACGACCACCTCCTTGAACGAGTCGACGATGCGCTCGGCGGTGGCGGCGTCGCAGGGGCGGTTGAGCGCGACGATGCCGCCGAAGGCGCTCATCGGGTCGGTCGAGAGCGCCCGGTTGTACGCCTCTGCGAGCGTCGCCGCCGTCGCACACCCCGCCGGGTTGGTGTGCTTGATGACCGCCGCGGCGGGCTCGTCGAACTCCTTGATCAGGTTCAGCGCCGCGTCGGCGTCGTTGTAGTTGTTGTACGAGAGCGCCTTCGCGCCCTCGTTCACCTGGGGCGCGTCGACGACGCTCGCCTCGTCGCCCGTGCCGACGGCGTACAGCGCCGCGTCCTGGTGCGGGTTCTCGCCGTATCTGAGCTCCGTGACCCGGTCGTCCGTCCGACTGCGTCGCTCGGGGAAATCGCCGCCCCGGTCGCCCTCGACCCGGACCACCTCGGCCTCCCGGTCGACCTCGACGCGGTCGGCGGCGAACCACCGGACTGCCCGCGGGTAGGCGACGAACTCGGCATCGTGAAGCACCCGGCGTTTGAGGCTGGCGGCGTCGTCGTCCTCGTAGACGGGAACCGTCTCCTGGGTGACGATGGGTCCGTCGTCGACCTCCTCGGTGGCGACGTGGACCGTACAGCCGGTGATCTTCACGCCCGCATCGAGCACCTGCTCGTGGGCGTCCTTCCCGGGGAACGCGGGGAGCAGGGAGGGATGGACGTTGAGCGTCGGCGGCGCCGCGTCGAGGAACGTCTCGGTCAGGATACGCATGTAGCCGTCCATGCAGACCAGGTCGAAGTCGTAGCCGTCGAGCCGGTCGAGGATGCGTCGCTCGTGGGTAGAGCGGCCCTCGCCTCCGCCCCGGGCCACGACCTCGGTGGGGATCCCCCGCTCGGCGGCCCCGTCCAGAACCGGGGCGCCCTCCTCGTTCGTGAGCACGACCGCCAGTTCCGCGCCCCCCGGCGCGCGGTCCGCGATGTGCAGGAGGTTCCGCCCCCGGTTGCTCGCCATACCAGCGATGCGCAGCATGGCCGATAGGCCGCGCGGCGGCGGAAAAACCGTTGCGGTCGGCGCGACCGGCGCGCGGACGACGGCGCCCCTGGCGTTTGTCCCCCGAGCCAGGCCGCCGTCGGACGTCCGAAATCGACTCGCCGCGGCGCCGTGAGACGGGTTTCCACGGGCACGATCGCGCCCCCTCATCGGTACGCTTTTGGCCCGACCGGCGAACCGTCGCGCATGGACCTCCCCCGAGCGGACCCGCTCGCGGCGGTGTCGCCGCTCGACGGGCGGTACGCCTCGCACACCGCGCCACTCGTTCCCCACGTGAGCGAGGCGGCGCTGATGCGGGCCCGCGTCCGCGTCGAGGTGGAGTACCTGCTCGCGCTCGCCGACCTCGACGTGACGCCGGTCGCCGTCGGGAGCGAGGAACGGGACGCGCTCCGGGCGATCTACGGGGCGTTCGACGCCGACGACGCCCGCCTGATAAAGCGCATCGAGACGGAGGGGGCGGCGGGACACGCGGCCACCAACCACGACGTGAAGGCCGTCGAGTACTTCCTGCGGACCCGGACGGACGACCGGCTCCATCCCTGGATCCACTTCGGGCTGACGAGCGAGGACGTGAACAACCTCGCCTACCGGCTGCTGGTCCGCGGGGCCGTCGAGGAGGTGCTCCTGCCGGCACTGCTCGAAGTCCGGGAGACCCTGTCGACGACCGCGCGCGAGCACCGCGACCTGCCGATGCTCGCCCGCACCCACGGCCAGCCGGCGACGCCGACGACCTACGGGAAGGAGATGGCGGTGTACGCCGCCCGCCTCGGCCGCGCGACGGGGCGGATCCGGACGGCCCTCGACGACCTCGCGGGCAAACTGGCCGGCGCGTCGGGGACCTACGCCGCCCACCACGTCGCCTGCCCGGAGGTCGACTGGCGGGCCTTTGCCCGGTCGTTCGTCGAGTCGTTCGGCCTGAACCACCAGCCCCTCGCCACGCAGGTCAATCCCTGCGACGACCTCGCGGCGCTGTTCGACGCCCTCCGCGGCGCGAACAACGTCCTGCTGGACCTCGACCGGGACGTCTGGGAGTACGTCAGCCGCCGTTACCTCGGCCAGCACGCCGCCGAGGGCGAGACCGGCTCCTCGACCATGCCCCACAAGGTCAACCCCATCGACTTCGAGAACGCGGAGGGCAACCTCTCCCGGGCGAACGCCGACCTCACCTTCCTGGGGGACTACGTGACGACCTCGCGGCTCCAGCGCGACCTCTCGGACTCGACGGTCAAGCGCAACGTGGGCGCCGCGTTTGCCCACTGCCTGCTCGGCTACCGGAAGACCGACGCGGGGCTGGAGACCGTCGTCCCGAACGAGCAGGTGATGCGCGAGGACCTGGAGGCCAACCCGGCGGTGCTGGCCGAGGCGATCCAGACCGCACTGCGCCGCGCGGGCGACTCCGACGCCTACGAGCGTCTGAAAGACCTCACCCGCGGACGCGAGGACCTGACGGTCGAGGAGTTCCACGCCTTCGTCGCGGACCTGGACGACGAGGGCGACCTGCCACCGGGGGTCGCCGAGCGCCTGCGGGCCCTCTCGCCGGCCGACTACACGGGCCTCGCGTCGGCGCTGGTCGACGACCTGTAGGCGCGGGCAGCGTCGTGGTTCCAGTTTCTGCCTCGTCCCTCGCCCACTGACTCTCGCCCGGCACCCGTCGGCCGTTCGCGCGGTCGCCGGCGACGACACGCCTATGAACGCGGCCGCCAAAGCCGGTGGTCATGAAGAACGTCGACGACCTCATCGCCAGCGCGGGCGAACTCGCGGCGGGCGGCCTCTCGCGGGGGGAGATCGCGGACGAACTGAACGTCTCCCGCGAGACCGCGAGCTGGCTCGTGGAGCGCTCCGACGCCACGGAGCCCGCGCCAGCGACGAGCGACGCCGGTCCGGACGACATCCACGTCGACTGGAGCGCGATCGGCCGGGACGGCGCCCGACTCGGTCACGCCGCCCGCGCGATGGCCGACCTCCTCTCGAAGCGCGGCGCGGACGTCGACCTGACCGTCGGCGTCGAGAAGGCCGGCGCGCCCCTGGCGACGGCGGTCGCCCGCGAACTCGACACCGACCTCGGGACGTACACGCCCGCCAAACACCGGTGGGAGGAGGGCGAACTCGACCAGGGCGGCGGGTCGTTCTCCCGGAACTTCGCCTCCATTCGCGACCGTGACTGCTACATCGTCGACGACATTGTCACCACCGGGACGACGATGCGCGAGACGGTCGAAGCCGTCGAGGCGGAGGGTGGGTCCCCGGTGGCGTGTGCGGTCGTCGCCGACAAGCGCGGCGTGGACCGGATCGCCGGCGTCCCCGTCGACTCGCTCATCACCGTCTTCCGGGTCGGCGACGGGACCTGACGCGGGTCGGAACCCCTTTGAGTCACGGCCGCGTACTGTCACCCATGACCTTCCAGCCCGGAAGCGACCTGGATCAGGAGGAGGTCCACGAGCGCGTGACGGCCGCCATCGAGGACAACGACGTCGTCCTCTTCATGAAGGGCAACCGGCTGATGCCCCAGTGTGGGTACTCCCAGCGGGCGCTCGAACTGATCTCCGAGCACCGCGAGGAGTTCGAGACGGTCGACGTACTGCCGGCGCTCGAGGAGTACCGCGAGGCGCTCTCCGAGCACAGCGGATGGGAGACCGTCCCGCAGACGTTCGTCGACGGCGAGTTCGTCGGCGGTAGCGACGTCCTCGACGAACTCGACGAGCGAGGCGAGCTCGAAGCCACCCTCGCCGGCGAGTGATCCGCACGGATTCCGCGGCGGCCGGCTGCGACGACCCACCCCAGCGATACGACAGCCCCCTCCACGCCACCGTGCGGGAGCAACGGCAGACCCCCCCGCAGCCGGGGCAATACGACCCGCACCCCCACCTCTGAAGCATGTCAGGACGCGTATACCGACTCCACTCGACGCTCGAACTCCCCCTCGAAGACGTGACGGACCACTTCGAGAACGATCCGGACCTGCCGCCCGAGATCGAGACGGTCACGGTCACCCGCCGGAACAACACGCTCATCCTCAAGTCGATCGCCGCCGAGGACGGCCTGGGCAAGTACACCCCCACGGCGCAGCTGAAAGCCAGCATCACGGAGAACCGGGTCTACGAGGAGGAGCCGCCTCACGCCGGCGGGCCGTGGGCCGCCGACGAGGAGGAAGAGGAGATTCCCTCGGAACTCGTCGAGTTCGCCTGCTTCAAGGGCGACCGCGAGACCGTCCTCCAGAACACGGCGCTCCAGTACCCCATGTTTCTCGTCCTGCTCGACATCGCGCGCATGGCCGAGAAGGGTGCCCTGACGGCCATCACCGATAGCGACGGCGAACTCCAGGCGACCCGAATCGTCGAGGGCGAGGAGCGCCCCGCCTCCGTCGAAGTGGTCGAGAACCCCGCCGGCAGCGGCGCCGGCGACAACGGCGTCGACTGGCGGAACAACGAGTTCATCACGGACTGACGGTGCCTACCGCTCAGGCACCTGTCCGTCGTGTCTTAGCATAAAAGAGCCATCTCGACGGGGAAAATAAACTGTATGCTGAATACAGGGGGTAGATTCATCAGACAGATATCGATTCCTGAGTTATCGTAGACTCTATAGAGAGCGCGTATGTAGCGCGATGATGTCCGAGGCTGGGAATGCTGCGGCTGCTCGCTACAGCCACGGGACCGCGTTTAGTCGAGGTCTTGGTCGTACCGTTCGGCGAGGATATTCTCGTAGTTGTCGTACATCGTGACTGGATAGCGACCCTCGGGCGGACTTCCGATCGCGATCAACTTACACGGCTCCTCGTAGTACGGATTGTGGACCAGGTGCGGGACGCCGCGGGGGACACTGACGACCTCGTCGGCGTCGATCGTCACCGACTCGTCCTCGACTTCTAACTGACACCGCCCCTCGAGAACGTAGTAGAACTCGTCTTGGGCTTCGTGAGCATGAAAATGGGTCTGTGATAGCGGGTCCCCTTCTTCGATGACTGCGACGTTCAGATTGTACTCCTCAAGGCCGAGTTCTTTGGAAATCGCCCATCGGCGGCCGGGTTTCTGTGGGTGCGGTTCGAAGTCGGATAGTGACCGATGCTCGTAGTCGCTCATCGGATGTGCAACCCGCGCGGGGGATATTGAAATTTAGGCGTCCTCTACCTGTCGGATCGGCGACGGTTGGTTCTGTCCCGACCACGCACTGCATGCGGGACCGGTGTGCTGAACTCGCGCCCTGTATTCAGCAAGCTCTCTGGAATTCCTACTCGGTCGCTATCACGAATAAGGTACTGAATACAGAGAATCTACTCAGCAGCGACCCTGACGCCGATGATTTCGAACCGTGCGCCGCCGGTGGCACTTTCAGTCACGCGGATGTCCCACTCGTGGGCCTCGACTACCTGGTTGACGATCGCAAGGCCGAACCCGGTACCCTCCGACTCGGTTGAGTAGCCACTCTTGAGGACGTGATCGCGCTTCTCTTCTGGAATTCCTGGTCCATCGTCGGCGACATAGAACCCGTCGTCAAGCTCACCGATCCTGATTCGCACATCCTCGCTGCCATGCCGCACCGCGTTTTCTAACAGGTTCTCCAGCAACCGCTGAAGTCGCTGCCGATCGGCATAGATTAGCTGGTCAGTCTCGATAGTGAGCGTCGCTGTTTCGCTTGCAATCGTTTGCCAGCAGTCTTCAATCGTCGCTCCGAGTGGGACTGCTTCGAGGTCGCTTACGCGCTCACCCTCCTGAGCGAATGTCAGGAGGTCGTCAATCAATTCATCAATGCGCTCGTGTGCGTGTTCGACCGCGTCGAGATGGGTGAGTTCGCCCGTCTCTTGTGCTAATTCGAGGCGGCCGACGGCGACCTCCAGCGGATTGCGAAGGTCGTGAGCGACGAGATCGACCACCTCCTCAAGATGCTCGTTCCGTTTGCGGAGGGCCTGGGTCTGGGCGACCCGATCGAGGGCGACCTCAGCATTCGCAGCGAGCATCTCGGCAAGATGGATATCGGTCTCGTCGAACGCATCGGTCTCGGTAGCACTCACAGTCAACACGCCTTGCTCGCCGAGTGGAACGTACATACTCTCCCCCGGAGTGTGTGTGATGTCGTCATCGAGTTCGCGGAGGTCGTCGTACACGATCGTCTCCCCTTTCTCGAACGCAGCTCCGGCGGTTGGCTGGCCAATCTCGTAGGCCGGCCGGTCTAGACTCAGTTCGTCTTTCAGGCCCTCAGAGATAGCAACAGGGTGGAGCTTCTGATCCTCCTCATCGAGGAGGCGGACGACATTATTCGGATAGCCGAGGATTTTATGCACCGCCTCCGTCGTGCGTTCAGCGACCTCCTGTTTGGTATCGGCTGTCACCAACTGACGCATCGCTTGGTGGAGTCCCTCGATCCGGGCCTCGTATGCGTCCTGATCAGTCATCAGTCACCCCGCGGGTTCTTCTTTACTGGTTTCGATGATCGAGTTGTCGCTGTCCAAGAGCATCAAACTATCGTCAGTGGTATCGGAACGGGAGGAGGCTGTCAAAAGACAGCTTCACCAATTACTTCACCGGCTTGAGAAACCGTGCTGCGAGATACGCGCCCTGTATTCAGCACGGGCGACGATATCTATCAGTTGGGACTACAATACGGCCACGGTTCGTCTCGCCTCGTTGGTGCCTACCAGAGACGCACCTGTTCCCTGGAAACGAGTTCATCACGGACCGACGACGCCTAACAGTCAGGTACCAATCCGTCAGTTCGTCGTCAAACCGCGCTTTCGTAGTGGTCTGCCTCGCAAGAAGGGTAGTACGGTCTGAGGACTGCTGAGGCCGACTGTGGCTTACTGATGCACGTTCGCCTCGCCATCCGGCCTATCGCTACCCGATGCCGTCAGGCCGTTCCAGAAACGTCCGCTCTACAAGAGTGCCATACAACTATTCCCCAGCACCGGTCTATCGGCCGAGGGAGGACATACTAGTCGGAGAATAAGAAGTCGGAGAGGGATTAGCCTCCGAGAGCTACAACGTCGCTCCCACATTTCTCACAGATAACTCGGGTGTCGTAATAGGTTTCTCCACAGACGCTACACTCGTGGGTCGGTTCCTGGTTGTCGTCGGAACGACCGAGGAGTTTGTCTATGAGTCCCATACGTTCTTACCTACGATGTCGTCTATGTTATTTGTTGGCATTACTCACATTCGGGAGCAGTAGATGGGAGACACGCTTCCCGTGCCGCATCTACCGTTCTGTCTGGAGACTACAACACGGGTGTGAACTGTTCTATGACACCGCTCACTGTGGTAAACACTCGCCTTTGGCTCGCAGCATCGAACGAGAGAGCGACACGGCGACGTGGAGGGACCGACTGAGGCCCGAGCCTCGCGGCTCGGAGCGGAGGTTTGGCAGTGGCGATACCGTTATCGATTGACGGCAGTTCGTGCTGAACACGGCGGCGGTCTCAGCACATGGCCCCGTCACTTTCGGTCATTCCGCGTGGAACTGACGGATCGGTACACGTACAGCGTCGGCAATCGGATCAGCCCCCACCCCTTACTTCCCACTCCGAACGCCCCACACATGGAGGAAATGGCCGAACGGACCGTCTCCACACTCAAAGAGGCGGTCGAGGTAGAGGACATGGTCCGGGGTGAGTTATTACGACGAGGGGGGCGTCGGACACGTCTTTCGCTCGGACTGGGCCGAATCGAAGTACGGCCCGACCAGGTCGACGAAATCGTTCGGATCCTGCGGCTCGAAGCTCTGAGCCACGCGGTTCACGAGGAACAGCAAGAGGAGTCGGTACACGCAACCGTCAGGGTATGCGACGACATGCTCGATATCGCCGTGCCGACGAACGAGACGACGGGCGTCGCGTTTGCCCTCGATACTGACGGCCATCATTCGATCGAGGCAATGATCGACACCGTCGAACGGATCCTCCCCGAGGCCGCATCGACAACCGCCCGTTCCGATGCCGGAACGGTCCGTCCCGAACGCTTTCGGTCGGGGACGCCGTCCCCGACGACGGACGGGGACCAACATCTAAATCCACGACCCCCCTGCTAGAACGCACGACGACCGACACGAGAGAGACTGATGACCCGCGACGACCGGTCCGATATCAGGATCAACGACGCGTACGCCAGCGACGCCGAGGCGATCGGACTGCTCGCGATCAACCTCGGCGAGCAGACGTCGGTCACGACCGCGCTCGACGACCGCGTCGGCGACTACGACCCGCTTGGCGATCTCACGCTCCCGAGCGGAACGTCCGCGAACCTCTATCAGTACGAGCGCGAGGACGAGACGCGCTACGCCGCGGAGACCATCGAGCGCACGGCGACTGGAGACGTCCAGTACCACTCGTATATTTTTGCCGACGAGCCAAACGCCGAGGACGTGTCCCGGGCGACCCTGATCGCGGAGGCGAGTTTACAACGCGAGGAGGACGGCTGACGCCCCCCTCTCGGCGCTCGGGCCCCGTCCCGGACGCCCTTGCGATCCCCTCGGACCACTGGCCTGTCCCGTGCGCGCTTACCATCCCCTCGGACGACCGGGGACCCGATTGCGGATCCGTGACGGTGGCCGAGCGGACGCGGCGGCGCGTTTCCCGATGACATTTATTTACGGACTCCCGAATCAACGCACACCATGCGAGAGAACGAACTGCTCGGTCGGATCGCATCGACGGGACGGCCGTGTCCCACCTGCGACGCCGCGGGAGAGTCGGTCGTGGCGATCTGGGAGAGTGCCGACGCCGACGCTACCAGCCAGCCGGATCGGCTCGGCTGTCTCGACTGTGGCGAGGTCATGGCGTGGCCGGGGACCGAGTGACGCGGGCAGACACGGTCCGGGAAGTGACGGCCCGTGGCCGGAACGACCGCGAGGAACCTCCCGCTCCGCGGCTCGCCGTCCATCCTCGCGGTGCCAGTCGTGGTCGTCGCGCCCGTCCGAACCGGTCGGCATCGCCGTCGTCGCTTCCGTTTCCACCGACCGATCGCACGCAGAACCAGCCGCTCACAGAGAGAGGTAGAACTGTGTCGCGCATCGGTTCCGGAGTGGCCGATCACCGTGCCCGCGAAGTACGTGTGGGCGGCTGCGACTCTACTCGTTGTGCGGTGAGTCAGCCTCCGGCTGGACGTCCTGACCGTCGGTAACCCGGATCTGGCCATCGCTTCTGACGGTGACTTCGTAGCCGCTGTACTGAAAGGTCACGTGTCCCGTTGTCGGATTCCGCGCATCGAAAAGCCGATCGAGCGCATCCGGATTGATCACGTGACCGAGCGGTGGCGTGAGTGCCCCGGGATCGACGCCCTTCGCATCCGCGACGGCCTGTACGACGGCTACTCCGATGTCCCCCCTCCTCGTCCCGCATACGGTCCATCTACCGGATGATATAAACGTTTCCCGGGTGGTCAGAGACGAATAGCATCGGTCGGTTGTGAGCGGTGCGACGTCGCCCATCCCCGCCGTTGTGTGTCTGCAGCCGAACCCCGCACCGCGTTCCGGTTCGGAGATGGGAGGGGCACTCGATAGAGAGCGTACCCCGGAGTCGTTCAACCCGGATCGGCCGGTACGTCGCTCCGCTCGGGATTGAGCATTCGAGAACGGCGATGTGGTTACCGGTCTTCCACCAACAGGTATTGGAGGGCCGTACGTATCCAGTATTCCGCATCCTCGTCATCAGTGTGCTGTAACGCCTCGTCCAGCGCATCGATCACTTCCTCGTACTCGTCCCCCTCCACAGCCCCCCGGAGCGACTCTTTTATGTCCTCGTCGACACCGTCGGAGGGTACTGACATCGTCGGGTAGTTGACCATCCACAGTTTTACGACCGGTGCCTCGATACGAAACGCGATTATCCGGGCGAACGTCGACATCGCGGTCGGCTCCGGCGCCGACTCCGGAACGCTCCCCGGGTGAGGGGAGTGGGCGGTCGGCTGTCGTGCGTGCCTGCGGCGTCGCCGCACCCGGGCGGGAGTGCTATCCCCGCGAGAACAGTCGTCGGAGCCGGGAGGTGATGCCGAGGTTCCGCTTTGCCATGATGACCGTGCCCGCCGCCGCCCGCCCGACCGTCTCGGGGACGGCCCCGAACACGAGCTTCTGGACGATGCCTTCCCGGGTCGCGCCGATGATCGTCAGGTCGTGCTCGGCCGAGGCGTCCACGATAGCGCCGGTCACGTCGTCGTTCTCGACCACCCGTCGCTCGTGGGCCACGTCGTCGAGGATGGCCGCCGCCTCCTCGATCGATGCCGCTGCCAGTTCGTGCTGCCGTTCGTCGGCGCCGACGGCGACGACCCGCTGAACCGTGACCGTCGCGCCGGTCGTGTGAGCGATGGCCCGGGTCACCTCGGCGGCGTACCGCGCGTGGGGACCGCCGGCGACCGGCAACAGGATGGAGGACGGCTCGCGACCGTCGTCCCCGTCGATGCGCTCGACGAGCACGTCGCAGTCCGCCTCGCGCACCACGGTGTCCACGGTCGACCCGAGAACGACGTCGCGCCGCCGGCCGCCGCGGCCGCGCCAGCCCATCAGCACCGCGTCCGAGCCGTGCTGGGTCACGGTGTGGCGGATCGCCTCGTCGACGTGGTGGCCGACCCTGACGAGCCCGTCGATCGGGACGTCGGCGTCGTCCCGGCCGACGTCCACCTCCATGGCCCGCCGGATGATCTCGTGGCGCGCCTCGGCGTACGGCTTCCCTTCCGAGAGCGGCGTCTGTTCCGGGAGCGACACGACCGACAGGACGAGGATCTCGCCGTTCCGGTCGGCCGCGATGTCGCCCGCGGTGCGCACGATCTGCTCGACGTGGTCCGGATCGGCGATCGGGACGAGGATCTGGTACTCGCGCTCCGTCGGCCCGGTTTCGTGGATGACCGTCGGCGCCTCCCGTTCGATGGCCTCCTCGGAGGTGGTGCCGACGAACGCCACCCAGACGATCACCCCCACGGCCTCGGCGAGGAGGCCGATGACGAGCGCGCCCGGTTCGATGTTGGCCACGAGAACGAGGTTCGCGAGGACGGCGACCGCGGGGACGACGGGCACCCCGGGCACCTCGAAGTCGCGGTCGAGGTCGGGGTATTTCTGGCGGGAGCGGACGACGGCGAAGTTCACCACGATGAGGCCCGTCAGCAGCATGAAGTCGGCGAAGTGGGCGATCGCCTCGATCCCCATGTGGAAGTCGACGAGGCCGGTGTGGATCGTCGTGGTTCCGAGGGCGAGGCGCGGGAGCACGGTGAAAAGGAGGATGAAGAGGGCGATCAGCCCGCCGGTCAGCAGGACCGACCAGTACGGCGTGTTGAACGACGGATGGAGCGACTCGAAGCGGCCGGGCAGGTGGTCGCGGCGGCTCATCGCCAGTTTCACGCGGGAGCCGGCGAGGACGGTCGCGTTCGCGGCCGACAGCATCGAGAACAGCGCACCGACGACGATGACGTAGAAGCCGACGTTGCCGAGGTAGTAGGAGGCGGCGTACCCCATGGCGAGTTCGCCGTTCTCGGCGACGAACGCCTCGGCCCCGGCCGTGTCGGCCACTCCCTCGACGACCCGAACGAGCAAATCGAGGTAGGCGGGGTCGTTGATGGCGATGGTCACCACCAGCACGACGAGCGCGTAGACGACGGTGACGAACCCCATCGAGATGAAGATCGCCCGGGGCACGTTCCGCCCGGGCTCCTCGATTTCCTCGGCGTTGGTCGCGATGGCCTCGAAGCCGAAGAACGTGATGAACACGAGCGCGGAGGTGAGCCCGATCTGGCGGTACTTCGTGAGGTTGTCGGCGACGGACTGCTGGACGGCGCCGGCGTCGAACGCCTGGAGGCCGCCGTAGAGGAAGACGATGATGAGTCCGACCTTCAGCGCCGTCACGGCGATCTGGAACTGACCGGACTCCTCGGTGCCCTTGAGGTTCAGGCCGATCAGGACCACGAGGATGACGAACCCCGAGATCCAGAACGGGAGCGCCTCCTCCAGGCCGGCGGCGAACAGGGGGACGATGAACCGGTCGAACCAGTCCGAAAAGGAGGCGAGGTAGAACGCGGCGCTGGCGGGGTAGCCGAGGATCATCGACCAGCCGACGATGTACGTCAGCTCCGAATCGAACGTGTTCGCCACGTAGGCGTACCCGCCGCCGGACTCGGGGTAGATGGAGGCGAACTCGGCGTACGCGAAGGCGGTGAAGGAGGCCACGACCGCCGCGATCACGAACGCGACGATGGCCATCGATCCGACGTTGCTGACCGCGAGCCCCGAGAGGACGAAGATGCCGGCCGCAATCATGGTACCGACGCCGAGCGCCACGGCGCCGACGATGCTGATGTCGCGGTCGAGTTCCGTCTCGATGTCCGCGGATCCTCCACTCACGGCCCCATGCGACTCCGTTGAGCGAGAAAAACTTGGTGAAGGGACACTCCACGAGTGCGAGCCGGTCCGTACCGACGTGATCCGCCGCGTCACCATCGGACGGCACGGGCTTCCAAAGGACACATACCACCCCCGGTCGTAGGGGCTGCCGACGTGACGAACACGCAGGTCACCCTGATCCAGATCGACAACTACGGCCCCTGGACGGTCACGCCGACGCCGCGCCGCGAGGTCGACCTCCAGACCCTGCAATCGCGGCTGTATGCCGACGTCTCGCAGCTCTTTGGCAACCGCGAGGGGTACGCCTTCTTCGCCCGCTTCGACAACATGATCGCCGTGACCAACGGACTGGACATCGACGATCACGCCCTGGTGCAGGAGTCGATCGGCAACCGCTACCCGGTCACGGCGAGTATGAGCGTGGCCGTCGATCCCTCGCCCGTCGCCGCGCTCGGACGCGCGTCCGAACGTCTCCAGAGCGCCGGCAGCGCACAGGACGACGGTCGCCGGGAGATCCTTCGCGGCGAGACGCTCGCCGACGCCGACCGGACCGAAGAGGACGTCCAGATTGCCCACTTCGACGTCAACGACGCGACCGGCAAGTACACCGATCAGCTCAACGCCTTCGATTCCTTCATCCGGATCGAGCAGGGCTACGCCGAACTCATGCGCTACATGCGCCGGGCCCACGACTCCCTCTCCTTCTTCGTCGGCGGTGACAACGTCATCGCGGTCTGCTCGGCCCTCGACCCGGAGGACTACCGCGACGCCGTCGACCACGTCGGCGAGGCGGCCGGCGTCGACCTCAAGGTCGGCGTCGGCCGGTCGAGCGCGGCCCAGGCCGCCGGGATGGCCGCCAAGCACGCGCTGGAGGTCTGCCGAGACGACGGGTCAGTCGTCGAGTTCGGCGACAGAATCACCCCGTCGACGGGACCCTGAGCGCCGGCCGCCGCCCCGCTGCTGTCGATTCCCGCCCCACTGCTGCTCCCGTCCGTTCCCGCCACACTGCTGCTCCTGCCGATTCCCGTCCCGCTGCTCCTGCCGATTCCCGTCCCGCTGCTCCTGCCGATTCCCATCCCGCCGCTGCTCTTGCCCCTGCCGGTTCCCGTTCCGCTCCCGGTCCGGTGGTTCTATGGGAGCGGCCGGTACAGGGCGAGTGATGGAGACGCGGCACCGCGTCGTCGTCGGCGACGCCCGCGACCTGACCCGGATCGACGACGACGCCGTGGAACTCGTCGTCACGTCGCCCCCGTACCCCATGATCGAGATGTGGGACGACCTCTTTGCCGACCTCGACCCCGACGTGGCCGACCGGCTGGCGGCCGGCGACGGTCGGGGCGCATTCGATCTGATGCACGAGCAACTGGACGCAGTCTGGGCCGAGGTCGAACGGGTCCTCGTCGACGGTGGCGTCGCGTGCGTGAACGTCGGGGACGCGACGCGGACGGTCGATGGTAGCTTCCGGGTCTACGGGAACCACGCACGGGTCGCCGACGCCTTCGAGGACCTGGGATTCGACCCCCTGCCGGACCTCCTCTGGCGCAAGCCGACCAACTCGGCGGCGAAGTTCATGGGCAGCGGGATGCTCCCGCCGAACGCCTACGTCACCCTCGAACACGAGTACGTCCTCGTCTTCCGCAACGGCCCGGAGCCCCGGTCTTTCCCCCCCGGCGACGAGCGCCGGTACCGCTCGGCGTACTTCTGGGAGGAGCGCAACCGCTGGTTCTCCGACGTCTGGGAGGACGTCGGCGGCGAGGGGCAGACGCTCGACGCCGGGACCGGGGGTGCCGTCGGTTCCGGCGACGCCGGGGCCGACGGCGGAAGTGACGCCGCCGACGGGGCGGACGACCTCAGGCGCCGTTCGGCGGCCTATCCCTTCGACATCCCCTACCGCCTGATCAACATGTACAGCGTGCAGGGCGATACGGTCCTCGACCCGTTCTGGGGGACTGGCACCACGAGCGTCGCCGCGATGGCGGCCGCCCGCGACTCGGTCGGTTACGAGCTCCAGCCGGCGTTCGCCCGGGTGTTCGCGGATCGGCTGGACGACGTTCCCGCCCTCTCGCGGACCGTCGCCTGCCGACGCCTCGACGACCACCGCGCGTTCGTCGCGCGCGAGGACGAGTCCTTCGCCTACGAGGCCGAACACTACGACTTCCCGGTCCGGACGAAACAGGAGCGGGCCATTCGCCTGTACGCCGTCGACCGCATCGAGCGGACGGGAGAGGACGGCGACGGGCAGGTCTACCGCGCCGTCCACGACCCTGTCGATGGGGACGAACCGACGGCGTAGGGGGGCGCAGGTCGGCGACGGTGGCGGTGACGACGAGTCGGCGGTGCCACGGCCCGACGGAACCGGAGCGGTCCCACGGGCCGGGCGCGAGGCGTTCCCCGACGCGTTTCGCAAATCACTTCAACCGCTAATGAGATATAATTGCCAATGGCAGACGAGTTCCCCGACTACGTGGACGTCGACTACGAGGACGGCGCCGGCGAGACGCCGGACGACTACCCGACCATCCAGGACAAAATCGAGAAGGCCCTGGAGGTCGTCGAGGGCGGGCTCACGGAGTACCGCACCCCCGCAGTGATGTGGACGGGCGGCAAGGACTCGACGCTCACCCTCTACTTCGTGAAGGAGGTGGCCGACGAGTTCGGTCTCGACCTCCCGCCGGCGGTGTTCATCGACCACTACCAGCACTTCGACGAACTGCACGACTTCGTCGAGCGCTGGGCCGACGAGTGGGACCTCGACGTGATCTACGCCCGCAACGAGGACGTGGGCCGATACGTCGAGGAGAACGACCTGGAACCGGGCGACGACATCCCCGTCGACGCGCTCTCGGAGCACAACCAGCACCACGTGCGTGACATCCTGGAGTACGAGGAGGACACGTTCCCGTTCCTGCTCGACACCTACGTCGGCAACCACCTGCTGAAGACGGTGGCGCTCAACGACGCCATCGAGACCCACGACGTGGACGGTATCCTCTCGGGCGTCCGCTGGGACGAGCAGGAGGCCCGCGCCGACGAGACGTTCTTCTCGCCGCGCCACGACCCGGACATCTACCCGCCCCACGACCGGGTCCATCCCATCCTCCAGTTCGCGGAGCCGGACGTCTGGGAGGCGTTCTGGCACTTCGTCGTCCCGGAGACGGTCCCGAACTTCCCGGACGAGGGATACGTCCCGCAGGGGGTCGACGACCTGCCGAACGACCTCACCATGGCGGACATCCCCATCTCGCCCAAGTACTTCCAGGGCTTCCGCTCGCTCGGGAGCGAGGTGTCGACCACCAAGGCCGACGAGGAGCCCGCGTGGCTCCAGGACCTGGAGAACACCACCGAGCGCGCCGGCCGCGCCCAGGACAAGGAGGACCTGATGGA
>JBDGQA010000017.1:0-23832 GCA_042219325.1 Haloferacaceae archaeon | reverse complement strand
ATCCTTCGGCCTTCGGGTGGCCGTAACCGCGATTCGAATTCGCGCCGGCCCACTGGATACATATCCTTTTTCCAGGGTTCTCCGACATTTCAGGCCGTCTTAGGGGGGGTCCCGGTGAGCGGTGAGGTCGCCGACGAGCGGCCGATCTGTGATTTCTGTGGAGGGTGGATCGACGATCCGCTCCAGCGGTGTCCCGCCCTCGACGAGGGGGTGTGTCGGCCGTGACACGGCGCCTCTGCCGGGACTGCGGAGCCGGTCGAGAATCGCGCTCCCGATGGCCTCCTCGGGCTGGATGTAGACGCGGTCGGGGCGCTCGACGACCTGCATCAGTAGGGGCCGAGAAGTTCGTCGATCCCCCGGAGCGCCAGGATGCCCACGCTGATCCCGGCGGTCTTCGCAGTGGCGCGGTACTCCTGGGCGACGGCGGCCACTTCGAGCGCGCCATGGGCGATCGCGTGGCGTTGGTACTCCTCGAAGGTCTCGAACTGCTCGCGAGCGGGATGATCGTCCTCGAGCTCGTCCCACTCGGAGCGGGTCAGAAGTTCGTGCATCGCGGCCGGGAGTATCGTGCGCCCTGTCCTCATCCCGGCGCACATGGGTGACTCAGTAGGGCTTCGTAGCCTACTGTCCCCGAAAATAAGTGTCAGCGCGAGGAGTCCCTGGACGCATGCCGGGTGGGCGGTCGCCGAGTGAGCGCGTGTCCGAGTTGGCTGTTGAGATGACCGGCTTCGCACCCTACGACTCCGTCACCGTCCAAGGGGTCCGGGACCACAAGGGGTATCGGGTGTTCCTCCCCGCGTCGCCCGTGCCGCGGTGCCGGGTGCGACGCGTGGATCGGTACTTCGTCCCCGACGGCTCCGGCGCGTTCGTGCTCGTCCCCGAGGGCGCGGACATCCCGGTCGTGTCCCGGTCGAAGGCCGACGGGTGTACGGTGGCGCCAGAGCCATGTCCGCGAACCGGTGGAGTCTCGGACACCGATGGCGGTTGACAGAAGTCGCGTGCTGAATACAGAGGCTGAATTCAGCACGCCGACCCCGTTCACTTCGTCGAGTGGGTGCTGAATCACTCACTCACTGAGGCTGTTTAATTATCACGAAAACATGGGTAACGTATCACCTGCATGTGAGCGTCGGCGTGGGCGGTAAACCGCCCCACTCTAGGTGCGGGTACACTGCTACCGGCGTCGATCGCCGGGAACTCATGGGTGTCAGATGGATTTTCAGTACTGACTATCGGGGAGATTTCATCGTTGATAATTCATCGGAAAGGTTTATATTTCCACTCAGGATTGGATCTATAGATGCAACTTGCACCCGTACCAGGGGCATGCGTCAGCACCTCATGAAATTACACAGGTTTCTCACGGACGATCGCGCAGTGAGCCCGGTGATCGGCGTCATCCTGATGGTCGCCATCACGGTCATCCTCGCCGCCGTCATCGGTACCTTCGTCCTCGGACTCGGACAGAACGTGCAGAGCACGCCCCAGGCGTCGTTCGCCTTCGATTTCGACGCTAGCAATACCAAGGTGAACGTGACCCACACCGGTGGTGACACGCTCACCGACGGCGAGAACACCGGACAGGTCAAGCTCGTCTCGACGGCGAGCGGGGCCAGCACAAAGACGTGGCTCCCCGAGGTCAATACCACCGAGAGCACGGACGAGATCTCCGCCGGCACGACCTACAACGGATACAATTACGGCTCCGGCGGCGCGACGGTGCGGATCGTCTGGAGCAGCACGAACAACGAGTCGTCCGCGACCCTCGGCTCCCAGGAAGCCCCGAGCTAATCGGGTTTCCCCCGTTGCGGATTTTAAGCTTCAAAACTGCGAACGTGTCGTATTGATATGAGGCTGCGTGACTCTGTAGTGAGTACTGACGGTCGAGGGTATCTCGTGCTGAATATGCGCCCTCTATTCAGCAGATCCTCTGGAGCATATCACCGGTCGGGCACTCCCATAGGTCGGTGATATCCGAGAACCCGGGCAGTCTCGGACACCGATGGCGGTTGACAGAAGTCGCGTGCTGAATACAGAGGCTGAGTTCAGCACGCGACTTTATTAATTTCGTAGAGCAGGTGCTGAATCAAGCGCTTCCCGAGCCTGCATAGCCATCGCTCTGAGGGAGACGGCAGCCGACAGCAGGCCCACGTCTTCGTCTCGTCGGATCATGCCTTAATCCCGATTAACCCGGGTGGTATTGGCTAAATCCGGGGGAAACGGAGTCGGGCATTGATTGCCGTTACCTGTCAACCCGCAGGTGCGTCACATCGAACAATGCAAGTCAAGAACCTACTCCCCGAGGGCCGGGCTGTCAGTCCCGTCCTCGGCGTGATACTGATGGTGGCAATAACCGCCGTTCTCGCCGCTATCATCGGGACGTTCGTGCTCGGCCTCGGCCAGAACGCGTGCTCGGCCGCGGCCAGAACGTGAACAGTAGCCACGAGCGAACTTCACATGCGACTTCGGAATGGTCGGTCTTTGGCGTGGCGGATGTCCCTTCCCAGGGGCTTTTGATTAATACCCCCTCTGTAGCGAGTATCAACGGTCGGGAGTGTCTTGTGCTGCATACGCGCCTTGTATTCAGCACGACCGCTGAAATCTATCACCGCTTGCGGGTTTCAATAGAGCCAGGGAAAGAATTGCAGACAAGTGGGGCAAACCAAAGGTACACCGTTCTGGAGGCCTATCTGCCCGCATGGATCGACAGCAGATCATAGCATTCATTCTGGTGTTGCTGATGTTCTTTTCGTCGATCGCGTACGCCGTCTCGTTCTTTTGAGCCTATCGCTCGACCTATAACCGATGAGCAACTCTGCAGAACACGGGCCCTCTATTCAGCAAGCCCTCTAGAACATATCGCCCATCGGACACTCCCAACAGGTCGGTAATGTCCGAGACTCCGGCCAGTCTCGGACACAATCGGGCCGAATCGGCCCTCGATCACGCCTCGGACCCCCCGTGCGCTCTTTTTGTCCGCGACGATAGCAAGCCGGACATGCTGACGCGACCCTACGACGACCGCGACGGACGGAAGGTGTGGCTGTCCGCCGAGGAAACTGACCGCCTGCTCGACGCGGCCGACGGGAGCACGCAACGCCTTGCCTTCGCGCTCGGGGCGCGGGTCGGGCGGCGGAGCGCCGAGGCCGCGGGCGTCACGCCGGCCGATCTGAAGGATACCGACGCCGGTCCCATGATCCGGGTACGCGAGCCGGTGGCGAAGGGCGAAAAGTACCGCGAGGCCCCCGTACCGCCTGCGCTGGCGCGGGAGATCGAGGCGGTCGCCGAGCATCGGGCCGAGCCAGCGGACGCACCGATCGTCGATGCGACGACCAGGACCCTGCGGCGGTGGATCGAGACCGCGCGGGAGGAGCTGGCCGAGCAGACCGACGACCCCGACTGGCAGTACCTCGGATTCCACGATCTCCGGCGGACCCGGGCGACCGCGCTCAAGAGCGCCGACGTCGAGCCGATGCTGGTGTGTGACTGGGGCGGGTGGTCCGACTTAGAGACGTTCCTAGATCACTACCGGGGGGAGTTCACGCTGGACGCGCAGCGGCGGGAGCGCGGGAAGGTGGGGTGGTTATAGGTGGCGTCTTTGAGGGGTACTCCTCAAGAGAAGCGTCTGATGTGCTACTGGAACCGCGAAAAGACTGAGTACGTGGTGCCCGCAGACTCACCAAATGGCTGATCGTGCGGGCCTCCCGAGCCGCGAACTCCTGAAAACGTATCCCAGGAAGATCCGCACCCGCATCGAAACGACCGACTGGCGAATCACACTTTACCTCATCTTCTTCACGACCGTCGCGTACCTCGGACAGACACTCGCCGCGATCTGGCTCAACGCCTCGATTGAGGGCGTCACCGCCTACCTCTTTCTCAACTATCCCCTCGTCGCATGGCCCCTCTCACCGTTTCTCCACAGCGGGAATCCTCATTTCCTCGCGAACATCGCTATGCTCGCCCTGACTGGGATCGAGACCCAGCGGCACCTCTCGGACCGCCAGTACATCGGCCTGTTCCTTGTCTCGGCAGTCGTCACCGGGCTTGCTGGTGCTGCGACGATGCTTCCCTTCGCTGATGGGCCGGTTGCCACCTACGGAATCAGTGGGTTCGTCTTCGCGCTGGCGACGTACCTGCTCGTCCATCTGTGGCTGGCGCACGACGAGCCGGTGTTCACGTCTGAAGGGTTCAATTTCGACCAGCATCCATTGGAAATTGTGGGTATTCTGCTGGGGGTGTCGGTGGTACTATCGGTCGCGACTGATCTGGGGCAGGCGCTTCTGAATGGATTTCAAGGAATGAATGGTGGACATCTGGGCGGGGCAGTATTGGGGATCGTAGCTGGAATCTTCTCCAAAATGGTAAGAAGTTGTAATAAGTGAGTGGTTAGTCAGGGACCGATTCGTGCAATAAGGAAAAGCACAAGAGCACCTGTTATCCCCCCTCCAAGCAGCACTAGCAGTACATCACGCTCTGATTCCATCCCCTGAATTGATTCTCGAAGGACGACCATCAGGGACAATAGGAATGCAGATGAGGCAGATACTCCTGTGAAGTATAGAACGTCGCTAGCTAGTCCGCCGAATTGGACCTGAAGTACACCAAAAAGTATGCTCAACGTCGCAGTTGAGAGAGCGACCAACGCAAGGGCCAGAAATGCAGCTCTAAACTGTATTGAATGCTCGTCTCGAACGCTATCAACTGCAAGAGTAACAACAAGAGCCGAAAGGGTTGCCACTACTGCAGCGAGTCCTCCTGTCGGTATATTGTTTTGTAAGTATATCATCATTTTACAGTGGTTCGTTTTTGTGTCCGGAAAGGCTACCCGTATCGAAATCCCCGGAGTGAGTTTGTAATCCAGAGATCGGCTACCAGGGTAGTAAACGTCGCCACCAGGACGTATCAGCCTCTTCGTTCTCGTGATTCTGTCCTGCCACTTTCCCATTAAGCGTGACGTCGGGGCTCTGCTGGCCGATATCGTCCGGTGTCGTGCCAACAGTTTGACCCGCACCAAGTTCCATCGGTTTCGGTCCTCGCCCTTCCGGTGATTCATCACTCGGTAGTCGTTCCCCAGTACATCCGTGATTTTCTGGCAGACGATGATCGGTACACACGAACTCGCCGCAGTATGCACAACGATAGGGAAGGCCCTCCTCGTCGCTGGGCTTACCGCAGACGAGACAGGGATGTTCAGCCATTAGTACAGCGGCTTTGATGACTCTGCTACGTTGTGCCGTGGCAAATAAGCAGCGTCTAGATCGCCACGCAGGTACGCTTGCCCCCACGACGTAATCTCGAACTCGTCGCCACGAAATCCCGGCTCAATCGGCGCCACCATCTCCCGCTCGGCGAGGACGTACAGCCGGCGTTCGATGGTCAACTCGTCGGCGCCGAGGTCGTGCATCCGATGGTCGCTGGCGATCGTCTTCGGCGTTCCCCACCCCTCTTCATCGAGATGTTCCAAGATGCGTTCGTCCAGTTGGTACATCCACCTACCCGTGCGGCGAAGCACCTGCTCGCGATTATGCTTGCGCGGATTCGTCGGCCTCGTCGTCTTCTGGCAGCTCGCCTGCGTCCAACTCCTCGTCGAGATATTTCTCACCGAGGTCGGTGATAACGTAGACCCCGTTGCCGAGGGGTCGGAGCATTCCGTGATTTGCTAGTTCCTTACATCGGCGGGAGACGTGGCGTTATGAAACGCGAATCAGATCGCCGTCATCCCTCCGACTGAGGCGCCTTCGTGAATCCGGATATATTCCAGAATGCGGTCATCCCAGATGGACATCCACTTTGCAACCCGTCTCATCGGCTGGTTCTTGGGCGCGGGAAGCTCTAATAACTGGTATTACACTCGCGCCGGCCCACTTTCCGCACTCTCACGCTGCCAGTGACGGCTACCGGGCGGTCGTACTCGCGTTCTTGCTCCCGGTACTCCGGCCGGCCGACACCGGGGGCTTGTCGACGCGGCGCAGGAGGCCCCGGGCGGACCCACCTGTACGTGCCCGTCGGCCACGGGCATCGGCGGCCGGGCCGTCGGGTTCCGGTCGCCCATCGGCGAGCGTCGCCAGTCCGGTCAGTATCGACACTCGCCCCGCTCGCTGACGCCGAGGATCGCTCCGCAGTCGGGGCACATCCACGCGCCGCCGGTGGTGGGCGTGATCTCGTCGTTCCACGCCAGCTGGTCCGGGGTGGCGTCGCACTCTGGACACGTCGGTGTGACCATAGGGGAGATGGGCCGATCGAGGCCATCAACCTTCGGGGGCGTGCTGCGGGGCTCGTAGTCGTTCGCGGGGGCCGTGGAGCCTCGTATCTGCACACACCCGGCAACGACGGGCGATAACGGCCGGCAGAAGCGCCTGCCTGGCCGTTACGGCTCGGCGGGTCCGCGGTGTTCGCACACGACGTCCTTGGAAAGCGCTTCGTCCGGCGCGAGGAGACGACGCCCACGCCCGGGGGGCACCGCCATCTCGCGGCGGCTGTTCGGCGAGGGGCCGGGCGTCGATACGGACGACTGAGCCGCCCAGCCGCGAGGGGCGGGTCCGGGCCCGACCCGTCGCCTTACTGCTCGCCCAGCGGTGATTGCCCGTGGGGTCGAACGATCGAGAGGAGTCGCTTCTCGCCGTCGTCCGAGATAACCGATCCCGCCACCTCGGCGGGAACGACCTCGCCCGCGGCGGTATGACACGCCGTCTCGAACCGACCGCTGCCCTCCGCCAGCACCTCCCGGGCGAACTCCAGCAGTTCCGCGTAGTCGTCCGGGTGGACGGTCTCGAGGTCCAGCCCGCGCAACTCCTCGCGCGAGTAGCCGAGCATTTCGCTGGCCGCCGGGTTCGCGTCGACGATCGTCTTCGACCCGGGGTCGATGACGAAGATCGAATCCAGCGCCCTCTCGAACACGGCCTCGAACCGCTCGCGCTCCCTGGCGAGCGCCTCCTCCCGCGCTTTCTGCTCCGAGATGTCGCGGATGATCCCCGTGAAGAGGTGCCGGGTCTCGTTCACCCGTTCGCCGAACGAGACGCCCACGGGAATCTCCTCGTCGTCCCGCGTTTCGGCCGGCAGTTCGATCCATCCCCAGTCGAGTTGTCGCTCCCCGGTCCGGAGGTACTGCTCCAGCCCCTCGCGGTGGGCGTCGACGAGCCGGTCCGGAACGAGGGTCGTCAACGACTCGCCGACCAGTTCGCCGGGCTCGTAGCCGAACAGCTCCTCGACGGCGTCGTTCGCGTAGTGGATCGTGCTGTCGCCGTCGATCGTGACGATGGCGAACGACGTGTTCTCCGTGAGCGCCTCGAACCGCGCCTTCGTCTCTTCGAGTTCGCGCCGCGCCTGCTCCTGGGTGATGGCGTGTTCGGCCCGGCGCGCGAGCCGGTCGTACTGCTCCATCCCGCCCTTCTGGATGTAACCCGAGACGCCGGCGGCGATGGCTTCGCTCGCGATCTGTTCCGATCCCCGGCCGGTGAACAGGACGAAGGGCACGTGCGGATCCACCTCCCGGACCGCTTCGAGGAGTTCCAGCCCGTCCATCCCCGGCATCTGGTAGTCGCTGACGACGCAATCGATCTCGTCGTCCCGCTCCCGGAACACGTCGATCCCCGCCCTGGCGCTTCCCTCCCAGATCGTGTCGAGGCCCCGCTCCTCGAGCATCAGGGCCGTCGTCTCCGCGACGTCCGCCTCGTCGTCCACGACGAGGACGCGGCCGCACTCCCCCGAGAGGTGGTCGGGGCGGGGGCGGTCCGCGGGCTTCTCAGCCGCCATCCGAGCGCCCCCCTGCGGTCTCCGATTGCCGAATCATCACTTTCCCCGGTAGTGCGACCACCGCCAATCAAGATTTGGGTCGTCAGCGCCCGTGTCAGGGGGCAGCATGGCCGTATCGCGGCGCCGGTTTTCCCCGCATCCGTGCCGGCGCCGGTCGCTCCCGGCCGATGCCGGGACGGACGACCGAATGTGCCCACAGGGCGGGAAAGGGTTGAGTAGTACGTGGACGAAACGCCACGCATGGCTGATCGCGCGGGGTTCCCGGGCCGCGAACTCCTGCGGGCGTACCCGGAGCGGCTCCGAACGCGCGCGGCGGCGACCGACTGGCAGGTCACCCTCGCCCTCGTCGGCCTCACGGCCGTCGCGTATCTCGGACAGACGCTCGCCGCGATTCGGGTGGGTGCACCGGTCCGGGACGTCACCGCGTTCCTCTTTCTGGCCCGGCCCGCCCTCGCGTGGCCGCTCTCGCCGTTCCTCCACGCCGGGCCCCTCCACTTCGTCGCCAACGTCGCCGTACTCGTCCCGACCGGCATCGAGGCCGAACGCCACCTCTCCCGCCGGCAGTACGTCGGGCTCTTTCTCGTCTCGTCGGCCGGGGCCTCGCTCGTCGCCGCCGCGACGACGATGCCGTTCGCCGAGGGGCCGGTCGCCGCGTACGGCATCAGCGGGTTCGTCTTCGCGCTGGCGACCTACCTGCTCGTCCACCTCGCGCTGGCCCACGAGGCGCCGATACTCCCGCCCGACGGTCCCGCCCCCGACCGGCATCCGCTCGAAATCGTGGCGGTCCTCCTCGGCGTCTCGGTGCTCGTTCTGGTCGCCGCCGACGTCGGCGGGGCGCTCCTGAACGGGTTCCGGGGGGTGAACGGTGGGCACCTGGGTGGGGCGTTCGTCGGCATCGTCGTCGGGGGCCTCCACCGGACGTCGTGTCACGGCGCGTTCGGTGGGGCGCCGTGACGCCGGACGACCGCCCGCCGACCCGACCGCTCCGCCCGGTATCAGCGTTCGAGGTCGTCGTACCAGAGGTCCTCGAAGAACTCCTGAGTGTACTGGGGCTCCGACTCGGGCCCGCCGCCTGCAGCCGCCTCGTGGGCCCGGAGTTTGTCCGCGTAGCCCACGAGCCGGTGGAACTCCGTTTTCGTGGGCTCTCCACCGTCCACGAGCACCGGGACGATCTTGTCGAGCAGTATCGCCGCCGGCGTCCGCCTGGCGACGAGATAGGGAGCCATCGGTTCGAGGAAGTCGCGGACGCTCTCCGGGTCGGTTATCTCCAAGCGCCACGTGTCCAGCCCGTCCGCCGCCCCCGCCGTGTCCTCGACTATGTCGTATCGGACGTCCCGCCCCCGGCAGTAGGCAGCGAGTTTGCCGAGCAGCGCCCGTTCGGACGACGGCCGGCGGAGCCGGACCAGCGGGTCGAGGCGGTATCCGACGGCCGTGTCGGCCTGTCGAACGCGCGTCGTGAGTCGGCCGGCGGCGTCGAACACCCCCGCGAGGTGGGCGACGTCCACGTCGTCCATGCCCGGTCCTTCGGCGTTCGTCCCCTTAACTGACCGCCCGTCGGTCGGTGGTCCCGGGGGGCCGTCTCCCGGCGGCCCGCGGGGAGCGTCGACCGCGGTCTCGCCCTCAGCAGATGTCCAGCGTCGCGTAGGCCGTTCCGCCGTCGGTGGCGTACAGGCCGAGGCCCATCCGCGAGGCCCCGATGGTCAGCATCACCCGGCGGTCGGCCTCGGTGGCGGTCCAGCGGTCGAAGAGGGTCCGGGCGAGGTCGTCGGCGCTATCGATCCGCGTCCCGTTTCCCCCGCCCAGTCGGACCGCGGCGACGAGTTCGCGGCCGGCGTTGCAGCCCGCGTCGGACTCCCGCAACCGCTCCTCGGCGGTCGTTCCGTCCGGCTCCGTCGTGTTGAGGTACCCCTCGACCGCCATGTCCTCGCTGTGCGCGGTCGCGACCCGCCGAAGCCGCCGGTCCGGCCGCAACCGCAACCGACTGCGGTTCTCCCGGAGCCGGTTGAGCCGCTCGCGGAACGCCGTGCGGACGTCCGGTTTCCGGATGCCCCGCCACCGCGCGCGCTCCTCGGCGCTCGGCGTGGGGGTCGCGGTCACGTTCCCCCCGGGCGTTCCGATCGGCGAGTCCTCGGGCTCCAGGTTGACGCCGACCTCGTAGCCGAACAGGGACGCCACCCCCAGCCCCACGAACGCGACGAGGACGAGGGCCGCGAACTTCCTGAAATGCGTCGCCATGCGGTCGACAGCGGCGGCATCAGGATAAATGGACTGGAGCGCCACGGCCGCCAGCGAGCGACGACCGGCGATCGGCGACGCCCGTCAACCGGGCCCGGGGGCGATTACAGCCACGTCGGCCCGGTGCCCTCGGCGCCGTGCGAGTACGCGGGCGTCCAGCCGAGCAGGTCCGCGGCCTTCGCGTTCGAGAGGGCCGCCTCGCGCCCCTCGATGGCACATTTCTGGGGCAGGTCGCCACAGACGGCCTCGACGATTTCGCGGGTCGGGCGGCCGAGGTAGTTCTCGTCGGCGACACAGAGGACCGTCTCGTGGCCGCCGTGGTCGGTCGCGAGCGCCGCCTCGACCATCCGCGCCACGTCGCGGACGTCGACGTAGGAGCCGAAGTCCCCGCCGGTCTCGTCGGTCGAGAGGTCAGAGCCGTCCTGGGCGGGCCGGGGCCGGGACATGTCCGGGGCGAGTATCGTCGCCGGGCGGATGGTCGTCACCGATACCCCGTACCGCCGGGCGACCGTTCCGGCGATCTCCTCGCTGCAGACCTTCGAGACGCCGTACGGGTCCTCCGGCCGGCAGTCGTGGCGCTCGTCGATCGGCAGGTAGTCGGGCGTCCACGCCGACTCCGCCAGGAGCGCCCCATAGGCCGCCTGCGAGGAGGTCCAGACCACGTCCGCCCCCGTCCGTCCGGCCGCCGTCAGCACGTTGTACGTGCTCGTCACGTTGTTCTCGAAGACCCGGGTCCCGGGGTTGTCCAGCGGGTCCGCGATGGCGGCGAGATGAACGATCGCGTCGGGATCGACCTCGTGGACCGTCTCCCACGTCCCGCCCTGTTCGGTCAGGTCGACGGCGCGGAACTCGGCGTTCGCCCGCGTCCCCGCCGGGCGCTCCAGGTCGACGCCGACCACGTCGACCCCCCGGTCCGCGAGGCGGTCGACGACCCACGAGCCCACGCCGCCGATGGCGCCCGTGACCAGCGCGGTCTCAACGTCGTGATCGAACTCCGGCATCCGGGTCTCGTCCATGGAGGGACCTTGTTATCCCATCACACTAAACGGTTGTCGCCGGGGGCGAGGCGACCGTCGATCCGCGACCGCCGGCGATCACAACCAGTCCTCGGTCAGGTAGGCCCGGGCCGGGAGGTCCTCCCTGGCGTCGTACGCCTCGCAAACGCCCCGGACGATGCGGTGGTACGTCTCCGCGGACAGGCGCTGGTCCGGCCCGTAGAACACGCCCCGATGGTTCGACGCGACCATCTTCGGGAACCCCTTGTCGTGGGTCACCACGATCCGATCGGTCCGGTCGGCGTAGTCACAGATCGTCGCGTCGCCCGCGCCACGACCGAGGTCGGGGACGGCCGTCACGCGCTCGACGTCGTGTCCGTCATCCTCGCAACGCCGGCTGAACGCCGGTTCGGTGTCCTCGTCGAAGAGGAGGGGGAGCGTCAGCATCACGACCGCCTCTTTGGTTTTCCGAGGTCGTCCGGGCCCGTCGCGACCGTCGGATCGTCCGACGCCTCGGCGAGCAGGTCCGCGCGCTCGCGTTCGACCGACGCCATCTCGTCGGGGTGGTCGTGGAAGTAGGTCAGCCCCCGGTAGACGTCCGCGACGTCCAGATCGTGCCGGTCCGCGACGGCCGCCGGGTCGAGGCCGCGTCCCTCGACGCGCTCGCGGAGGAAGTAGACCCCAACCCGGGTCCCCTCGACGCACGGTTCGCCGTCGCGCACGGACGGGTCCGATACGATGCGGCCCCCGTGTTCTGTCATGTTCGCTCGTATCGGCCTGCGGGGGAAATAGCTTGTCGCCGCCGTGGATCGACCCCGACCCCGACCCCGAGTCCGAGCGCCTAAGTGTCGTGGTAGCCTCGACCCGGCCATGGAGAAGGTGCGGGTCATCACCAAGGACGACGGCAGCACGGCGTTCAAGTGTCCCAACTGTGGCTCCCGCGTGACGCTCGATTCGAGCCGGGAGTGCTGGCGGTGCGAGACCACCTACGAGGTGTACGCCGAGGTCGAGGTCGAGGACTGACCGCCGCTCACTCGTCGGTTCGCTCGCCGTCGGCCGTCCCCCCCCCTCGAACGGGAAGAGCCACCCACCCTGGCGGTCCGACTCGTAGCCCCCACGCTCGCCGTGTGCGTCCTCGAACAGCCGAACGAACTCCTCGACGGGCGTCGGCGTCCGGTCGGGATCGGACGCCGACCCGGGCTCCTGTCCCTCGATCGCCCGCTCCACGGCGTCGTGATCGGCGTCGTCGGTCTCGACGGCGTGTGTGGCGACCTGTCGCACGGTCCCGCTGAACGCGCATCCGTCGACCGGACAGCGCACCGTGTCGCCCGGCGCGTGGCCCTCGAACACGGGCGGAGTTGGTCTCCGCGCGCCTTGAATCACGCGACCGCCCGCGGCCCGATCGAATCCCGTCACCGCACGCGGCCCGCTTCGCTGTCCCCGCTCGTGTGACGGCGACACCGTCGCACGATGAAAAGCGCCGCGACGGCCGCGACGGCGACGAGCGCCGGCCACACGTCGGAACTGAGGTAGAGGTCGAGCGACGGGACTCGCCACCAGGTGAGCGGGTAGAGGTACGGCGGCGAGAGGCCGTCGGCCCGCTGGACCGGAACGTCGAGGAGCATGTGGCTGGCGGCGCCCGCGGCGAGCAGTCCGAGCGCCCGCCGGCGCTCATCCGGCCCGATGAGCACGGCACCGATGGCGACCAGGGCCGCCACCCCGCCGACCGTCTGGAGCGCGTACCAGGAGGCGTCGACCCCGGCGACGGCCGACACCGGGTCGCCGAGCACTAGGTGCACCTTCGCGACGTCGGGGACGAGGGCGCCGACCATCACCACCGGGACGTGTCGGCGGTCGAGCCGAGAGGTCCGCCGCTCGACCAGGGTCGCGAGGAGGTAGGCGACGAGCACGTGGGTCAGCAGGTCGGTCACGGGTCCGCCGTCACCTCGCCCGTGGTCGTCTCCGCGGGCTCGTCGTCCGGATCGGCGCCGGCGGGCGTCCGATCCCGCGGCACGAACGCCAGCCGGCGGCGGTCGAGGCGCCAGTGGCGGCGGAACGCCGCCAGCGCGAGGCCGACGGCCGCGACCGAGACGGCGAACATGTACAGCCGGTTCTCGGTCCGCGAGACGAGCACCCGCTCGGCCGCGAGGCGGCGGTTCGACCGCAGCGTCCCGTACACGTCCACCGAGTCCCCCGGCTCGACCGCCACGTCGCTCCCGACCACGGTCAGCCTGCCCCCCTCGACCCGGACGGTGAACGTCCCGTCGCCGACCGCCACCACCGTCGCCCAGAACGAAATCCGCTCGCCCACGTGGCGCTCGTAGTCGGCCGCGAGCGCCGACGGGGACGGCCCCTGCTGGGGTTCCCTGGCGGCGTAGTCGACCATCATCGTCCCGAGCGAGGCGAGCGCGAGCAGGACGACGAGCAGCCGCCAGCGGTCACGACCTGCCATCCTCGAACGCGTGGACGGACGCGGAGTTAGTTCTTTCACCTCCCGGACGCTCGTTCCCCGTTCTCCCTCCGCCGTCCGCTCGGTTCCTCCGCCCGCTCGTTCACCGCCCCCCGTCTCGCCGGTGCGAAAGGTAAAGTCAGTCAGCCGCCAATTCGGCCTATGGACTGCCCCGAGTGTGGCGGCCCCCTCGACGCCTACGTCCTCGGGGGGCGCGAGGCGGCGATCTGTGCCCGCTGTGGCTGGGTGGGAATCGAGGCCGACCACCGCGTCGAGGGGGGGCGCAAGGAGTCGTGGAACGAGGCGCTCGGCCGATTCTACGACCGACAGGTCGAGACGACGCGCCGTCGCGCCGACCTGCCGCCGGTTGCGGCGTCGGTCGCCGAGGCGTCACCGGACGACCCCTCCGCCGACCGGCAGGACGACGAATCGACGGACGACGCGTCGCCGGGCGGGGAGAGCGACGACACTGACGCGGACGACGTGGACGCCGATGCGACCCCCGACGACACGGACGCCACGGGGAACGACCCGCAGGGACGCGCGACCCGGACGACAGACGGAGAACCGGCGACGGGAGACGAGACGGCGGAGGACGGAGAACCGGCGACGGGAGACGAGACGGCAGATCGCGAGGAGGCAACGACCGAGAGCGGAACGGACCGCGACGGATCGAACGGCGATACGGCCGACGACGCCGAGGGGGTCGGGCGGGCGGCCGCAGATACGAACGGCGGTCGTCGCGGTGGGGAACGTCAGGCGGGCGACGATACCGCGACCGACGACGAACTCGACGTCGACGCCGAGGCGGAGGAGTCCGCGGACGACGACCCGCCGGCCGTCTGACTGGCGGCTCCGGCCTCAGTCCTCGGCGGCTTCGGGGTTCTCCGGCGTCGCCGCGCTTCCCTCCGCCTCCTGTTCGTCGGAGCGCGCGGCGACGAGCGCCCCGCGGGCGACGCTGTAGAGCGGTTCCTCGACGCTCCGGACATCGCTGATCGAGAACGGAATCGGGGCGTCACGGAGGTGGTCCTCGAAGAGCTTCTCGAAGCCGCGGGGACTGGAGGTCCCGCCGGTGACGACCACGGGCACGTCGAGGTCCTCCTCGACGTCCTCCTCGTCGACCTCCCGGGAGATGTTCTCGATGACGTAGTCGAGCAGGTTCTCGTAGTAGATGGCGAGCGCCCCCTCGACGCCGCCGACGTCGGTCCGGAAGTCGAGTTCGAAGTCGTCCTCCTTGACGCTCGTGACCTTGTCGACGGGGGTCCCGGTCGCCTGCGCGGTCTGTTCGTCGATCCAGTCGCCCCCGCGGGCGATGGAGAACTTCATCACCGGCACCGCGTAGTAGGCCAGGCAGACGTTCGTCATGCCGGCGCCGAAACTCACGCCCAGACCGGTGAAGTTGTTGTCCGCGAGTTCGGAGTAGATGACCGCCATCCCCTCGTTGATCGGCTCCGGGTCGTAGCCGACGTCGCCGAGCATCGATTCGAGGGTCTTCTGGTGGTACAGGGTCGACAGGTCCGAGTCGATCGGATCGGCGGGCGAGGAGTAGTAGAGCCGCTCGTTCGGCTGGTTCGGTTCGCCGACGACCTGTTCGGTGATGAGCTTGATCATCGGGATGGCCGACGACTCCTCGGAGGAGAGGATACCGTGTTGCATCGGCCGGCGGGTCTCGCTGTTGAAGATGGTCGCGAAGTTCAGGGCGTCGTCCCCGACGACGTACACCTGGTCACCCTTCCGGATGTGGAGTACGTCGCTTCGCGACAGCATCTGTTCGGCCATGTCGCTGTAGTCGATCTCGACGAAGGAGTTGCGCTGCTGCACGAAGACCGTCTCCGAGCCCTCCTGCTGTGCCGAGATGATGTTCATCGTCCCCACGTCTAGGCCCTTTGCCATATGGGTTCGATTCTACGGGGCGAGCATAAGCGTTCTCCCCGCGCCCGACGCGCGTCAGACGCGGCGCACGCGTGGCACGCCGACGGGGAACGAATCCCCGACGGGTCGAGGAACCGGAACGGCAGACGGCTACCGGACGGATCGACGGCCCGCGCTCACAGGCCGAGCAGGTCCCTGACGCGGTCCGCTGGCCCCCGGCTCTCGGCCTCGGCGACCTCCTCGGCCTGGCGCTGTTTCTTGAGTTCCGTCAGCGCCGCCGTCTGCTCGTCGACGCCGCTTCCGCTGTCGACGTCCGTGTCGCGGCCCTGGAGTTGCCGGAGTCCCGACACCGCCTCGTCGACGTCGCCACCCTCGGCGGTCGTGGTCTCGGCGGACACCCGGTCCACGTTGGTCCGGATGTCGTCCGGGGTCTCCGTGTCGAGTTCCAGCCGCCGGGTCTCGGTCTTCTGGACCCCGCCCCACGAGATGTCGGCGTCGGCCATCGCGTCGTCGATGTCGCGCCGGACCTGCTCGTCGGTGACGGTTTCGGTCCCCGTCCCGGCCGCGTCCGCGCCGTCCGCACCGCCCGCCGTCCCCCCGGCCGCGCCCTCCGCGCCGCTCCCGGCCCGTTCGACCTGGTGGCCGACCAGCGCGGCGCCGGTCGCGCCGACGACGGCGACCAGGCCGACCGCGTAGACCGCGACCCCCTGGGCGCTGTAGTCGGCGGCCCGGTCGACGTTCCAGTGCATCGGGTAGACGGCGACGAACAGCGCGATGGCGACCAGGCAGACGGCGACACCGCCCAGGGCGGCGTACGTCATCCGGCGGTCGCCGGGCAACAGGACGACCATCCCGAGCAGGAGGGCCGGGAGGCCGGCAGCGCTGGCGACGACGGCGACCTCCCGAAGGGCGAAGGCGGTGCTGCCGGGCGAACTCGCCGCGACGCTCAGCAGGAACACCAGGATGCCGACGGCGCCGAGGGCGATGCCGCCGAAGAAGAGGGCGAACCCCAGATAGACGTCCGCCTCCTCGTCCGGGTCCCCGATGTACCTGCCGTACCACTCGAAGAGGACGTTGTCGGGGGTCGCGTCCGCGCTCATCGTCCCCGTGTACATCCCCCTCCCCTATGACTGTTCCTCCGCGTCTGACGCGCCGCATACGCCGGGAGTGGGGATGGCCGCCAGCGGCGGCGGTCAGGACCGACGGCCGGCGGACGGTGGCCGGCCACCGGCGACCGCCGATCGGCGCCCGGCGACCGATCCGGGCCGGGGATGCGGGCCCGCGGCCGAGTACCGAAGGCTTATGCTCGCCGCTCGGGACCCTCGTCCCCGATGGATCCTCGGCGCATCGCCCCGACGCTCGTCGTCTGCGGGCTAGCCCTCCTCGCCGGGACCGCGGTCCTCGGCCCGACGCTCGCGGCGGGTCCGGCAGTCGACGGCTACGGTGGGATCCCGCCGACCGGCGGCGACGACGCGCGCGCGACGCTCGTCGGCGTTCAGGGCGTCGGGAGCTACGTCGAGAACGGGTACGTCGCCCGCCTGCACGGCACCCGCGAGGTCTGGCGCGAGGGGAGCGCCGACGTCTACTTCGACGCGACCCGCCTGTCGAACGGCTCGGTCGTGGTCGCGACGGCGTCGGACGGACACGAGGCCTGTGGTCGCTACGACGCCCCCTGTACCCGCACGGGCTACCGCGTCGTCGACCCGACCCCCTCGCCGCGCGTCGTCGCCGAGTGGACGTTCCCCGTCCGGACCCACACCAACAGCGAGGTCCACGACGTCGAACCCCTCCCCGGCGGCGGCTACGTCCTGACCGACATGGATCGCGAGCGCGTGCTGGTGGTCGAGGGCGGCGAGGTGGTCTGGCAGTGGCGCGCGAGCGAGCGGTACGATCCCCCTGCCGATCCCACCAGGACCGACTGGCTGCACATCAACGACGTGGATCGGATCGGCAAGGGCCGCTTCCTGGTGTCGGTCCGCAACGCGAACCAGCTCGTCGTGGTGGAGCGCGGTGCCGGCGTCGTCGAGGTGATAAACGAGGACGAGGACGGCGACGGGCGCGGCGACCGGTCGGTCATGTACCACCAGCACAACCCCCAGTGGCTCGGCGACGGCGCGGTGCTGGTGGCCGACAGCGAGAACCACCGGGTCGTGGAACTCCACCGGACCGCCGACGGCGACTGGGAGCCCGCGTGGGTGCTGACCGGCGCCGCCGGACGGGAGTTCGACTGGCCGCGGGACGCCGACCGCCTCCCGAACGGCAACACGCTGATCACCGACACGCGCAACGCGCGGCTGGTCGAGGTCAACGAGTCCGGCGCGGTCCTCTGGTCGAAGCGGTTCGACTACCGGGCGCTCCCCTACGAGGCCGACCGCCTCCCCCACGGGGAAC
The DNA here is from genome assembly GCA_042219325.1 of Haloferacaceae archaeon. Lineage (GTDB taxonomy): Archaea > Halobacteriota > Halobacteria > Halobacteriales > Haloferacaceae > CAZMLQ01. The sequence goes on along the minus strand of JBDGQA010000017.1, from coordinate 6,135 downwards.
CCGTCGGCGGGCCGCGCTACGCGGTCGACGGCGCGTCCGAGGGCGGGTCCGGGACGACGGTCGTCTCCGGCGAGGGGACGTCGACCCCCGTTCTCACCCCGGCGCTCCGACTGCTCACGTCGGCCGTCCGCCTGCCGCGCTGGTTCGCCGAGGGCCACCTGCTGGCGACGGCCGGCGGCGCGGCGCTCGTCTGCATCGGCGTGCTCCTCGGCCTGGTCGGACGGTCCTGATCACGGGCACGGGCGCCGCTACGCCCGTCGGGACCGCCGTGTCCGTCACGGGCCGCCGGATGTCGTCCGGATCGGTCCGCCGGGTACCGCACGTACCCGTCCGGTTTATCAGCGCACGCTCGCAGACGGGGGTATGGACGACGCCGACGCCGACGCCGACGGTACCGCCGGGGACGCGGCCGCGTCCAGCGACGCCGACCCGCTCGCCTGGGAGCGGCGCGACACCGAAATCGACTACACCTGCCCCGGGTTCGACGTGCGCCGCGACGCGGTCCGGTTCCCGGACGGCACCGACGCCGCGTACCACTACGTCGACGAGGACCCGGCGGTCGTCGTGCTCCCCTTCACCCCCGACGGCGAGGTGGTGACCATCGACGAGTGGCGCCAGGCGGTCGGACGGGTCAACCACGGCCTCCCGGCGGGGTCGGTCGAACCGGCGGACGACGACCTCGCGGCGGCCGCGCGGCGGGAACTCGCCGAGGAGACCGGTCACGAGGCCGGGAGCGTCGAACACCGGCTGACCGTCGAACCGACCAACGGCATCGCGAACTCGGTCCACCACCTGTTCGTGGCGCGGGACTGCGAGCCGACCGCCGAGCGCGACCTCGACCCCAACGAGAGCATCCGCGTCCGGGTCCGGCCGTACGACGACCTGCTCGCCGCCGCCGTCGACGGCGACCTGCGCGACGGCCGGACCGTGCTCGCGCTCTGTCACCACGAACTGACGTCCCGATGAGCGACGCCGGGCCGTACCGCGCTCGCCTCCACGCCGTCGGCCGCGCCATCGCCGTCGCTCTCGGCGTCGGCCTCGGCGCCCTCGGCGTCGGCCTGGCGCTCGTCGTCGCCGTCGCACTCGGGGCCCGGACCGCCGGACTCGCCCCGTCGCCGGCCGTGCTCCTCGTCGTCTCGCTCGTCCTCCTCCAGGGGCTGACGTTCGGCGGCGTCGCGCTCGCGTACCTCCGCGTCCGCGGTCGGTCGGTCGCGTCGGTCGGCCTGCGCGTTCCGACGGCCCGCGACCTCGTGATCGCCGTGGCCGGCTACGTGCTCGCGCTCGGAGCGGCGTTCGGCGGCGCCCTCGCCGTCTCGCTGGCCGGCGTCGAACCCGCCCGCAACGCCGCGGCCGAGATCGCCGTCCGGCGCCCGTCGGTCCTGCTCCTGCTCGTCCCCGCGTCCTTCCTGCTCATCGGCCCCGGCGAGGAACTGCTCTTCCGGGGCGTGGTCCAGGGACGGCTCCGCGAGGCTCTGTCCGCGCCGGCGGCGGTCGGCCTCGCCTCGGCCGTCTTCGCCGGCGTCCACTTCCTGGCACTCACGGGCTCGTCCGGCGCCCGACTGGTCGCGATTGCGGTCCTGTTCGGCCCGGCGCTCGTCTTCGGGACCGCCTACGAACTGACCGACAACCTCGTCGTCCCCGCGCTGATCCACGGGGCGTACAACGCCACCCTGTTCACCCTGCTGTACGTGTCGCTCCGGTTCGCGGGCGGCCCGACGGGCGGGCCGCCGGGCGTCTGAGCGGGGTTCGTGGACGCCACGAACGCTGCCCCCCGCGCTCGCCTCACGGACGCCACGAACCCCACGCCGCGCCACGAACGCCGACCCGGAACCCTTACCGCGACGCCCGGCCAACGCCGCCCATGCGCGAGGTCTTCGAGGTCCGCCGGACGGACGCGGCGGGCCGCGTCGGGTCGCTCTCCGTCCCGCGGGCCGGCGTCACCGTCGAGACGCCCGCGCTCCTCCCGGTGGTCAATCCCAACCTCGTCACCGTCGAACCCGCCCGGCTGGCCGACGAGTTCGGGGTCGAGATGCTCATCACCAACGCCTACATCGTCCGGAGCACCGACCGACTCCGCGAGCGCGCGAGCGACGAGGGGCTCCACGCGATGCTCGACTTCCCCGGGGCCATCATGACCGACTCGGGCTCCTTTCAGCTCTCCGAGTACGGCGATATCGACGTGACGACCCGCGAAATCGTGACGTTCCAGCGCGAGATCGGCTCGGACGTGGCCACCCCCGTCGACGTGCCGACGCCGCCCGACGCCTCCCGTGAGCGGACACAGGCCGACCTCCGGCGGACCGAGACGGCCCTCGCCGATGCCGCGGCCGTCGACACCGGCGAGATGCTCGTGAGCGCGCCGATCCAGGGCTCGACGCACCTCGACCTCCGCGAGGCGGCCGCCCGCCACGCCTACGGGACCGACCTCGACCTCTTTCCCGTCGGGGCGGTCGTCCCCCTGCTCAACGCGTACCGGTACGACGACGTGATTGACGTGGTCGGGGCGGCAAAGCGGGGCCTCGCCGCCGACGCGCCGGTCCACCTGTTCGGCGCCGGCCACCCGATGATGTTCGCTCTCGCCGCCGCTGCCGGCTGTGACCTCTTCGACTCCGCCGCCTACGCCATCTACGCCCGCGACGACCGCTACCTGACCGTCCGGGGCACCGAACACCTCGCGGACCTAGATCATTTCCCGTGTCCCTGCCCCGTCTGTGCCGGGCGCGACCCCGACGACCTCCGGGCGGCCGACGACGGCGAGCGCGAACGGCTGCTGGCCGACCACAACCTCCACGTCAGCCTCGCCGAAATCCGGCGGATCAGGGACGCGATCCGCTCGGGGAACCTGCTCGAACTCGTCGAGTCCCGGGCTCGCGCCCATCCGGCGATGCTGGACGGCTATCGCGCCCTGCTCGACCGCGCCGACGCCCTGGAGCGCTCGGATCCCGCGAGCAAGGACACGTTCTTCTATCTCTCCGGCGAGTCCGCCCGCCGACCCGAGGTCCGCCGCCACCACGAGCGCCTCTCGCGCCTCGACGCCGAGGGTCGGGTGCTGCTGACCGAGGGGAACCCCCCGTCCGGCGACCGGTTCGACGAGGGGTGGCGGGTCGTGCCCCCGTTCGGCCCCCTCCCCCGGTCGCTCTCGCGGACCTATCCGCTCACCGCCGAGGTCCCCGACCGGACGGACCCGCCGGCCCAGGAGGCCGCCGCGCGGGGTGTCGCGCGGCTGGCGGCCGAGAACCCCGACGCGGACCTGACGCTGGCCCACGACGGCTGGGTCCCGTCGGCGCTCGCGCTGGTGCCCGACGGCGTGACGGTCGAGCCCCTGGGCGGCGGCTACGACCGGGAAGCGACGGGAGACGGAGAGGGCGGCGCCCCGGCGGACGGCACCGACGGCGGGACGGACGACGACGCGGACGGGTCTGCGAGCGCGGACGACATGGACCGGGACGACGGCTAGCGCTCCGCCGACGCCGCCATCCGGTCGCTGTAGTCCCAGCTATGGACCCGGTCCGGTTCGATCCGGATGCGTACCTCCTCGCGGTCCTCGTCGAGCAGGCGGCGGCCGAGCGGCGTGTCCGTCCCTCCGAGATAGCGGTCGAGCAGGTCGCGAAGGAGGGTCTTCTCCGGGTCGGGAGTGACCGTCGCGGTCCCGTTGCCCCGGACCCCGCGGTAGGGCGGGTCGTTCGTCGACACCTCGAAGGCCACCTCGGGGTCGGCGTCGACGTACTCGACCACGTCCGCGGACGCCGACGTGGCACACAGGAGGGCGTCGCCCTCCCGGCGGAACCAGAGCGACAGCATCCAGAGCCGATCCCCGGGCGTGCGGGTGGCGATCCGAACCGGCACTCGGGTCTCGTCGAGAAAGGCAGCGACCGCCGCCTCGTCCCAGGCACCGCCGTAGCGCGGCATGTCCGGGCGTTGGGTCGGGGCCGACGTAAGCGATTCTCCCCGTACAGGCACGGCCGGGCGGCTGGCACCGTTCGTGGTGCCGTTCGCGTGGATACGATTCGCGGTGCCGTTCGCGTGGATACGATTCGCGGTGCCGTTCGCGTGGATACGATTCGCGGTGCCGTTCGCGTGGATACGGGCCGGGACCAGGCCTTTGTAGCGGCCGGTCCGAACGGGGCCCATGCTCGACGCGTCGCTCGGCCGGGCGTGGACCGACGACCGGCCGTGGGACCTCCTGACGGCGCTGACCGACGTCGGCGGACGGCTGGGGGGGAGTCCGGAGGAACGCGCCGCCGCCGACCTGCTGGCCGACGCACTCGCCGACGCCGGGGTCCGCGACGTCCGGACGGAGCCGTTCCCGACGCGGGCCTGGCGTCGGGGCGACTCGCGGCTCGAACGCGGCGACCGGGTCCACGAGACGGTCGCGCTCCCCTACGCGCCGCCGGCGGACGTGTCCGGCGAACTGGTCGACGTGGGCCACGGCCTCCCGGCCGACCTTCCCGACGGCCTCGACGGCGCGGTGGCGCTGGCCGCGACGAACACGCCGCCGGGGAGCCGGTTCGTCCACCGGCTGGAGAAGTTCGGCGCCGCCGTCGAGGCCGGCGCCGAGGGGTTCGTCTTCGTCAACCACCGCGCCGGCCAACTCCCGCCGACGGGCACCCTCGGGTTCGACGCGGAGGCGCCGGCCCCGGGCGTCGGCGTGAGCCACGAGACCGGCGAGCGTCTCCGCGACGACGACGGGAGCGGGGTGCGACTCGTCGTCGACGCGGAGACCGTCGACGGAGAGAGCCGGAACGTGGTCGGCCGGGTGGGGCCCGAGACGGGCGAGGAGGTGGTGCTGGTCGCGCACTACGACGCCCACGACGTGGGAGAGGGAGCGCTGGACAACGGCTGTGGCGTCGCAGTCGCGGTGACGGCGGCGGGGCTGCTCGCCGGGGGCGACCTGCACCGGGGCGTGCGCGTCGCGCTGGTGGGCTGTGAGGAGACCGGACTGGTCGGGAGCGAACACCTGGCGAGCGACCTCGACCTCGACCGGGTCGCGGGCGTCGTCAACGTCGACGGCGCCGGGCGGAGCCGCGACCTGGTGGCGATGACCCACGCCTCCGACGCGACGCGCGCGGTCGCCGAACGGGTCGGCGACCGGACCGGCCATCCCGTCGAGGTCCGCGAGCGGCCCCACCCGTTCAGCGACCAGTGGCCGTTCGTCCGGCACGGCGTGCCGGCCCTCCAGTTGCACAGCCGCAGCGAGGAGCGTGGCCGGGGGTGGACCCACACGGCGGCCGACACCCGCGACAAGGTCGACCCGCGGGACCTCCGCGAGCACGCGATGCTGACGGCGCTCCTGGTCGTCGAGATGGCGGGCGCCGACCTCCCGCGGCTCGAGACCGACGCGCTCGTTCGGGCCTTCCGGGACGCGGAGTACGAGACGGGGATGCGCGCCGCCGGCCTGTGGCCCGACGAGTGGGACTGAGGGAGGTAGCGCAAGTTCTCGTACGCTCCTGCTGATTCCGACGTATCGGAACGGACGTGCGAGATGTAGAGAGTCCAGTCAGCAGCGTCGTATCTGCTCTCCGCCTGTAACGTATGGAGCACTCAGCGAGACGCTCTCAGCGGATCGAATCGATTCGTTCGGCAGCGAGCGGTTCGGAGTCAGCTCTGACCGACGCGTAGACGCGCTCGGCCCACTCCCGGGCGATGGGTGACTCCGTGTCGACGAACACCTGCATCATGCCCGTCGATTCGTCGTACCCACCGATTCCCACACGCTCGTCGAAGACGGCGAGTCCGTAGGGAAGATCGTCGCGCGTCCGGAGGGTCAAGTGGCCTCTCTCGACCGCCTCGGTCGCCTGTGCCGGATACGTCTCGAAGAGTTTCTCGACGATGTGGGGAAGGTAGATGATTTCGGTGTCGGTTCTGTCGAACACCCGCTGGTGGAATTCACCCAAGACGAGCGGTGCCATGTGCGTCGTATTGAATCCGTGGAAGGTGTCCGATTCCTCCACCAACGAAATAAACCGTTCAACCGGCTGGTACGGATCGTCCGGCTCGACGATGGTCACCGTCGCGTCGACGAACGGTTCGACGACGAACTCCTGGTGGTCTTCACAGATGAGATCCAGCAGCGGCGCCAGCCGGTGGACGGTTCGCACGTTCGCCTCGAACCGGAGCACCTCGTCGGCGACAGCC
>JBDGQA010000100.1:0-23861 GCA_042219325.1 Haloferacaceae archaeon | reverse complement strand
GTGCTCTCGGGCGGGCCGAGCATCGACCGGATCGGCCGCTGCCGGGAGTACCTCGCCCTCGACCGCCCGGTACTCGGTATCTGCCTCGGGATGCAGGCGATGGCCCGGGAACTCGACGGCGAGGTCGGGCCGGGCGAGTACGGGGGCTACGCCGACGTCGAGGTGGAGGTGCTCGACGCCGACGACCCGCTGCTCGGCTCGCTGTACCCCAGCACCCGGACCTGGGCGAGCCACGCCGACGAGGTGACCACCCTCCCGGACGGCTTCGTCCGCACCGCGACGAGCGACGTCTGCGACATCGAGGCCATGAGCGACGTGAAGCGGGACCTCTACGGCGTCCAGTGGCACCCCGAGGTGGCCCACACGGCGGAGGGGGACGTGGTGTTCGAGAACTTCGTCGACATCTGTCGCCGGTGATGCGGCTGCCGGGGCCCCTGTCGGGGCCCGGATCGCCGCCTCGACCGACGAACGGGGCCGCGCCGTCCGCGTGCGGATCGGCGGACGGAACCACGGCGCGCGCGCCGGCGGGGAGATGGCTTTACGTCGGTCGAGCGCCCACCACGGATCGATGACCGCCACCCAGAGCGACCTGGCAGGGCTCTCGCGGTTCGTCTTTCGCACCCCGAGCCCCTACGTCACCACGGCCTTCGCCCTCCTGGTCGCCGCCACGACGGGGGTGGCCGCCTTCGAGTCCGGCGACGCCGCCGGCTGGCGCGGGCTGCTCTTCATCGGGCAGGACGCCTGGGAGGGCATCTTCTTCATCGGCGTTCCGACGCTCGTCGCCGCCGCGGCCACCACCGGCGTCGACCGGTTCGTCGGCGGCCGGCTGACCTACAGCCGCTCGTCGCTGCTCGCGCTCGTCTGCGAGGTGCTCCTCGTGGTGATCGTCACCGGCGCCGGTGTCGTCTCCGCCCTCACGCCCCTCGAACAGCGGTTCGTCTTCGACGCCCTGGTCGTCGCCCTGGCCTCCGTGTTCGCCGTCCGCCTGCTGGTCGTGATGGCGGTCTCGCGCTCCTCGATTCTCGTCGCCGCCATCCCGGCCAGCATCCAGACGCTCGTCGCCGCCGCGATGCTCTTCATCTACTCCGGCACCCTCGAGTTCCTCCGCATCGGCGGGCCGATCCTGCGCGCGTACCTGCTGCCGTGGCTGGCCCGCGCCGAGGAGGCCCCCCCGGAGGTCGCCGGGTTCACGCTTGGACACTTCGAACTCCTCGGGCTCACCTGCGTCATCTACGCCGCCGGTGTCTACGGATTCATCCGGATCATCGACCGCCCATGGCGACAGAGTCTCGGGGTCTCGATGCTCGACTTCCTCCGCGGGTTCGTCGGCCACGTCGCCGAGGGGAGCCGGGAACTGGAGGACTTCTTCGAGCAACTGGGTCAGGAGGCCATCGTCCCCGTCACCGTCCTCGCCTTCCGGCGGCGGGACGGCACCGAGAAGGCCCGGTTCGTCCTCCCGATGATCCACCCCGGCCCGATGGGCGAGATCGGCGGCGGCAACCTCCCCGAGCGGGTCGCCCGCCGGGCCGAGGGGCTCGCCTTCCCCCCGCACGCCACCGCCGGCCACGACTTCAACCTCGTCACCGAGCGCGAGGTGGACACCGTGATCGACGCGATCGAGGACGCCCACGACCGCCTCACCTACGGCGACGCGACACCGAGCGTCCGCGTCGAGGCCGGCGAGGCGTCCGTGCTTGGCCAGGCGTTCGGCGACGGCGCCCTGCTGGTCTCGACGTTCGCCCCCGGCTGTGCCGACGACGTCGAGTACGCCGTCGGCCTCTCGGCGGGCGCCGAGGCCCGCGCCGCCGGCCACGAGGAGGTCCTGCTCGTCGACGCCCACAACTGCAATGACGGGCTCTCGGGCCCGGACCTCGGCCACGTCACGCCGGGGAGCCAGCGGTCGTTCGACCTGATCCGGGCCGCCGGCAAGGCGGGCGACCGGCTCGCGGGTGCCCCGCGCGGCGACCTCCGGCTCGGCGTCGCCTGGGACCGCACCGACTGGGAGCCGGTCGACGGCATCGGCCCCCTCGGCGTCCGGGTCGCCGTGACGGAGGTCGCCGGCGAGACGACCGCCTACGTGCTCGTCGACGGCAACAACATGGAGCCCGGCCTGCGCGACCGCATCGTCGGGACGCTGACCGGGAGCGGGCGGGTCGACCGCGTCGAGCCGATGACGACGGACACCCACATCGTCAACACCCTGGAGGCCGACAATCAGGTCGGCGCGGCCATCGACGACGACGAACTCGTGGCGCTGATAGAGCGACTGACCGACGAGGCACTGGCCGACCGCGAACCCGTGACCGCCGGCATGGGGACGGAACGTGCGGAGGTGACCGTCTTCGGCAACGACCGGACCGAGACGCTCGCGTCACACGCCAACGCCGTCGTCTCGATGGGCGGCGCGCTCGCCGGCGCCGTTATCCTGGTCGTACTGGCCGTCAGTATGCTCGTGTTCTTCCTCACGTGAGCCGCGCGGGCGTCACCCGAGGCGGAGTTCCCGGACGTCGATGGCGCCACAGGCCGGACAGACGTGCCGGTAACTGACCCGGTCCCCGGTCGTCCGGGCCTGCCACTTGCCGTCGTCGTCCTCGTGCCCGCACTCCGGACACGTCAGTTCCGCAGTCTCGTAATGTGATCGGAGGCTCTCGAACGCGCTCGCGCCATTGTTAGTAGCTGCCATGTGAGACACGCTCACATCCATCACACTTCAATCCTTCGCCGGCGTATTGGGGGCTCTTCGGGCATCTCACCGGGGATGAGCGGGAGTAAGTGATGGAGGAGAGCCGGGCGTCCCGACGGGAAGGGGTGGAGGAGAGCCGGGCGTCCCGACGGGGGAGGGTGACGGAGGCGGAGCGGCCGGTGGAAAGGTGGCCGTGGTCGGACGATCAGTCGTTCCCGGCCGCGGCGAAGAGGTCGTCGACGGCCTCCTCGGCCGCCGCGACGGCCGCGTCGACGACCTCGTCGGGGTCCGCTTCGGCGTCGTCGGACGGGTTCACGTAGAGATCGATCTCGAGGACGCCGTCCTCGAAGGTGACGGTCAGGTCGAGGTCGTCGATGCGGGACTGCTTGTAGCGGTCGAGCACCACGCCCTCGGCGGCGTCGGCGGCCGCCCTGACGACCTCTTCGTCGGTCGGTCGTCCCTCCGCCTCGTCGGCCATCGCCGGATTACGCGCCGCCGGCGCCGGGGCCCATCCCGGCGGGACCGCCGCCGCCACCGCCGCTGCCCTGGAGGAGGTTCTGGATCTCCTCCTGAAGCTCCTCGAACTGCTCCTGGACGCGCTCCTCCTGCTTCCCGAGCTGTTCGACGCGGATCTCGAGCGACTCCACCTTGTCCTCCAGGTTCTCGTGGGCCTCGCCGTAGGTGGTCTCGACGAAGATCTCGCCGACTTCCCGGAACATCTCCGCGTCCCTGTCGATCTCCTCGAGCGCGTCGAGGGCGGTCTGGGACTCGTTGAGCGCCGTCTCGGCCTGCTGTTTCTGCTGTGCGACCTCCTGGGCCGTCTCCTGAAGGTCCTGCAACTCCTCGATCTTCTCCTGTGCCTCGGGGGGAAGGTTACCCTGCATATCCCGGCGGAGGGTTGCCGGGGTGAAAAACCCACGTATCTCGCTACGTCAGTCCCGCGCCAGCCGTTCGGCGACGGCGACGAGCCGCGTCCAGGAGGTACACCCGGCCCGGAGCGCGACGAGGTCCGCCGCGGTCACCCGCACCTGGACGGTGGCCCCCTCGCGCTCGACGGTCGCGCGAGACCGCGCGTCGGCGATCTCGTCCTGCTCGACGGCCAGGCTCGCGGCGACCGTCCGCGCGCGCCGCTCGTCGTCGTAGGTGAAAGAGAGCGCCGCGTCGTGGGCGTGGTCGGGGTCGGAAACGGACATCGACGCGTGCCGGCTACCCGCCCGCTCGACGCCACGTCACTCGACGTCGATCTCCTTGATGTCGGGGCTGCGCTCCTTCAGGAGGACGCGGTGCCCACAGTAGGGACAGCGGACGCCGCCGTACTCGTCGAGTTCGACGTCGCGCTTGCAGCGGGAGCACCTGTACATGGTCAGTCCTCCGCTTCCTCCGCTTCCTCCGCGGCCTCCTCCTCGGCGAACGCGGCGCGGATGGACCGCGTGACCTGCCGACCGCCGGGCGTCCGGGGCCGGTAGGCTCCCCCGGTGAACACCTCACCGGTCTCCTCGTTCCGCCAGATGCCCGTCCCGATCCGCGTCACGTCGTCGCCGTCGACTTCGGCCGACTCCATCTCGGCCTCGATCTGTTTGACGCGTCGCCGCGCGACCCGCCCGTATCGCGCGCCGAACCGGCCGGCGCTGCCGACCGACTTCGTGTCCTTTTCGGCCATAGTACCGCCCAGTATCCCCGGCCGACGCAAAAACCCTGCGAGTCGCCCCGGCGGTCAGCCCGCGAGTCCCGCCTCCGCGAGCGCCTCGTCGAGGTCGTCCCGGACGCGCTCGCCCGTGTCGCGGTCCATCGCGGTCGTCACGACCCGGTTCTCCTGGACGCTGGACCCGTCACGGAGCAGAAGCCTGACGTTCCCGTTGTCGTCCGCCCGGGTCACCTTCGCGCGCAATCCCGACTGCGATCCGGTCCCGCCCGCGTCGATAGGCCCCGGCACCACCTTCTTGACGTGCGGGTGTTCGGCGACGGCCCCGATCGCCGCCCGGCCGTCGCGCCCGCCGATGAGCGTCGTGTGGCTCCCGCCGAGCTTCTCGGCCGGCGACAGGTCGACCACCTCCAGCGCCCGCTCGCCCCGACTGGCGAGCGCCGCCTCGACCGGCCGCTCGTCGTCGACCCGGTAGAACTGGTAGTGGAGCTGGGCGCGCGCCTCCCGGAGCGGCTCGCGCTCGCCCGCCGCGAACACCGTCTCTGGGCGCTTGCGACGGATCTCGTCGGCCACCCGCCCGGCGAAGTTCCGCACCTGGACGAGTCGCTCCTCGCCCGCCTCCGGCGTCGTGGTCACGATCGTCTCCCCGACGGTCGACTCGCCGTCGAGCATCGTCAGCGTCGCCCGCCCGCGCTCGAACGCGACGACGACCGCGTCGCAGTTCGCGGTGTGACAGGTCAGACAGTAGTCCCCCGGGCGTTCCAGCGGGGTTCCACACCGCGCACACTCCATGGTACCCCTATCGCCGCCCGGGCGCATAAGCCCGTTCGTTCCCGCGAGGTGACCCGTCCATCCCGATCCGCGTCCCCCGGTCGTCCGCCCCACGCCGTCGTCCCTGTCCAGACCAGCGACGGGGACGCCGGCCACCCGCCCCGTCCACTGGCGGTCACGCCCACCACCCACTTCCGCCTGGCCCACACACGCGGCGCCATGGACGAGGCGGACGACGCGAACGCCGTTCGCGTGTGGCTGGTCGAACGGACGTACTCGGACGACGAGCAGAACCTGATCATCCTCACGTACGCCACCCCGGACGGGGAGCGGTACTTCCGGAAAGAGCGGGCGCTCACGTCGTTCACCGACGTCCGGGACACCACGGCGGCCGTCGACGCCGACCCGGACAACCTGGGGGCGGTCGACGACCCCGACCTCCGGGAGCAGTACGCCGCGGAGGCACGGCGGATGCGGGAGGTCCACGACCCCGACGACGCGATCTGATCGCGGAGCGACGCGCGAGCAGTTCGAAGTCGAAGCCACGTGTTATGTTCCGGCAGCCCCTACCCGACCGCATGCGCGAACTCGTCTTCGCCCTCGAATACGAACCCGGGTGCAACCGGGTGGCGGATGCGCTCGCCGACCACCCGGACGCCCGGATCCGCTCGCTCTCGCTCCACGCCACCGACGAGCGACTCTGGCGCGTCGACCACGCCGCGGGGACGCCCGCTTCGCTCGGCGCCGTCGAGGACGCCTTCCTCGAGAGCGACTACTACGCGGACTGCCTCGCAACCGAGGACTGCGGCGCGACCCAGACCACCCAGATCCTCGACCGCACCGACGACGAACTCGTCCTCTACTCCCACTGGGAGCGCACCCCAACCTGCGCCTCCGTCCCCCACCTCGCCCGCGACCACCTCGGCGACGGCCTGCTGTTCGACACGCGCCACGAGGGCCGCCACTACACGTGGCGCATCATCCACTCCGGCGACGGGGACGTGGGCGCGTTCTTCGACGCCCTGAAGGCCGCCATCGGGGAGTGTGCCCGGATGGAGATGCTCCGGACGGCGACGGCCTCGGCGTCGACGGGCGCCACGGACGGCGGCGTGACCGACCTCCCGCCGGAGCAGGACGCGGCGCTCCGGGCGGCCGTCGAACACGGCTACTACGAGTCGCCGCGCGCGGTGGACGTGGCTGCACTCGCCGACCACCTCGACGTGCCGCGGTCGACGCTCACCTATCGCCTTCGGCGGGCCGAGGAACGCCTGGCGAAGCGGTACGTCACTCGCGAACGGGGCCCGGCGGAGCAACGGGCGACACGCTGACCGCCGGGTTGGAGTATTCCAACCAAGAGTTATTCCGGTCACCCCCCTACGTCGGTCCGATGAACGAGGACGCGGAGGAGCAGGCGGACGACGGCCCGACGCGGACCGCCACCGTCCGGCTCACCGTTCCGGAGATGGACTGTCCCTCCTGTGCCGGGAAGGTCGACGGGAGCCTCGGGCGCGTCGACGGCGTCATCGACGCCGATCTCCAGCCCACCACGGGGACGGGCAGAGTCACCTACGACCCCGACCGGACCGACGAGAGCGCCGTCATCGCGGCCGTCGAGGGCGCCGGCTACGACGTCACCGGCGTCGAGAGCGACGCTACCGGCCACGGCGGGGGCGGGATCGCACCCCCCGCGGAAATCTGGACGAGTTCGCGGGCGATCAAGACGTGGATCGGCGCGGTCGCGCTGACGCTGGGACTCGCCCTGGAGTTCGCCCTCACGGGCGCGAACGCCGTCGTCCTCGGCGTCCTCGGCCACCCGCTCACGGTCGCCGACGGCCTGTTCCTCGTCGCGATCGTCGTCAGCGGGTATCCGGTCGTCCGCGGGGGGTACTACTCCGCTCGGAACCGGAGCCTGGACATCGACCTCCTGATGGGGACGGCGATCGTCGCCGCGACGGGGATCGGCTACTTCGTCGAGGCGGCGACGCTCGCCGTCCTGTTCAACGTCGCGGAACTCCTGGAGGACTACGCGATGGACCGGGCGCGGGACTCCCTGCGCGAACTGATGGCGCTCTCGCCGGACGAGGCAACCGTCCGCCGGGGGGAGGAGGAGGTGACCGTGCCGGCCGAGGAGGTGACCGTCGGCGAGACGGTCATCGTCCGACCGGGCGAGAAGGTCCCGCTCGACGGCACGGTCATCGCGGGCGAGAGCGCGCTCGACGAGTCGCCGATCACCGGCGAGAGCGTCCCCGTAGACAAGACCGAGGGCGACGAGGTGTACGCCGGGAGCATCAACGAGGAGGGCTACCTCGAGGAGGCGGTCGCGTCGACTGCCGGCGACTCGACCCTGTCGCAGATCATCGAGATGGTGCAGGGCGCCCAGGAGAAACAGACCGAGAAGGAGCAGTTCGTCGATCGGTTCGCGGGCTACTACACGCCGGTCGTCGTCGTGCTGGCGATCCTGACCGCCGCCGTGCCGCCGCTCGCCCTCGGCTGGTCGTGGGGGACGTGGTTCGTCCGCGGCCTCACGCTGCTCGTCATCGCCTGCCCCTGCGCGTTCGTCATCTCGACGCCCGTCTCGGTGGTCTCGGGCATCACCAGCGCCGCGAAGAACGGCGTCCTCATCAAGGGCGGCAACCACCTGGAGGCGATGGGCGAGATTGACGCCGTCGCCGTCGACAAGACCGGGACGCTCACGAAGGGCGAACTCGCCGTCACCGACGTCGTTCCGCTCGGGGACCACGGGACGGCCGACGTCCTCCGCTACGCCGCCGGCCTCGAACGGCGGAGCGAACACCCCATCGCGGCGGCCATCCTCGACCGGGCGGCCGGCGTCGACGACCTCCCGGACCCCTCCGCGTTCGAGAGCCTGACCGGCAAGGGCATCCGCGCCACCGTCGAGGGGGAGACGTACTACGCGGGCAAGCCCGCGCTGTTCGAGGAACTCGGCTTCGACCTGTCGTCCCGCCGCGCGACCGACGGCGGCGCCGTGACGGCGAAGCCGTCGACCGAAGGTCCCGCCGACGCCCTCGCCAGGCTGGAGCGGGAGGGCAAGACCGTCGTCCTCGTCGGCACCGAGTCGGACCTGCTGGGCATCGTGGCCATCGCCGACGAGGTGCGTCCGGCCGCCCGGGGGGCCGTGGCGCGCCTGCGCGACCTGGGGGTCGAACACGTGGTGATGCTGACGGGCGACAACGAGGGCACGGCGCGCGCCATCGCCGAGGAGGTGGGCGTCGACGAGTTCCGCGCCGAACTCCTGCCCGGGGAGAAGGTCGACGCCGTGACGGAGCTGCAGGCGGCGTACGGGGACGTCGCGATGGTCGGGGACGGGATCAACGACGCGCCGGCGCTCGCCGCCGCCGACGTCGGCATCGCGATGGGGGCCGCGGGAACGGACACGGCCATCGAGACGGCCGACATCGCCCTGATGGGCGACGACATCGGGAAGCTCCCCTACCTCTACGCGCTCTCGAACGAGGCGAACGCGGTGATCCGGCAGAACATCTGGTCGAGCCTCGGCGTGAAGGCCCTGCTCGCACTCGGCGTTCCGCTCGGGTACGTGAGCGTCGCGCTCGCGGTCGTCGTCGGGGACATGGGCATGAGCCTGACCGTGACGGGGAACGCGATGCGACTGTCGCGGCTCCGCCCCGACCGGTTCTTCGAGCGCTGAGCGCCCGCGTCGGTGCGGCGTCGGACGGTCCCGCAAGTCCAGCCCGCCGATTCGACGCCCCCTCACAGGTCGAGCGGATCGACCTTCAGGTACTCGCGCAGGAGGACGGTCGCGTAGGCGCCGTGGGGGAGCGCGAACTCGAGGGTCAGGGGGTCGCGGCGAACGGTCACGTCGGTCCGGACGAGCACCGCCCGGCGCGTCCCCCGGGAGGCGAAGCCCTCGGGCAGGTCGAAGTCCACGGGCGCGAGGTCGAGGTCCGCGAGCACCTCCCGCACGATGTCGTCCGGTTCCCCCGCCCCGAGGGTCGTCTCGGTGCCGACGAGCGGCGCCGTCACGAACGCCCGGCCGCGCTCGCAGTGGCGCGCGACGGCGTCCTCGCGCCCCTCCTCGACCCGCTGGCTTCGGTCGACGTCGGGGACGACGAGGCCCTCCGGCGCCGACCGATCGATGAAGCAGACCACGTCGCCGGTCACCGGCCGGTCGAGCGGGATGCCCCGGTCCAGCCGCTCGCTCACCACCCGGTTGAACACGTACGACTGGGCGGCGTTGACGAACAGGCGCTGCAGGTTCGACGGGACGGCGCCGAGCGCCAGCCGACAGGTCTCCGGCCCGGGGTTCCGCTCGCCGGCGGCGGCCAGGCGATCGAGCATCGCCCGCTCGTGGCCCAGGCGGTCGGGGATCCGTTCCGCCGCCGCCCGCCAGTTCGGGTCCGCGGCCTCGAACTGCTCGTCGACGAACCGGCGGGCCTGCCGAGTGTCGGCGGGTTCGGTCTCGAACGGGTTGCCGCAGTACGCCCGGACCGCCCCGAACCAGTCGTCGCGGAGGATTCGCAGGCCGACCTCGTGGGTGATCGGTCGACGACTCCCGAACCGCTGGTGGCCGAAGTAGTTCGGCACCGCGACCGTCGCGGTCGTTTCCCCGGTTCCGTCGCCGGTGGTGTCGGCGCCCGCGTCTCGGATTCCATCCCCGCCATTCCCGTCTCCTCCGCCGTTCCGACCCCCGTCGCCGTTCCTGTCCCCGTCGCCCCCGGCGAACGCCCGCAGGTCGGCGGTGACGTCGCTCGCGGCCCCGGGTCGCTCCGGGTCGCGCACCCGCACCTCGAAGGCGTTGCCCGCGAGGTCGCCGAACGCGAGCGAGCGGCCGAACCGCCCGACGACCTCCACGTCGGCGTCGCGCACCGCCGGCAGGTCCGCCGGCTCGATGCCACGGACGGCGAAGAGTTGGGTGGTGATCGCGTGCTTGTCCTTCGTGCCGGCCCACGAGACCCGCTCGCGGCTCACGCCCAGGGCGTCGGACAGCCGCCCGACGAAGTCGTTCGTGTCCCAGCGCCGGAGCCGGGCGCGGACGAGCAGATGGGGGTAATCGGCCTGATCGGCGTCGACCGGTTCGGGGTCGACGGCCTCCACCTCGCGCACCCGGAAGCCCTCGGGGCGCTCGCGCAGTCGGCCACCGGTCCCGTCCGCGTCGCTGACGTACCACGCCATCCCGACGACCTGCTCGCGCTCGTGGGCCGGACGCATCGGGTCCGCTTCGCGCCGGAGGGAGGAAAGGGCACGGGCAGTCGAGACGGTCCGGGTCAGTACAGCGACAGGTCGCCGGTGACGCGGTCGACCTGCTCGTCCTCGCCCGGCCCGACCGCCAGGGCGGTGACGGTGCCGGGGTCGAGTTCCGTGTGGCCCGCGTCCCTGACGACGGCGTGGGGGAGGTCCGCGCGGTCAGCCTCGTCCGCGAGGGCGAACACCTCGCTCTCGCTCTCCGCGCGGAGGACCACCTTCTTCTCCCCCTCGCCCCTCCACGCCCGCCGGCTCCGCTCGTCGGCGTCCTCGTAGGCCGAGAGCGAGGCGTGCGCGACCTGTGCGGCGAGTTTCCCCGCGCCCATCCCGATGTCCGTGCGGGCGACGATCGCCTGTTTCACGCCCGGAGGCTCGGGGGCGGCGGCCGTAAACGTTCGCGTCCGCCGGCCACCGGCCACCGGCCACATCCCCCCCGTCCTCCACTGGCCGCGCCCTTCCCTCGCGTCCGCTCCCGGCGCCGACACCGCACGGCCCGCTGATACTCTACCCCTCGATGTGGTCGAGGCCGAGCAGGTCGCGGGGATTCTCGAACGCGACCCGCCGGAGGGCGTCCACGCCGACCCCCTGCCGGTGGAGGTCCTGCATCGTCTCGGGAATGCACCGCTCGTCGCTGTGGCGGTAGCCCATCGCGTCGCTGTCGAGGATGACCCGGTCGGGACCGTACTCGTGGATGACCTCCGCGATGTCCTCGCTGGTGACGCCCTTCAGCGGCGAGGAGACCGAGAAGCCGAGATAGCAGTCCGTCGACTCCATCACGAACTCGACGATGGAGGGGTCGCCGTGGTCGATCAGCAGTCGCTCGTCGGCCAGGCCCGCCCGATCCTTCAGTTCGACGTCGAGCTTCGTGCACTCGATTTTCGGGCGGCTGTAGTCGATCTCCGGCAGCGGCGAGGAGAGGCCGAGACCGCCCCAGCCCTGTTCCGAGGAGGTCTCGGCGCCGGCCTTCCGGGTCGGGGTGTGGAGGATCAGCGGCGTCCCTGTCTCCTCGGCGATCCGCATCTGCTCGCGGACCACCTCCTTCTGTTCCGCCAGGGGCCACCGGGAGGCGTACTGGACCGGTTCGATCCCCGTCTCGCCGATGGCGACCACCTCGTCGAGCGCGCAGTAGTCGGGCAGGACCGCGAGCAGGTCCTCGGGGTCCTCGACGCGCCCGACGGTGTGGATGCCGATCGCGACGTACTGCTCGAACAGGTGCTTCCGGTTGAGGTAGTCGGCCCACTTGACCGCGAGGTCCCACAGGAACCGGACGTCGTCGGGCTGGACCGGCCGGTAGGGGCTCCAGTGGTAGTTGGCGGCGATCATCACCGCGGCCTGGCAGCCGGTGAGGTCGAACTCGTGTTGCTCGTCCCACGAGATGGTCTGGGTGTGCTGGTGGGCGTCGATCCACGGAACGGCCGTCGCGGCCGGGGTCAGCTCGTGGCCCGCCTCGCCGAGTTCGTCCTCCGCGATGCCGAGGGGCCGCTTCGAAGGGTACTCTGCCATGCCCTCTCGATGCGGAGCACGCACTTCAACGGCGCGGTCAGGGGGAGCGGCCGCCGCGAATCGACGGGACGGCTCCGACACCGCCCGGAATCGCCGCTCTCGGGCCGGAACGACGCTGATGGGGATGAGAAGGGCTAAGTGCGAACCCCCGAACGCGCGGACCATGCGCGTAACCCACGTCGAGTCGATTCCGATGGAGACGGCGATCGATACCGTGACCCGCAAGGGCGGGTCCTCCGCCCAGACGATCACGGTCAACCCCGTGATGGCGCGGGTCGAGACGGACGCCGGCATCACCGGGATCGGCGAGTCGTTCGTCTTCGATCCCGAGGGGAGCGAGGCCCGGATGGTCGCGGAGGGCATCGACGCGCTCGCCGACCGGATCGTCGGCGAGGACCCCCGGGACGCCGTCGCCCGGTGGCACGAGATGTACACCGACGCGAAGCGCTCGACGGCCTACCGCTCGCTCAGCGCCATCGACGAGGCGCTCTGGGACATCAAGGGCAAGGACGCGGGCAAGCCGCTCTATCACCTGCTCGGCGGCGACGCCGGCGACGTCGAGGCCTACGCCACCTTCCCCCACTTCAAGGAGGCCGACCGCCTGGTCGAGGACTCCGAGTGGCTCGCCGAGCGGGGCTTCCGGCTGATGAAGATCGTCGCGACGGGCGACCTCGAACACGACCGCCACCGGGTCCGGACGGTCGCGGAGGGGAGCCCGGAGGGCTTTGGCCTCGCCATCGACGCCAACACCTCCTACGGCTTCGCGGACGCGCTCAAAATCGCGGAGACGGGCGCCGAACACGACCTGGCGTGGTTCGAGGAGCCCATCTCGCACCTCGACGTGCAGGGTCAGGCCCGCCTGAACGGGCGGACCACGGTTCCCATCGCCGCCTACCAGACCCACCGGCCCCACTACCCTGCGGTCGAGCATCTCCGGGCCGACGCGCTCGAAATCTACCAGCCGACGCTCGACCTCGTCGGCGGCGTCACCGCCGCGGACAACGTCGCCACGCTGGTCGAGGGGTTCGACAAGCGGTTCGTCCCCCACACCTTCGGGCCGGGCGTGAACTACGCCGCCAGCCTCCACGTCTGTGCGGCGACGCCCGCCTGCGACCTGATCGAGTTCGCCGTGTTCGACGACACGCTCGACGACCCCGGGCAGTTCATCGCCAGCCCCTACCTGGAGAATCAGTCCGCGATCCGGATGAACGAGGACGGAACGATCCGCCCGCCCGAGGGACCGGGGATCGGCGTCGAGGTCGACGAGGACGCGCTGGAGGACTACCGGCTCGACTGAGAGGCGAGGATCGGCCGAGGTACCGGCTCGGTCGAGGGGGCCGGATCGGCCAGGCGATCGACGCAACCGAGGTGCCGGCGCAACCGAGCGGCCGCGAACGGGACTGCGGGCCGCGACGCGCCCGCGCCGGCCCACCCCGCTTTTGTGGGCCGGGATGCTCCGGCGGGGTATGCCATCCGAGGACGGGAACCGGGACCGGAAGCCCACCCGCGACCGCTGGGACGTGCTGCTGACGGGGCCCATCGACGACGCCGGCCGGCGTGCGGAAGGTCGGCGAGCGGGAACTGTACGGGACGGCCGCGGTCCTGTCGGTCCACGCACCGCTGACCGACGAGACGCGGGGAGCGATCGGGGCGGCGGCGCGGCCCTCCCCGAGGACGGAATCGTCGTCACCGCCCGGGGCGGCATCGTCGACGAGGGGGCGCTGGTCGACGCGCTGGCGGCCGGCGACCTGGCCGGCGCGGGCGTCGACGTGTTCGAGGCGGAACCGCCGGCCGACGACCACCCGCTGTTCGCTTCGAGAACGTCGTCGTCACGCCACACATCGCGGGCACGACCCACGAGGCGGCCCGGACAAAGGCGACCCGTGCCGCCGAGCACGTCCGGACCGTCTACGCGGGCGGTGTCCCCGAGTCGGCGCTCAATCCCGAGGCGGTCGAGTGACGCGGGAGGGGACCCGGAGACGGCGCCGGCGGGAGGCGAACTTTAAGACCGCGGCCCCCCGCACTCGGCCATGGCCGCGCGAGACACGATCTACGACGACCTCGGCGTACCGCGGGTGATAAACGGGGTCGGAACCCGCACGCAGGTCAGCGGGGCGCGCCTCCGGGACGGGGTCGCGGAGGCGATGGCGCGCGCGGCGGAGGCGCACGTCTACGTGGCCGACCTGCAGGCGCGGGCGAGCGACCTGATCGCCGAGGCGACCGGCGCCGAGGCCGGCTTCGTCGCCCCCGGCGCGTCGGCCGCGATGTGCCTCGGCGCGGCCGCCTGCATCGCCGGCGACGACTACGCGACGATGGCCCGCCTGCCGGACACGGAGGGCGTGGCGAGCGACGTCGTGATCCCGAAGGCCCACCGCATCAAGTACGACGTGGGAATCCGGGCCAGCGGCGCGACGCTCGTCGACGCCGGGGGCGTCTCCCACCACCCCGTCGAGGGCGGGGTCGAACGGGTCGAGCCCTGGGAACTCGACGCCGCCATCGACGGGGAGACCGTCGCGGTCGCGTACGTCCAGCGGCCACACAACCGCCTCGCGCTCCCGACGGTCGTCGACGTCGCGCACGACCACGACCTGCCGGTGCTCGTCGACGCCGCGAGCGAAGTGCCGCCGCAGGCCAACCTCCGGCGGTTCGTCGACGCCGGCGCCGACCTCGTGGCGATCAGCGGCGGCAAGGGCATCCGCGGTCCGCAACCGACCGGCATCCTCGCCGGGCGGACCGACCTGATCCGGTCGGCGGCGCTCCAGCAACTCTCGGACGGCTACCACGCCGACGTCTGGTCGCCGCCCGAGCGCCTGATCGACCGGGCCGCGCTCCCGCCGGGCACGCCGCCGACGGGGCTCGGCCGCCCGCTGAAGGTCGGCCGCGAGGACCTCGTCGGCCTGCTCGTCGCGCTGGAGGGGTTCCTCGCGGAGGACCACGAGGCGACGCTCGCGACGTGGCGGGCGCGCGCCGAACGGATCGCCGAGGGCCTCGGCGACTCGCCGCACCTGAACGTCCGCCTCTCGGCGGGGACGGACAAGGCGAGCGGCGTCCCGAAGGTCGTCGCGGGCGTGGCCCCCGACGCCCCGCGGTCGGCCGTCGAGGTCGTCCGGACGCTCCGCCGGGGGGACCCCCGCGTGTGGGTCGGCGAGCGGCGGGTCGACCTCGACGAGATCACCGTCGCGCCCCAGGAGTTGACCGACGAGGAGGCGGACTACCTCGTCGAGCGCGTACTGGCGGCGGTCGACGCCGCGTAGGCGCGACACTGCGGGAGCGACGCTCCCGGAAGCGGCAACACCTATTTGGGACCACCGACCGGATCGGTACAGGACCGTGAGCGACGACTCGAATGGCGGGATTCCGGGGTATCCGAAGCCGCTGGTCGGGATTCTGAGCTCCGCCGTCTTCGCCGTGCTCGCCGCGATTCCCTTCGGGCTGGAGGGATGGCTCGTGGGGGCGCTGGTCGGGGCCGCCATCGGCGACCAGTTGATCAGACGGATGGTGGACGACGAGGACGGGGACGGGGACGGGGACGGAGAAGGGAACGGGGAGGCGAAGGGGGTCGCCGACACGGACGGGAGGGACGCCACCGACAGGTTCTCCTGAGCGCGCTCGCCGGGGCGGTCGCGGACGACGGGCCCACCCCGACCGACGGGCCGGCCGGGTCGGACGGGACCACCGGTCGATGGACCTATCTCGGGCGGGACGCACGGCGACACATGGACGACGACCGTGCGGAGGTGGACGGCCGACGTGCCGACGGCGGCGACGGGTACGGCGCCCGGTTGCGCGACCTGATCGCGGCCGACGAGGTGTACGTCTCGCCCGGCGTCCACGACCCGCTGTCGGCGCGGGTGGTCGACGGACTGGACTTCGATCTGGTGTCGATGACCGGCAACGGGACCTCGGTCGCCCGGCTCGGGATGCCCGACGCGGGGCTGATCACCCTCCCCGAGATGGTGGAGAACGCCCGGCGGATACAGGAGACCGTCGACGTGCCCGTGATCGCGGACGCCGACAACGGTTACGGCAACGCCATCAACGTCGTGCGGACGACCCGCGAGTTCGCGACGGCGGGGGTCGCGGGCTTCCACATGGAGGACCAGGTCTTCCCGAAGCGCTGCGGCCACGAGGCCGGCAAGCGCATCGTCGACCGCGACGGGGCGGTCGGGAAGGTCCGCGCGGCCGCCGAGACGCGCGACGAACACGCCCCGGAGATGGTGGTGATCGCCCGGACCGACGCCCGCGGGGCCGAGAACGGGTCGCTGGACGAGGCCATCGACCGCGCGAACGCCTACTGCGCCGCCGGGGCGGACATGGCGTTCCTCCAGGGCCCGGAGGACCGCGCGGAGGTCGATCGGATCGGGCGGGAGGTCGACGCGCCCCTGCTCTACAACGTCAGCGGGTCGTCGCCGAAGATTCCGCCGGACGAGTTGGCGGACATCGGCTTCGACCTCGTGATGTACCCGCGGCTCTCGTCGCTCGCCACGATTCTCGGCGTCCGGGAGGCCGCGACGGCGCTCGGCAGGGACCCGGGCGCGGCGCTCGCGGACCTCCAGGCCGAGTTCGACGACCTCCCGTACGGGGGGTTCAACGAGTTCGCGGGCTTCGACCGGGTCCGGGAGTACGAGCGGCGATACGGGCCGGACGCCGTGGAGGCCGACGGCGACGGAGGGGGCGTCGGAGCGGACGGGGGAAGGGACGGGGACGGAGGGAGCATCGGACGGAACGGCGACGGAGCGGACGGCCCGGACGGCGACGGGAACTGAGTCGACCGCGCCACCGACCGTGCCGGGACGAATTTATGTACGCGCCCCGCCGAGCGGAGGGACATGGGTGACACGATGGCGGAGGGACTGCTCGCCCGGGCGGCGGGCCGGGAGACGGCCGAGCCCGGGGACCACCTCGTCTGCGAGGTGGACGTGGTGATGACCCAGGACATGCACACGCCGGGGATCATGGCGAAGCTGCGCGAACTCGGCGTCGAGGAGCTCCCGGGGCCGGAGCGCCCGATCGTGGTGATGGACCACATGGCGCCGTCCCACGACGTCGACGACGCGACGACCAAGGCCGGCGTCAGGGAGTTCGTCGAGGAGTACGACATCGAGCACTTCTACGACGTGGGCACGGGCATCAGCCACGAGGTGCTGCCCGAGCGGGGCCACGTGCGGCCGGGCGAACTGCTGATCGGCAGCGACTCGCACACCACCACCCACGGCGCGTTCGGCGCCGCCGGGACGGGAATGGGCGACACGGACGTCGTCTACGCGCTGGCGACGGGGGAGAACTGGTTCCGGGTGCCCGAGACGGTCCGCGTCGAGGTCGAGGGCTCGTTCGGCCGCCGCGTCTCGCCGAAGGACCTGCTCCTGGCCCTCGCCGGCGAGCACGGGACCGGCGTCGCCCGCTACCGGGCCATCGAGTTCGACGGCCCGACCGTCCGGGACCTGGGACTCGACGACCGGATGACGCTCGCCAACATGGCCGTCGAGTTCGGCGCCAAGTTCGGGTTCACGCCCGTCGACGAGGTCGTCACGGAGTACGTCGAGGAGCGGACCGACCAGCCGTTCGACCCCGTGCGGCCGGACGACGACGCCGACTACTGCCGCCGGATCCGGGCGGACGTCGGCGACCTCGGCCCGCGGGTCGCCGAGCCCCACGACCCGGGGAACGTCGTGCCCGTCGAGGAGGCGGCGGGCGTCGACCTCGACCAGGTGTTCATCGGCTCGTGCACCAACGGCAAACTCGCGGACCTCCGGGCGGCGGCCCGCGTCCTCGACGGGCGCGAGGTCGATCCCCGGACGCGGCTGATCGTGACCCCCGCCTCCCGCGAGATCTACGGCCGCGCGGAGCGCGAGGGCGTGATCCGGACGCTGCACGACGCCGGCGCGGTCGTCACCAACGCCACCTGCGGGGCGTGTCCGGGGCTCGGCGTCGGCGTCCTCGGCGAGGGCGAGGTCTGTCTGGCCGCCCAGAACCGCAACTTCCGGGGCCGGATGGGCCACAACGAGAGCGAGATCTACCTCGCCAGCCCCGAGACCGCCGCGGCGTCCGCGATCGCCGGGGAGATCACCGACCCGAGGGGGGTGTGAGCGTGGGCGACGCCGACGCCGGCGCCGACGCGGACGACGACCGGGGGAGCGGTGCCGACGCCCGCGGGACCGCGTTCGTCTTCGGCGACGACGTGAACACCGACTACATCACGCCGACGGAGTACATGAGCGAGGCGCCGGATCGGATCGCCGAACACCTGTTCGAGCCCATCGACCCGACCTTCCCCGAACGGTTCGACCCCGGGGACGTGATCGTCGCGGGGGAGAACTTCGGAGCCGGGAGCAGCCGGGAGCAGGCGCCGGCCGCCATCCGCGCCGCCGGAGCGGGGGCGGTCGTCGCCGAGTCCTTCGCCCGCCTGTTCTACCGCAACGCCATCGCCATCGGCCTCCCCGCCATCGCCTGTCCCGGCGTGACCGATGCCGTCGAGGACGGCGACACGGTGCTGGTCGACCTCGACGCCGAGACCGTCACGAACGAGCGGACCGGCGCGGACCTGCCCTGCGAGTCGTACCCCCCGGCAGTCCGCGAGATATTCGAGGACGGGGGGCTGCTCGCCCACTACCGGGCGCGGCGGGACGGCGCGGACGCCGGCGGGGAGTGACGGCGGGGAGGGCCGGGCGGCGACGCCGACGGCTCGTCGAATGCCGGCCAACGGGCGACGCCGACGGCTCGTCGAATGCCGGCCAACGGGCGACGCCGACGGCTCGTCGAATGCCGGCCAACGGGCGACGCCGCCTACAGTTCGTCGAGCAGGCGGTCGAGGCCGCCCGTCTCGTCGATGCTCTCGACGGCGTTGGCCAGGCGTTCGGCGTGGGCCTCGTCGGTCCGGGCGGCGACGTTCTCGACGAACTTGTCGCGGAGGCGTTCGTCGGAGACGGGGTTGGAGGGGCTGCCGGGCGCCCGGCGCATCTCCGCGCGGTAGGTCTCGCCGTCGGTCGTCGTGACCGTCACCTTCGCGCCGTAGCCGGCGTACTCGCCGCCGAAGATGTTGGGCTCGAACGCCCGGTCGACCTTGCCAATTACCGCCCGGGTCCGCTCGTCGGTGACGTACTCGTCGGTGAACTCGTGGATGCCGGGGTCGCGCTCGCGCAGGACGGCCGCGAGGCAGAACTCGATGGAGAACTTCGCCTGGAGGCCGTCGGCCGGGCGCTCGTGGTGGAGCATCTCGCTCGCGGCGTCGTCGAGGGCGACCTCGACGTGTTCGACGTCCTCCGGCGCGAGGTCGTGGTCGAGCACGATGTCCCGCAGCGACTCCATCGCCGCGTGGGTGATGACGCCGGAGGGGTAGGGCTTGTACCCGACGTCGAGGACGCCCCACTCGTCGGGGGCAGCGAGGTCCGCGACGACACGGTCGGGGTCGTAGCCGCCCTCACCGGTCATCACCTCGCCGTACCCGAGCTTTCCGTCGAGAATGTCGGGGTCGGCGGTGAACCCCTCGGCGGCGAGGAGCGCGGCCCGGACCCCCTGCTCGGCGGCGTGGCCGGCGTGGAGGGGCTTGGTCATCGTCCCGAAGTTCTTCTTCAGCGACGAGGACCCCGAGGCGACGGCGCCGAAGGCCCGTGCGGTCGCGTCGGCATCCAGGTCGAGGACGGACGCCGCGGCCGCCGCGGCGCCGAACGACCCGGCCGTCCCGGTGGCGTGCCAGCCCTTCTCGTAGTGGGAGGGGTAGGTCGCGTGGCCGACGCGGAAGGCGACGTCGACGCCGAGGACGTAGGCGGCGAGCGTCTCGCGTCCCGTCGCGCCCTCGTGCTCCGCGACCGCGAGCGCGGCCGGGAAGGTCGGGGACGTGGGGTGGATGACGATGGACTCGAAGGTGTCGTCGTAGTCGACGGCGTGTCCGAAGGCGCCGTTGGCAAGCGCCGCGCCCGGGGGGCTGGCGGTCCCCGTGTTGACGGTCGTCGCCGCGTCACCGCTCATGTGGGCGTCGACGTACGCGCCCACCGCGTCGCCGACCTCGTGGTCGGCGCCGTAGACCGCAACCCCGAGGTAGTCCCGCACCGCCGTCCGGGCGCGGTCGAGCGCCGCGTCCGGGATGTCGTCGTAGCCGGTCGTCGCGACGAACGCCGCGAGTTGGCCCGTCACGCCGTCCCTTTCCGCGTCCGCTTCCGGTCCAGTCATGGACGCACGTCGGCGGTGGGACACTATACTCTGACGTTTCCGTTCGGGCCGTCGGTCGGCCGGGGCATCGTCGGCGCGACGGTCGCGGCCCGCGGCCCGGGGCGCGGCCACCGCCCCCATGCCAAACTATTTGCCCGGCACCCCTCACGTGGGGCCATGGATCTGGGTCTTGACGGCAAGCGGGCGTTCGTCGCGGCGTCGAGCAAGGGGCTCGGGCGGGCGGTCGCGACGCGGCTCGTCGAGGAGGGCGCGCGGGTGACGGTCAGTTCGCGCAGCGAGGACAACCTCGCCGACGCGCGGGAGCACATCCTCGACGAGACGGGCGCGGACGGGGACGCGGTCGGCACCGAGACCTGCGACGTCCGGGAGCCGGACGGGATCGAGGCGGCGATCGACGGGGCGGCCGACGCCATGGGCGGGCTGGACGTCCTCGTGACCAACCACGGCGGGCCGCCGGCGATGAGCGTCGAGGAGGCCGGCCCCGAGGACCTCGACGACGGGTCGGAACTCGTGATCGAGAGCACGTTCGCGACGGCGAAGGCGGCGCTCCCGCACCTGCTCGACGGCGGCGGCGCGATGGCGCACGTCGTCTCCGCGTCCTGTCGGGAGTCGCCCTCGAACCACGTCGTCTCGAACGCGACGCGGCCGGGCATCTACGGCATCTCCAAGAGCGTCTCCAACCGGTACGCCGGCGACGGCGTGCGGTCGAACTGCGTCGCCCCACGCGGGGTGATGACCGAGCGCATCGACTACAAGATCCGCGACATCGCCGAGCGCCGAGGCATCAGTTACGAGGAGGCGAAGGCCATCAGAGAAGAGGAGTTGCCGATCGGTCGGCTCGGCGACCCGCCCGAGTTCGCCCGCGCGGTCGCCTACCTCGTCTCGCCGGCGGCGGGGTTCATCACCGGGACGGTCCTGCCGGTCGACGGCGGCTGGTCGCGGCAGACGTTCTGAACCGGGGCCTGGAACGGCGCGACCCGTCGGCGCCGGCGCAGGTATGCCGGCGCGGCGTCGCTCACGCCGTCTCGGCGCCGCTTCCCGACGCGGCCGCCCGCCGTTCGAGGACCGCGACGACGAGCATCAGCGCCGCGCCGAGGGCCGCGGCGGCGACGATGCCGAGGAAGGCGACGTCGAGGCCGGCCGCGTCGGCGGTGAACCCGTAGACGGCGCTCATCACCGACCCCGTGCCGATCATGGCCGTGCGGACGATGCCGAGCGTCCCGCCGCCGACCTCGGCCGGAATCGTCCGGACGAGGTAACTCGACCGCGCCGGCCGGGCGGCGTTGATGGCGAGCGCGAAGGCCCCGCCGGCGACGACCACCGCCGGGACCGATCCGACGGCGACGAGCGCCCCGAGGCCGGCGACGGTGCCGAGGCTCCCGACGACGAGCACCGGAACCTCGCCGACCCGGTCGGCCACGCTCCCGGTGACCACCTGGACGAGCGCGGCACCGAACACGCCGCCGTACAGGAGGTTCGCCAGGCTCTCGCCGAACCCCTTCACCTCGATGAGGTAGAGCGGCAGGAACGCCGCCACGCCGGTCCACGTCACGACGAACAGGACCGAGACACAGACGAACAGCGCGAAGCGCGGGCGGCGGAAGGTGCGGAGGTACGCCCGGATGCCGGGCCCGGACCCGTCACCGTCCCCGTCCCCGTTCGCGGCGGGCGTCCCGTCGCCGTCGGGTGCGGGGGTGGCGTCGGAGTCGGGGATCGAGGACTCGGCGTCGTCCGGGCCGGCGTCGGCGGCGTCCGTATCGTCCGGGTCGGCACTCGTGCCACCCCCGTCGACGTCCGCATCCGCGCCCGCGTGCGTTGCCGCGTCCCCCGCCTCCAGCGCGGCGGCGACGTACTCCCGGTTGAGGACGGCGAGGACGACGCCGACGACGGCAGCGAGGCCGAACGCCAGCCGCCAGTCGAGGGCGAGCGCCCCCAGAACCACCAGCACCAGGGGCGCGAGGCCGCCGGCGGCCACGCCGATGGCGTCCATCGCCCCCATGGCGCGGGCCTGTCGCTCGGGGTATATCTCGCCGATGATCGTCAGCGCCACCGTCTTGTGGGTCCCGGTGCCGAGGCCGAAGACGGCGGCGGCGACGAGCAGGAGGGGGTAGGTCGGCGCCAGCGCCATCGCGACCGCCGCGAGCGCGGCCACGGCGGTGCCGACGGTGATCACGAGCGTCCGCCAGACGCGGTCGGCGATCGCCCCGGAGGGGAACTGCATCAGCGCGTACGCGCCGATGACGACCGAGTAGATCAGCCCCGTCTCGGCGGTGCCGACGCCGTACAGTTCCTGGAAGCGGGGGAACAGCGGCGGGAGCAGCGTGCGGACGAACCGCGCCAGGAACCAGATGCCGGAGAGTACACCCAGCGGAGCGTACAGGCGAGCGAGCGCACGGGGGTCAGCCATCGGGTCGGAACGGCCCGAGGTATCCCCCTCTCTTATTGGTTGTGTTCCGCCGCCCGCCGGTCGGCCTCGGCGCCGCCGGCGCGCCTGTCGAGAGCGGCCACGACGACGATGAGGACGACCGCGAGGGCGGTCAGGCCGGCGACGCCGGCGAAGGCCGTTCCCAGGCCGACCGCGTCGGCGACGGCGCCGACGATCGCCGTCGTCGCCGACCCGACGAGCACCATCAG
Source organism: Haloferacaceae archaeon (assembly GCA_042219325.1). Lineage (GTDB taxonomy): Archaea > Halobacteriota > Halobacteria > Halobacteriales > Haloferacaceae > CAZMLQ01. The sequence continues at coordinate 1,242 of JBDGQA010000100.1, read as the reverse complement.
GCTCCGGACCAGTCCGAGCCCCCCGCCGCCGGTCTCGTCGGGGAACACCCGGAGCAGGTAACTGCCCCGCGCCGGGCGCACGCCGTGCATCGCGAGGCCGAACGCGCCGCCGGTGACCGCGACGGCGAGGAGGCTGCCGGTCTCGAGCAACGCGACGATGCCGAGGAGCGCCACGAGGTACGAGCCGACGAGCACCGGCACCTCGCCGACCCGGTCGGTGATCCCGCCCGCCGGCGCCTGGACGAGGCCGAGCACCATGAACCCGCTGTAGAGGAGGTTCGCCGTCGCCGCCGAGAAACCCTTCACCTGGATGAGAAAGAGCGGCAGGAAGGCGGCGACCGCGTTCCAGACCGTGGAGTAGAGGACGACGGCGCCGACGAACGCCGCGACCAGCGGCCGGCGGAACTCGCGGGCGTACTGCGCCAGGCCCCAGTCGCTGTCGGGGTCGTCGGCCGTCGCGCCGCCGTCGCCGGACCCGTCGGGACGGGTCGACGCGTCCGCATCGTCGGCGGCGGCCTCGCCGTTGCCGTCGGCGGTTCCGTCGCCTGCCCCGTCGCCGTCGGCGGCCGCGGGCGTGTCGTCGGCGTCGCCATCGGCAGCCACCGACGGGGCGTCGGGGGCGCCGCGTTCGTCGTCCGTGGCCGCGTCGTCCGCCTCCCGGGCGTCGTCCCCGTTGCCCCGCGCGGCCCGGAGGGCGAGGGCGGGCTTGACGTACAGGCGGTTGAGGCCGACGAAGGCGAGGCCGGCGACGGCGGCGAGGCCGAACGCGACCCGCCAGTCGAGGGCGAGCGCCCCCAGCACGACGAGCACCAGCGGCGCGACGGCGCTGCCGAGGAAGCCGACGGTGTCGAAGGCGCCCAGCGCGCCGCCGCGGCGCGCCGGATAGATGACCGAGAGGGCCTTCATCGCGACGGTCTTGTGGACGCCGGTGCCGAGGCCGAACGCGGCGGCGGCGACGAGCAGTACGGCGTACGAGGGGGCGACGACGAAGAGCACCGCGGCGCCAGCGGTGACGACGAGGCCGGCGGCGATGACCCGGTCCGAGCCGGCCCGGTCGGCGAGCACGCCCGAGGGGAACTGCATCAACCCGTAGGTCGCCATCAGGGCCGAGAACAGCAGGCCCGTCTCGGCGGACCCGATGTCGAACATCGTCTGGAACTCGGGAAAGAGGGGCGGGAGCAGCGCCCGGCCGAACTTCGCGAGGAACCAGACGACGGCGAGCACCGCGAAGGGGGCGTACTC
>JBDGQA010000046.1:0-25670 GCA_042219325.1 Haloferacaceae archaeon | reverse complement strand
ACGCCGTAGGAGCAGGTTCCTGCGCACTACGGAGGTGAAAGATGGCAGAAGACACAATAGTGGATGCAGTCACTCGCGCGCTCGACGAGGCGCCCCCGCGGAACTTCCGCGAGACGGTCGACCTCGCCGTCAACCTGCGCGACCTAGACCTCAACGATCCGTCGAATCGTGTCGACGAGAGCATCGTCCTGCCCGAAGGAACGGGCCAGGAGACGCACATCGTCGTCTTCGCTACCGGTGAGACCGCCCTCCGCGCGGAGGACGTCGCCGACGAGGTGCTCGACGATGACGACCTCGAGGACCTCGGCGACGACCAGGACGCGGCGAAAGACCTCGCCGACGAGACCGACTTCTTCATCGCGGAGGCGTCGCTGATGCAGGACATCGGCCGCCACCTCGGGACCGTCCTGGGCCCGCGCGGCAAGATGCCGACGCCGCTCCAGCCCGACGACGACGTCGTCGAGACCGTCGAGCGGATGAAAAACACTGTCCAGCTCCGGTCCCGCGACCGGCGGACGTTCCACACCCGCGTCGGCGCGGAGGACATGTCCGCCGAGGAGATCGCCGAGAACATCGACGTGATCGTCCGTCGGCTCGAGGCGACCCTGGAGAAGGGACCGCTGAACATCGACGCCGTCTTCGTCAAGACGACGATGGGGCCGTCCGTGGAGGTGCCGGCATGAGCGAGAGCGAGCGCGCGAGCGCCCGCCGGACCGAGACGATTCCCCAGTGGAAGCGCGAGGAGGTCGACGAACTCGCGACCTTCCTCGAGCGCTACGACAGCGTCGGCATCGTCGACGTCGCCGGCATTCCGAGCCGACAGCTCCAGTCGATGCGCCGCGACCTGCACGGGCAGGCCGAACTGCGGATGAGCCGCAACACGCTCCTCCGCCGCGCCCTGGAGGACGCCGACGAGGGCCTCGAAACCCTCGTCGAATACGTCTCCGGACAGGTGGGGCTCGTCGGCACGAACGACAACCCGTTCGGGCTCTACCAGCAGCTGGAGGCCTCGAAGACGCCGGCACCGATCAACGCCGGCGAAGTCGCTCCGAACGATATCGTGATCCCGGAGGGCGACACCGGCGTCGACCCCGGGCCGTTCGTCGGAGAGCTCCAGAGCGTGGGCGCGGAGGCCCGCATCATGGAGGGATCGATCCAGGTGACCGCCGACAGCGTCGTCTGCGAGGCTGGCGAGGAGGTCAGTGCCGACCTCGCGGACGTGCTCGGCGAACTCGGGATCGAACCCAAGGAGGTCGGCCTCGACCTCCGTGCGGTCTACTCCGAGGGCGTCCTGTTCGAGCCCGACGAGCTCGCCATCGACGTCTCGGCGTACCGCGCGGACGTCCAGGCCGGCGCCGCGGCGGCGCGCAACCTCTCGATCAACGCGTCGTACCCGACCGCCCGCACCGTCGGCAGCCTGCTCGGCAAGGCGGCCGGCGAGGCCAAGGCGGTCGGCCTGTACACCGCCATCGAGGACCCGGACGTTATGCCCGACCTCGTGGCGCGGGCCGACGCGCAGGTGCGCGCGCTGACCGGACTGATCGACGACGAGGAGGCACTGCCCGAGGAACTCCGGGGCGTCGAGGCGCCCGGGGCACCCGCCGGCGGAGCCGACGAGGGTGACGAGGCCGGCGAGGCAGACGAGGAACAGGCGGACGACCAAGCGACTGAGGCCGAGGCCGAGGAGGCCGGCGACGAGGACGACGATGACGACGATGCCGGCGCCGAGGGCCTCGGGGAGATGTTCGGATAACCATGGAGTACGTGTACGCAGCACTCATCCTGAACGAATCGGGCGACGAAATCAACGAGGACAACATCACGGCGGTCCTGGAGGCCGCCGGGATCGACGTCGAGGAATCCCGCGTGAAGGCCCTCGTGGCCGCGCTGGAGGACGTCGACATCGAGGAGGCAATCGAGACGGCCGCGGCGGCTCCCGCCGCCGGCGGCGGTGCCGCTGCGGGCGGCGCCGAGGAGGCCGCGGAGGAGGAAGCCGCAGAGGAGGAAGAGGAAGCGGCCGAGGAGGAAGAGGAAGCGGCCGAGGAAGAAGAGGACGAAGACGAGGAGGCCAGCGGCGAGGGCCTCGGCGAACTGTTCGGCTGACGGCGGCCGACGCGTTCGCCGTCCGACGTTCTCGACGGAGAGACGAACGACGCCAGCGTCGCGGTCGGCGGGTAGCGTGCCCGACGGCGCGGTTGGTGTCAAGTAGTGCGGTGCCGACGCCCCCGCCGCGTGCGGCGCGCGCCCACCTTCAAATACCGGGACGCGTCCACGGACGCCGTGTTCGACGTTCCGGTCGACCCCGCGACCACCGTGTCCGTCCTCGGGTACGCCGGCCTCGGAGTCGCGCTGGGGACGGCGACCGGCCTGACGCCAGGGCTGCACGCCAACGCGGTCGCCCTGCTCCTGGCCGCGGCGGCGTCGCGCCTGCCGGGGTCGGGCCTCGGCGTCGCCGCCGCCCTGCTCGCGACGGGCGTCGTCCACACGTTCCTCGACGTCGTCCCGGCGCTGGCGCTCGGGGTCCCGGACGCGGCGATGGCCGCGAGCGCGCTGCCCGGCCACCGGCTCGTCCTCGACGGGCGCGGCGACGAGGCGGTGCGGCTGTCGGCCTGCGGGAGCGTCGCGGGGGTCCTCGCGGCGGTCCCGCTCGCGGTCCCGCTCACGCGCGCGGCGCGCCGCCTCCTCCCGGTTCTGGAGGGCGCGCTCCCGGTCGTTCTGGGCGGAGTCGCCTGCTATCTGGTCGCCACGGAGTCGTCGGTCCGTGCGGCGGTCGGCGGCGTGGCGGCGTTCGCCGCGAGCGCCGGTCTGGGGGCGGTCGTCCTCGACCGCGGGGTCGCCGGCCCGCTCCCGGTCGGGAGCGTCCTCGCGCCGCTGTTTGCCGGCCTGTTCGGCGCACCGATCCTGCTGGAGTCGCTGCGCGGCGACGGGGGTCTCCCCCCACAGGCCGACGCCGCGATCAGGATGGATCGGCGTTCGCTCGGGATCACGGCGACGGCCGGGGCGGTCGCGGGCGCGGCCGTGGCGTACGTCCCGGGCGTGTCGGCGGGGGTGGCGGCGACGGTCGCACTCCCCGCGGCGCCCGGTCGCCATCCTGCGCGGGGCTACGTCGTGGCGTCGAGCGCGGCCAACACTGCTACGGCGGTCTTCGCGCTGTTCGCACTCGCCGGTCTCGACGCGACGCGGACGGGCGTGACCGTCGCGATGGCCGCGGCCGAGGCCCCGGTCGTGCTCCCCGTCCTGCTGCCCGCAGTCGCACTGGCGGCCGCCGCAGGGATGGGGCTCGTGGTGGCGCTCGGCGGTCGGTACCTCCGGGCGGCGCGGCACGTCGACCACGCACGGCTCGCGGTCGGGGTACTCGGCCTGCTCGCCGTGCTCGCGTACCTGTTCGCGGGCGGTACGGGCGTCGGCGTCTACCTCGCCGCCTCGGTCGTCGGGCTGATACCGGCCGCTGCGGGGTGCCGGCGCGTCCACCTGATGGGGGTCCTGCTCGGGCCGCTCGCGCTCGGGCTGTGAGGACCGCGTCCGGGGCCGGACGGGCACAGAAGACAACGATTAAACCCCGCCGGAGGGTTCTTCGCCCATGAGCAACGCGGAACAGCGGGGGACACGCAAGTGCGTGTCCTGTGGCATCAACATCGCGGGGATGAGCGCCGCATCCTTCGACTGTCCGGACTGCGGCCACCGGATCCACCGGTGTTCGCGCTGCCGGAAGCAGAGCAACCTCTACGAGTGTCCGGACTGCGGGTTCAGAGGGCCGTAGGATGGGAAAGGTCGCCGCGAAGCTGAAGGTGATGCCGGAGAGCCCGGACATCGACCTCGACGAGCTTCAGGAGCGGCTGGAGGAGTCGCTGCCGGAGGGGGCCACCATCCGCGGGTTCGGTCGCGACGACGTGGCCTTCGGCCTCGTGGCGCTGCTGCCAACGGTCGTCGTGCCCGACGACGCGGGCGGCACCGAGGCCGTCGAGGAGGCGTTCGCCGGCGTCGATGGCGTCGAGAGCGTCGACGTCCAGGAAGTCGGCCGGATCTGAGCGGCCTCGGCCGGAGGGACACACCCGCTCGCGTGGCCCGCGGGCGGAACGCACGTTTTATGAGTCACACGGCGGTAGGCGGAGACACGACCATGCCGAGCTCCAACGGACCGATGAAGGGGACGCGAGGAAAGCTCTCGAACGACCCGCGCGAGCGGGGGACGTCGCCGCCGCAGCGCGCCATTCAGGACTACGAGGAGGGCCAGAAAGTCCACCTGGCGCTCGACCCCAGCGTTCCGGACGGCCGGTTCCACCCCCGGTTCAACGGCCACACCGGGACCGTCGTCGGCGAACAGGGCAGCGCGTACAAGGTCGAAATCATCGACGGCGAGACGCCAAAGACGATCATCGTCACGGCGGCGCACCTGCAGGCACAGGGCGACGGGGACTGACCCGACGGACGATGACCATATTCAAGGAAAAGCTCGACGAGGAGTACCTCACCGTCTCGGAGGTCAAGGAGCTCCTGGCGGAGGTCGAGCACGAGCGCGCGGCCGACGAGGACCGGGAGATGCGCTACGAACTGGCGCGGGCCATCGAGCACGTCAACAGGTTCGCCGTCCTCGACCCCGAGGAGTCCCGCGAGCTAGTGGCCGACCTCAGGGAGATCGAGAAGATCGACGAGCCGACCGCGTACAAGATCGCCGACCTCCTGCCCGAGGACCGGGACGAACTGCGCGCCGTCTTCGCCCAGCGGCGCTACGCGCTCGACGGGGAGGAACTGGACGAAATACTCGACGTCGTCGCGCAGTACGTCTGACACCGCCCCGACTTCCGCTCTCGCGGCCCCGACCGACGCACGGCTTTTAATAGTTGCTGACACAAGGGGGAGCCATGACCGACGCCGAGAGCGACGACCGGGAGGGGTCCGAGACCGAGGCCGAGAACGCGGCCGAGGGCGCCGACACTGCCCCACACGCCGTCGTGCTCGATCACCTCCCGCACGGGCGGCCCGGCGACGACCGCCCACAGTACGAGAAGGCGCCGATCGTCTACGCGCTCGGGGAGCGGGACTTCCGGCTGGTCGAGGTCGACCTGGCCGACGACGCGGACGTGAGCATCGGCGATCGGGTGGCGCTCGATCCGTCGGCGAGCGACCTGATCGAGCGGATCCGCGAGGTCGAGTACGAGGACATCTCGAACGGGGCGCGTTCGGAACTCGAGTACGTGGTGGCCGACGTCGTCGAACGCGAGGAGGACCGGTTCGTCGAGTTCTTCAACGAGGCACAGCCGATCACGCTCCGCCTCCACCAGCTGAACCTGCTGCCCGGGATCGGCAAGAAACTCCGGAACAACGTCCTCGACGAGCGCAAGCGCGAGCCGTTCGCGGACTTCGCGGACCTGACCGAGCGGGTGTCGGGGCTCCACGACCCCAAGGGTGTGCTCGTCGACCGGATCATCGAGGAACTGCGCGACGAGGACCTCAAGTACAAGCTCTTCGTCCGCCCCGAGGACGGAGCGTAGCTGACCCGGGAGCTTTAGGGCCGCCGGCCGGCTACACCCGTCGATGACGACGCCCCCGTCCGACGGCCGTTCCCCCCGCGACCCGGACCGCCTGCGCCGGCGGGCGGGGGTTCGGGGGGACCCCGACCGGGACCAGCACTTCCTCGTCGACGACCGGGTACTGGATCGACTGCCCGGCTACCTCCCCGACGGCGCCGACACGACCCACCTGCTGGAGGTCGGCGCCGGGACCGGCGCACTGACCGACCGCCTGCTGGCACTCGGGGACCGGAGCGACCGGGAAGCGCCCGAACGAGTGACGGCCGTCGAGCGCGACGCCGACCTCGCGGCCTTCCTCCGCCGGGAGTTCGCCGACGCGGTCGATGCAGGGCGACTGATCGTCGTCGAGGGGGACGCCCTGTCGGTCGACCTCCCCGACTACACCGCGTGTGTCTCGAACCTGCCGTACGGCGTCTCCAGCGGCGTCACCTTCCGGCTGCTGCCGCGCGGGCGGCCGTTCGTCTGCACCTACCAGCGGGAGTTCGCCGAGCGGATGGTCGCCGAGCCGGGGACGGCCGACTACGGGCGGCTGTCGGTGAGCGCGCAACATTACGCCGCGGTCGAAATCGTCGAGCGGGTGCCCCCCGAGGCGTTCGATCCACAGCCGGCGGTCGAGAGCGCGATGGTGCGGGCGACGCCGCGAGCGCCCGATTACGACGTCGACGACGAGGCGTTCTTCCTCGACTTCGTGAAGGCGGTGTTCACCCAGCGGCGCAAGACGACCCGCAACGCGATTCGCAACACGGCGCACATCTCCGACCTGGACGGCCCGGACGCCGTCGTCGCGGCGGCCGACGAGGACCTGCTCGCCCGTCGACCCGGCGACCTCCCGCCGGCGGAGTTCGCGCGCCTCGCGCGCCTCGCCGACGAGCACGGACGCCGGGTCGACGGTGAGAACGGGGACGAGAGCGGCGGGAGGACGAACCGGTGACGATCCACGAGTGGCTGCTCGGGATCGAGCGGGCCATCCCCGAGGGCCCCGGAGAGGTGGCGGCCACCGTCGTCGTCGTCGTCGCGGTGATCGCAGTACGGCGTGCCGCCGGGCGGTGGCAGGAGGCCAACCGGACGAGCGAGGGGGACGGCGAACCGTCGCGGCTGCGGCTGTTCGTCTCCGGCCTCGTGACGCTGTTCACCGGCCTCGGCGTGCTCGCGCTCGTCGCGGTCTGGGGGCTGGTCAGTCCGCTCGTGAACGCCTACGCCGATCTCGGACTGGACGCCATCGGCGGCCGCCTGGTGCTCGCGAGCGTCCTCGTCGTGGCAGCCTACGCCCTGGTCGACCTCGTCCGGCGGATTCTCGACGAGGTGATCGGGCGGCGCGACGACGTGAGCGAGCACCAGCGGGAGATCCTGTACCGACTGACACAGGTGACCGCCTACGCGCTGGTCGGGCTGACAGTTCTCACCCTCTTTACGAACGACCCGAGTAGCCTGCTGGTCGGGGCGGGTTTCCTCGGCATCGTGGTCGGGATGGCCGCCCGGCAGACCCTCGGCGCGATGCTCGCCGGGTTCGTGCTGATGTTCTCCCGGCCGTTCGAGATCGGCGACTGGGTGGTGATCGGCGACCGCGAGGGGATCGTCACGGGGATCACGGTCGTCAACACGCGGCTCCGAACCTTCGACGGCGAACACGTGATGCTCCCCAACGACGAGGTGTCGAGTAGCCCCATCGTCAACCGGACCCGGCAGGGCCGCCTGCGCCTGGAGGTCGAGGTCGGGGTCGACTACGACGCCGACCCGACCGCCGCCGCGGAGGTGGCCCACGACGCGATCACGGACCTCGACGAGATACTTTCCGTGCCGCGACCGCAGGTGGTCGTCAAGCGGTTCGGCGACTCCGCGGTCGTACTCGGCGTCCGGGTGTGGATCGACAACCCGAGCGCCAGGCGCAAGTGGCGGGCCCGCACGGCCGTGGTGGCGGCGGTCCACGACGCGTTCAGCGAGGCGGACATCGCCATCCCGTTCCCGCAGCGCGAACTCTCCGCCCGCGACGGCGAAGCGGTACTCGCGGGCTCCCCGGAGCGGGCCGTCGATGCGGGGTCCGGGTCCCCCGACGCGGCACCGCCGGAGGCGGCCCCGGGCGGCGGGTCGGAGACCGACGGCGGGACGGACCGCGGTGCGACCGACGACGGCGACGGCGACGGCGACGGGGGAACGGAATCGACCGGCGAGGCGGGCGAGTGACCGACGAGTCCCCGGACCTGGCCGAGCGTCGCGGGGTCGAGACGGCCGTCTACGGGCCCGCCGAGGACTCCGGCCTGCTCGCGGAGGCGGCCGCGGCGGGCATCGATTCCGACGACCTGGTGCTCGAAGTCGGCGTCGGCTCCGGGTGGGTGGCCGAGCGAGTCGCCGGGACGACGGGGGCGCGCGTCGTCGGGAGCGACGTGAACCCGCACGCCTGCCGGCGGGCCCGGGAGCGGGGGGTGGAGACCGTTCGAGCGAACCTCGTCGACCCGTTCCGTGACGGCGCGTTCGACGCCGTGCTCTTCAACCCACCCTACCTCCCGGCGGACCCGGAGGCGGCGTGGGATGACTGGATGGAGGCCGCGCTGTCGGGCGGGGAGTCGGGCCGGGCCGTGGTGGACCCCTTCGTCGACGACGTGGGGCGGGTGCTCGCCCCCGGCGGCCGGGCGTTCCTCGTGGTCAGCAGCCTCACGGGGTTCGACGCCGTCGTGGCGCGGGCCGAGCGCCGCGGGTTCGACGTCCGGACGGTCCGAGAGGAGTCGTACCCGTTCGAGACCCTGTCGGTCCTGCGTCTGTCCTGAGCCGGCAGGTCGGCTCCCGGTTCAGCAAGTATTAACCCCGTCGTGCCGAATCAGGACCCGATGAGCGAACTCGTCGCGACGACGCCGGGGTTGTACCCGTTGCCCGACTGGGCGAAAGAGGAGCTGGCGGACCTGAAGGGCCACCAGAAGGAGGACCTGATCGGCGGCGACGAGGGCGAGGACATCGTCGCCGCGTACGACCGCGCCCGCGAGGAGGTCGTCGGCCACCAGGCGACGGCGGGCCTCGACCGGACCGTCGAGGGGCAGTTGCGGTGGGACGACCTGCTGGCACACCCGCTGACGGTCCACGACGCCGTCGAGACGGGCGGCATCGTCCGGTACTACGACAACAACAACTTCTACCGCGACCCGCAGGTGATCGACGACCTGACCTTCTCGGGCGACGTCGCCGCCGAACTGGAGGCCGCGGCGGAGTTGACCGACGACCTCCAGGCGGTCATGCCGGGGCCGTACTCCCTCGCCGACCTGGCCACCGACGAGCACTACGGCGACGAGGCGGATTTCCTCTCGGCCGTCGCGGACTTCCTGGCCGGCGAGGTCGACGCCTTCCCCGCCCACGAGACGCTCGTCCTGCTCGAACCGTCGCTGGTCGAGAACCCGCCGGGCGATGGCGAGGACGCCCGGGCGAGCGCGGCGATCGACGAGGTGGCCGCCGCGACCGACGCCGACGTCGTCGTCCACACGTACTGGGGAGCGCTAGAGGAAACGGTGTACGCCCACCTGATGGACGCCGACGTGGCGGCCATCGGCGTCGACCTGGTCGCCGGCGACCGCGAGGACACCGTCTACAACCTCGGGGAGTACGGGACCAAGGACTCCATCGCGCTCGGCCTGGTCGACGGGCAGAACACGCTGGTCGAGGAACCGGCGACGATCCGCGAGCGGATCGACTGGCTCCGCGACCGGGTGCCCCAGTCGTTCGACACCGTCTACGCGACGAGCAACACCGAACTGTTCTACCTGCCGGTGAACAAGTACCGCGAGAAACTGGCGACGCTCGGCGCGGTGACCGCGCCGGAGGTGGACGCATGAGCGACGCGACCCGCGAGCAGTTCCGCCCGGCGGACCATCCCAACGACCACTTCCTGCTGACGACGGTCGTCGGTAGCTACCCGAAGCCCAAGTGGCTCGACCGCGCCCGGGACCTCTACGAGGACGAGGAGGCCGGCTTCGGCGAGACGGAGTTCACGGAGGCGAAAGACGACGCCGCGCGCGTGATCACGGAGGAACACGAGCGTGCCGGCATCGACGTCGTCGTGGACGGCGAGATGCGCCGCGAGGAGATGGTCGAGTACTTCGCGGAGCGGATCGACGGCTACGAGTTCAACGGCCCGGTGAAGGTGTGGGGCCACAACTACTTCGACAAGCCCTCGGTCGTCTCCCCCGTCGCGTACGACGAGCCCTGGCTGGTCGACGAGTTCGAGTTCACCTCGTCGGTCGCCGAGCGGCCGGTCAAGGTGCCCATCACGGGGCCGTACACGCTGGCCTCGTGGTCCTTCGACGAGGTGTACGGGAGCGAGGCGGACCTCGCGTACGACCTGGCCGACCTCGTCAACCAGGAGATCGAGGGGCTGGTCGAGGCCGGTGCGCGGTACATCCAGATCGACGAACCGGCGCTGGCGACCACGCCGGACGACCACGCCATCGTCGGCGAGTGTCTCGAACGGATCGTCGCCGGCCTCCCTGACGACGTGCGGATCGGGCTGCACGTCTGCTACGGCGACTACTCGCGGATCTACCCCGAAATCCTGGAGTTCCCCATCGACGAGTTCGACGTGGAACTGTGCAACGGCGACTACGAGCAGATCGAGACGTTCACCGACCCGCCGTTCACGACCGATCTCGCGCTCGGGGTGGTCGACGCCCACGTCGCCGAGGTCGAACCGGTCGCGGAGATCGAGCGGAACATCCGGCAGGGGCTGCGCGTGGTGCCGCCGGAGCGCCTGACGGTGTCGCCGGACTGCGGCCTGAAACTCCTGCCCCGGGACGTGGCGTACGGAAAGATGGAGAACCTCGTGACCGCCGCGCGGAACGTCGAGGCCGCCCTCGACGCAGGCGAGATCGACCTCGACGACCCGGTTCCCGCCCCCGAGGCCGAGTGACGGGGCGTCGGGCGCTCTACCCCCCGGAACCACGGTTCGAGCGCGACCTGCGGATCGTCCGTCGTCCGGGCGGCCACGGACCGGCGCGCGACTGCCGGGCGGCCGGGACGTGGCGTCGCCGACCGGCGGCTCAGCCGTCCACTCGGGCGACGGCGTGCTTGAACGCCTCGGCCGTGTGTTCGAACTCCGCTCGGCCGTGTTCGGTCGAGAGGTACATCTTCCCGCCGATGCTCTTGAGGATGCCCCGGTCGAAGAGTTCCCGGTCGATTTCCGCTTTCGTCCCGTCGTCGCAGGCGAGCATCGCTGACCAGTCGGTGATCTCGTCGGCGTCGGCGATTGCGTAGTCCACCACCGGACCCTCCCCGACGGTCACTCCCGACAGCGACGAGTCGGCGAGGACGTCCTCGAACAGCGCCCGGAGTCGGCCGCCGTAGTCGTACAGATCGCTGTAGGTCCCCCCGCGCTCCAGGACGTCGAGCGTGGCGCTGCCGGCGACCATCCCGAGCGGATTCCCGTTGAGCGTCCCGCCCGTCGCCACGCCCCCCGCCTCGGGGGGTCGGTCGGGTCGCGTGGCCGCCAGGATCGACGCGTCGCCACAGACCGCTCCGACGGGGGTGCCGCCGCCGATGACCTTCCCGTACGTGGCGAGGTCGGGGACGACGCCGTAGCGTTCCTGGCCGCCGCCCCACGCCAGCCGGAACCCGGTCACGACCTCGTCGAACACCAGCACGATTCCGTGTTCGTCACAGCGGTCGCGGAGTCCGGCGAGGAACCCGTCCGCCGGTGGGATCGATCGCATCATCGGCTCGACGAGCACGCAGGCCAGGTCGTCGGCGTGTGCGTCGATGGTCCGGGCGGCCCCGTCGAGGTCGTTGAACGGGGCCTTGACGACGGTGTCGGTGACTCCCGGCGCGGCGCCCGCCGTATCGACCGTCCTCGACGTATCGAGGAGGCGTTCGCCCGCGCGCTGACTGCCGACGAGCGCCTCGTCGTGCCAGCCGTGGTAGCTCCCCTCGAACGTCAGCAGGCGGTCGTTCCCGGTGTCGGCCCGGGCGAGCCGGATCGCCAGGTACGTCGCCTCGGTCCCCGTCGAGACGAACCGGATCGATTCGCCACAGGGGGCCGCCTCGACGAGCCGTTCCGCGAAGTCGTGGGCCGCCGGATTCGGCGCGTAGAACGTGGTCCCGTCCTCGATGCGGTCGTGCATCGCTCCGACGACGTGTGGGTGGGCGTGCCCCACGAGCATCGGCCCGCTCCCGAGTTTGTAATCGACGAACTCCTCGCCCTCGACGCTCGTGACGCGGGCGCCGCTGCCCGCTTCGACGGTCAACGAGACGCCGTCGGGGGCGACCGTCGTCCCGGCGAGCACGTCGCCCGCAATCGGCGATTCACCGCCGTCCGGGCCGTCAGACGTCATACTCCCGCACATCCGCTCACCGTGATTAATATTGGGACCGGCGGTTCCGGTTCCGGGAATCCGTCGTTCCCGGACGGGACGGCCGATGGCGCCATCCGGATTTCCCCATCGGCGCTCGTGGAACGGCACACTCGTTTCTGCGGACCCGTCCCGTAGACTCTTACCGCCGGGCGGACAACATCGACGGACACAATGACCGAGGCGGAGGGTTACTGGCGGTTTTGTGACATCATCGAGCGAACGGTCGTCACCAGCCCCACGATCACGTCGGCCCCCCAGACCGAACGGGTCGTCCTCGAACAGCACACCGGGACCGGCGCGTACCGAATCCGGCCACTCCAGGACGTCGCGTTCGAGGCCGACAGCGAGTAGGCGGTCGTCGCCCCGGCCCGTCCCGGTCGGGACCACGGGCGGTAACGGGTCGGAGTCGTCGGCCCGTCCGGCGGACCGCAACGTCGACGCGTCGGTGGACGTCGAGCCGTCCAGGAACGACCGGTGCGTGACGATCCCATCCATCGTCAGGTTGAGATAGGTACCGCCGCAACGTCCGTCCGGGACGCTCCATCATGTCCGACGCCAGCCGATACCTCGACCGGGAGGACCCGGGGCGCCTCGATCACAAGACCTGTCTCGTCACCGGCGCGTCGCGCGGCATCGGGCGGGCGATCGCGCTGGAATTCGCGCGCGCGGGCGCCACGACGGTGGTGAACTACCGGTCGTCACGGGAGCGGGCCGAGGCGGTCGTCGACGCCATCGAGGACCACGGCGAACGGGCGATAGCGGTCCAGGCCGACGTGTCCGACCGGGACGCGGTTGCCGCGATGCGCGACGAGGTCCACGACGCGGTCGGCGGCGTCGACGTCCTCGTCAACAACGCGGGGATCACGATCGACCGGAAGTTCGAGAACATGACCCGCGAGGACTGGGACCGCGTCATCGACGTCAACCTCGGCGGGACGTTCAACTGCACGAAGGCGTTCTTCGAGGACGTCAGGGACGCGTCTGGCGGGCGCCTGATCAACATCTCCAGCGTCGTCGGCCAGCAGGGCAACTACGGCCAGGCGAACTACGCCACCTCGAAGGGGGGACTCTTCGCGTTCACCCGGACCATCGCGCTCGAACTCGCCGATAGCGGCTCGACGGCCAACTGCATCGCGCCGGGGTTCACCCGGACCGACATGCTGGAGAAGGTGCCGGAGCGCGTCCAGGAGAACATCCGCGCGCGCATCCCGCTCGACCGGTTCGCCACGCCCGAGGACGTGGTCGGGATGGTTCGCTTCGTCGCCAGCGACGAGTCGGCCTACATGACCGGACAGGTCCTCGGCATCAACGGCGGGATGGAGTGGTAGCGGCCGGACATCTCGCCCCGCCCCCGAGGTTTTTGATCGTTCCCGTCCCACTGCCGGCTATGCCCGCACACGCGCTCGCCGACCGCATCGAGGGGCTCGTCCACGCGGACACGCAGGTCCACGGGGCCGGCGTCGACCTGACCGTCGCCGAGGTCGCCCGCGTCGCCGAGGCGGGTCGAATCGACTTCGGCGGCGGCGAACTGGCGGCCGCGGACCTCGACCCCGTGGAGACCGAACTCCGCTCCCCCGACGACGATTACGGATGGTGGAACCTCGACACCGGGGGATACGTGGTACGGTTCAACGAGCGGCTGACCGGTGCGGAGCCGGTCCGGGTCGAACCCCGACGGGAACTGGCCGCACGCGGCGGCTCCCTTCCGACGGTGACGACGGCCGACCTCGACCCGCTGCCGCTCGCGGTCCCGACCGGGACCGGCGACGGTCCCGCCCTCCGCGTGAAGGAGAACGCGCGGATCGCGACGGTCCGGTCGGTCTGAGCGAGTCCGAACGACGGTGTGCGTCGCCCTCACGGGGTCGGCGCGCGCGGCCGATGCTGCCGGAGGCATGGACGAACGCGCGGCTGGGGAGTGTCGACGGGCGGACACGTCGTGCGCGTCGGACCGGCCGCGCAGTTACAGCGGCAGCGAGGCGACAGCCCGCTCGTTCACGCGATGTGAAGCCCGTGTGCCTCTCGCGCGTGTACGACCAGCTCCTCCGTGGTCTCGAACTCCGCCCCGCAGCTACAGACGTGGTACGCCGGAGGTGATCGCTGGCGTGTCGCCATACCCACGTGTTGTCCCGGGACTATAATATTCTTTCGTGTAGGGAGTTTGCACGTTGCGGGCGTTCCGGCGGCCGAGTTATCAGTGAAGTTTCAGCTCCACCCGCCGGCCATCGGGGTCACGGACGTACGCCGCCCAGTCGCGCCCGTACGCGCCGTACCGCTCGTGGGGTTCGCCCGCCTCCACGGTCACGCCCGCGTCGCGGAGGTCGGAGAGCAGGTCCTCGAGTTCGGCCCGCGAGTCCGTCTCGCTCGACCGGAGCAGGAGACAGACGTGTTCGCCGCCGACGTCAAACGGTTCGTCGGTCGGGACGAGGTGGAGGTGGCGCCCCCCGGCGACGACGGCGACGTAGGGGACCTCGCCGGCCTCGAACCGTTCCCGGTCGCGGACCGGCATCCCGAGCAGGTCGCGGTAGAACCCGAGCGCGCGGTCGACGTCTCGCACGCGCAACGCCACGTGGTCCACGTCGGTCACGTCCGCGAGCGGTCCGCCGTCGGTCCGTCGTGGGTCGTCGCGGCCGTCGTCGACGGCATCGGCGTCGGTACCCCCGGTAGCGTCTCGCCCCGATGTTCCGGTCATGGTCGCCGTTCGGGCCCCGCCGGCAAGCCGCTTACCCCTCCAGAATCTCCCGGGTCCGCCGGTGGCGGTAGCGGAACATCGGCTCGAACCCGACGCGGGCGAACGGGGCGAGCGCCCGGCCCACGTCGCCGAACGGCAACTCGTACTCCACCCGGTCTTCCACTACGGTCCCGTCGCCGTCCGCGAAGAACAGGTGGGTGTGCTCCCACGACCGGAACGGCCCCCCCTCCATCCGGTCGACGAACCACGCCCGTCCCTCCCGGCGTTCCCGTTCGGTGACGTGAGACACCCACCGCTGGCGCGGGCCCGCGCCGAAGGGCTGCATCGACATCCGGATTCGCGACCCGGCCTCGAGTACCTCCGGGTTCGGTTCCCCCTCGGGGCCGCGGACGGCATCGACCGATAGCCCCATCCACTCCGGCGTGAGTGCCTCTACCCCCTCGATCCGGGAGTGAAACGACCAGACCTCCTCGAGCGGCGCCGCGACGCGGGTCCGCCGCCGGTAGACCGACATGTGCGGTGACAGGGGCCGGGCGCGCAAAAGCGTCGCGCCCGGTACCGTGGCAGGGGTCGACCCGTCGCCGTCTTCGCTCAGTCGGCGTTGGCGTTCGGGTCGTCCCCGTCCTCGCGGTGGTCGGCGGGGAACCAGGCGAGGTCGTGGTCGGCCTCGAGTTCGAGGCGCACCCGGCGGTCCAGCGCGATCGACTCGTCGTGGTTGTGCATGCACTCGACGATGGCGCCGTCGTCGAGTTCGACCTCGTAGAGGATCGTCGGCCCGAGGTAGCGACGCGTCCGGACCTCGCCGTCCCCCTCCTCCCCATCGCCGGTCGGGATCGCCCGAAGGTCGTCGGGCCGGATCAGGAGATCGACGTTGACGCGGTCGTACCCGCTCGTCAGGCCGTGCACTCGGCCCCGGGGGACCGTTCCGAGCCCCGTGGTCACCTGATCGCCGTGGACGTGAC
The DNA here is from genome assembly GCA_042219325.1 of Haloferacaceae archaeon. GTDB lineage: Archaea > Halobacteriota > Halobacteria > Halobacteriales > Haloferacaceae > CAZMLQ01. The sequence goes on along the minus strand of JBDGQA010000046.1, from coordinate 10,165 downwards.
CCGGGAGGAAACTGGCGTGGCCGAGGAAACTGGCGACGAAGCGCGACCTGGGGTGCTGGAAGACGTGTGCGGGCTCGCCGGACTGTTCGACCCCCCCGTCGTTGATGACCGCGACCCGGTCGCTGATCGACAGCGCCTCCTCCTGGTCGTGGGTCACCGACATCGCGGTGACGCCGGTCTCTTTCAGGATGCGCCGGACCTCCTCGCGCATCTCGATCCGCAGGTCCACGTCCAGGTTCGAGAACGGCTCGTCGAGCAGCAGAATCTCGGGTTCGGGGGCGAGCGAGCGCGCGAGCGCCACGCGCTGCTGTTGCCCGCCGGAGAGTTCGTCGGGCCGGGAGTCGCCCTGGTCGGCGAGGCCGACGAGGTCGAGCAGGTCCGCCACCCGGCGCTCGCGTTCCTCGGCCGGCCGGTCCTGGATGCCGAAGGCGACGTTCTCGGCCGCGGTGAGGTGGGGGAACAGGGCGAACTCCTGAAAGACGACGCCGACGCCGCGGTCCTCGGGCGGAACGTGGGTCCCGGGGCCCGAGACCGTCTCGCCGCGCAACCGGACGGTCCCGCCGTCGGGGCGTTCGAGGCCGGCGATCAGGCGTAACGTGGTGGTCTTGCCGCACCCCGACGGGCCGAGGAGGGTGACGATTTCGCCCTCCTCGACCGACAGATCGAGTCCGTCGATGACCGACTCGTCGCCGTAGCCCTTCGTGACGCTGTCGAGTTCGAGGACGGTCTCGGTGTCGCCCCCGCCACGCGGTTCCGCGTCGCCACCGACCAGTCCCGCCGTGCGGACGACCGTCTCGGCGTCGCCGTCGTCGACCCGGTTCCGCGTCGTGCTCTGTGCCTCCCGTTCGTCGTGCGTGAGCGATTCGCCGTCGTGCGTGAGTGAGTTATCTGACATCGTCTCCCTCCTGTGGCCGGATCGCGGGTGCCGGGGGTCCGAGTGCGACGGGTAGGATGGCGAGCGGTACGACGGCGGAGCCAAAGTATCCGTCGTTATCGGCCGTCCCACCGCCCCTCGCCGCCGCTGCGCTCGTCGTTGGTCCCTCCTCGCGTTCCGGAACGGGGGCCACCGGCCGGCGGCGAGCAGGGGTCCCGGCCGTCCGGATCGTGTGCGTCATAGCGCCTCCCGGAGGTGGTCCGACAGTTTGATCGCGAGCGCCGCGATGGTCAGCGTCGGGTTCATCGCGCCGCTCGTCACGAACACGCTGCTCCCCGCAATCCAGAGGTTGTCGAGGTCGTGTGTCCGCATCCGCGGGCTCACGACGCTCTCCTCGGGGTCCGTGCCCATCCGCGTCGTCCCCATGTGGTGGAACGCCGGCCCCGTCTCCCCCGGGCCGACCTGCCACGTGATCTCGGCGTCGAGGTCGGCGAGCACCGCCCGCTGGATCTCGTTCGCGCGCCGGATCGTCCGTCGGGTCCGGGCGTCGACGCGCCAGTGGACGTCGGGGACGGGGTTGCCGTGGTCGTCGGTCGTCGACGGGTCGAGGTCGATGTAGTTGCCCTTCTCGGGGAGTTGCCCGACGAGTCCCCCCATCCCGATGCTGTTGCCGTAGGCGTCCCGGAGCGTCGCGAGGAGGTCGTCGCCCCACGCCTCGCTTCCCAGGGCGACCTCCACCGGCGACGGCCCCGCGTAGTTGAAGAACTCCAGTTTGATGCTCCCGAGGTCGGACCGGTCGGCGTCCGCCGACGGGACGCCCCGGTCGGTCCCCCGCGCCGGGTCGTCGTAGAACTGGTGGGTCTCGCTCGTGAGGAAGCCAACGTGGTTCTGTCGGGTCCGCCGGTCGACGGCGCCGCCGGTCCCCGCGAACAGGTGCTCCATGAAGTACCGCCCGACGAGACCGCTCGAGTTCGCGAGCCCGTCGGGGTACGTCCCGGACGCAGAGAGGAGCAGCAGGCGCGGCGTCTCGACGCCGCCGCAGGCGACGACGAACTGGCGGGCCTCCTGCCGGTGCGTCTCGCCGTTCGGCGTCGCGTAGACCGCCGCCTCGACAGTCTCGCCCGCCCGGTCGTGTTCGAGCCGCTGGACCGGGACCCGGTCGAGCACCCGCGCGCCGGCGGCCTCCGCCTTCTCGACGTGACGTGTCGCGTCGTACTTCGCCCCCGACGGACAGACCGGCTTGCACGTCCCGTAGCCGACGCACTCGGACGCGCCGTCGTACGGTTCGGCGTTGCGCGCGTTCGGCACCGAGTGCATCGCGATTCCCAGCCGTTCACAGGCCTCGGCGAAGATGGAGTCGCTGTACGAGGGGGGGAAGGCCGACATCGGGAACGGCTCCTCGCGGGGCGGTCCGAAGGGGTTGTCGTCGGCCCCCGCGACGCCGAGCGCCGTCTCCGCCCGCGCGTAGTAGGGCCGCAGGTCGGCGTAGTCGATGGGCCAGTCCCGTCCGACCCCGTACCGGGACCGGGTCTCGAAGTCGCCCTCGTGGAGCCGCATCACCATTCCCTGCCAGTGCAGCGTCGAGCCGCCGACGCCCTTGACGCGGGCGCGGTTGAGGGGATAGAACCACGCCCCCGAGGAGGTGTACGCGTCGCGCTCCCCGCCCATGTCCCAGACCGACGTGGGGGCGTGGGCGGGTCGGATCGTCCGCTCCATCCGTTCGAGCCGGTCCGCGTCGTCGAACCGCTCACCGGCCTCCAGCACGACGACGTCGTGGCCGCTCTCGGCGAGGCGATGGGCGACCAGCGCCCCCGCGGGGCCCGCTCCGACGACGCAGACGTCGACCCGCTCGGAGGGCGTCCGGTCGACGGTGCCGCTCACGGCCGGGGCCCCCGCCGGTAGCTCTCGGTCCCGCCCGGATGTCCCTGCGGGTTCTCGATTCCGACCAGCGCTCCGCCGGTCGGCGTCGTGTACAGCGCGAACAGCAACTCGTTGACGACGTAGTACCGGACGCGCTCGACGTCCTCGCCGCTCGGGTCGGGGTCGACGCCGTCGGCGCCCATTCGCCGGAGGGTCCCCTCCCGGGCGTCGGGGTCGAGCGCGGCGAACGTCCGGTCGTGCCACGCCCGGGCGTACTCGTCGAGGTAGCCGACCGCGTCGGCGATGCCCGCCGCGTGGTCCGGCCGGTCCGCGGCCCGTCCCCGCGCGTACCGCTCGACGAACCGGTCGACGTCCTCGACCGCCGACGGATAGAGCACCTCGGCGGCCGCGACGAGCGTCGCCACCTCGCCGTCGGTCAGCACCCGCTCCGCCCCCGCAGTTTCCGACCCGCCGCCGGAAAGCGCCGCGGCCGCTCCCGCGACGCCGGCAGCCGCCAGCGCCGCCACCGCGTCGCGTCGCGTGAGCCTCATCCGCGCGTTTTTAGGTCAAGCTAAACTTATGCGTTTGGGTCCTCGGCGACCAGTTCGGTCCGTACGAACACGCCGTCCGGCGCCGACTCGGGGACGTACGCCGTCCCGTCCCCGCAGTCGCGGGCGCTGAGACACCGGTCGATCCGCGGGGAGAGCGCGCGCACCCCGCCGTCGACGACGACCGGGAGGTCGAGGCGGTAGGTGAAGGCGCTGCTGTGGCCGGAGTCGACGAACACGCTCAGCCTGACGACGTCCCGGCCCCCGACGGCGACGGTTCCGTTCCCCATCTGGCGGAAGTCGCCCCCGACCCGCACGCGCCCGTCGGCTATCCGGAGCCGAATCGAGAGCGCGTCCGGGAGCGACTGCGCGGTGTAGTAGGCCACCCCGTCGTCGGTCGCCACCCGAGCCGTGACCCCGGCCGCCCGCTCCGGGACGCCGACGGTCGTTCCCAGCCGCACTTCCGCCCCGGAGACGTCGCGCACCCGCCGGAGGCGGGCCGCGTCCGGCGACCCGGCGTACGGCGCCCACGACCCGCGATAGACGTACCGGTACAGGGTCCGGTTCGGGAACGCGTCCGCGACGGCGAACGGCCGGTCGTCGAGGGCGTAGACGGCCCGGCCGTCGAAGCCCGGGTCGTTCCGCAGCGGCTGGAATGGGTGGTTGAGCCAGGGACCGTACGGCGTCGGGAGGAAGACGACCGAGTCGCGGGGCGGCCCCCCGTCGAACGGCTCGTAGGCCGTCTCGTAGGTGTTCGTCACCTCCATGTTCTCCGCGACGTGTCCGCGCGCGTTGCCGGCCGTGATCCCCCCGAACGCGCTCGCCCCCACGAGCAGTGCGAGCGCGAGCGCGACCCGGGCCGCTCGCGGGTCGAGGTGGCGGTCGACGGTTCGACGGACGGTGCGGCCGGCGTGGCGCGCCCCGACGGCGGCGAACGCCGCGGTCGGCACCAGGAGGTCGAAGTGGTAGTACGGCCCGAGGACCGCGACGAGGCCGTCCCCGGTCCGGTCGAGGTCGCCGAGGATGTTGACGTTCCCCCAGAAGTAGACGTTGCCGACGACGACGGAGACCACCACCCCCGCGAGGGCCGCCTGCCGGGCCGACGGGCCGCGCCGGGCGACGACCGCGAGGCCGCCGACCGCGAGGGCCGCCCCCGCGAGCCCCCCCGCGATCCACTCCGTGACGAAGAGTCCGACCACCCTCGCGTTGGCGCGCAACGCCAGTTCGGGCGTGTAGACCAGTTCGTGATTGAGGATGCGGCGCTGGCCGAACCCGAGGCCGTCGAGCGGGGCGAAGGCCTGGTAGGGGAACAGCCACGGCGATCCGGTCATCGCGGCGTTGTAGGCGAGGGTGACGACGACGCCGGCCAGGCCGAGGGCCGCGGTCGTGGCCTGTCGCGGCAGCGCCCCGTGCGGGTTCTCGTACAGCGTCCAGAGGGCGTGGACGACGAACGGCGCGGCGAACAGGACGGCGGTGTATGGCCGGGCGAAGAAGGCGAGACCGACCGCCGCGCCGGCGCCCGCCGCCCACCGCCCGTCGTCGTCCCGGTCGGCGCGGAGGTAGGCGTACGCGAACGACAGGTTCAGGAGCGTCGTGGGCGCGTACGGGAGGAAGACCGCGGAGTCGAGCAGGAACAGCGGCGAGGCGAGGACGAAGACGGCGGCGAGCAGACCGGTCCCCCGGTCGAACGCCTCGCGGACGACGCCGGCGACCAGCGCGAGGTTGCCCGCTGCGATCACGGCGAGTATCAGTCGGTTCCCCCCCAGCAGGCGCCCGAGCGCGAAGACGGCGGCGGGCACCGGCGTGTACTTCGGATACAGGCGGTCCCCGTCCTCGACGAAGAACCAGGGGCGGAAGACGTCCTCGACCGGCGGCCTGAGAGCAAGCTGCCCCTCCAGCAGCATCGCGGCCTGCTGGAGGTAGACCCCCTCGTCGTGGTTCAGCGAGTGGTAGGGGAAGACCCGTACCGAGACGAACCACACGGCGACCGCGCCGAGTACGGCGACCGTCGCCGTGGCAACCCTCGCGGTGCGTCGTCGCACGGCTGCTCACTCCGTGGCCGTCGACGCCCCGCGGGCGTCGCGCCCGGCTCCTCCTCCCCGTACCTGTGCCGTACCGCTCGTGGTCGACGTCGACACGGTTCGGCTCATCCGCTGTGGCCGCCGTTCCTCTCCTGGGCCAGGATGACCGCCATCGACAGTCCGGAGACGAGAATCAGGACGAGCGCCGGGATCGCCGCCCGGCCGTACAGCCCGGCCTCCTGGACGCGCCAGATGTAGGTCACGAGGGTGTCGAACCGCAGCGGTCGCAGGAGGAGGGTCGCGGGGAGTTCCTTCATCGTCGTGAGGAAGACGAGCGCCGCGCCCGTCGCGATCCCCGGCAGGATCAGCGGGAGCGTCACCGCACGGAAGGCGCTCAGTCGTGACCGCCCGAGCGTCCGGGCCGCCTCGACCAGTCGACGGTCGACCTGGAGCGTCGACGTCCGGATCGACCCGATGGCCTGGGGGACGAACCGGACCACGTAGGCGAACACGAGCAGCGGAATCGTCTTGTACAGCCCCGGCACGACGTCCAGGCTGAAGCTCACGAGGGCGATGGCGAGGACGATTCCCGGGGTCGCGTACCCCACGTACGGGGCACGGTCCGCGAGGGTGGCCAGCCGCGAGTCGGCCCCCGCCGACTGCAGCGCGACCGGCAGCGCCACGAGGATGGACCCCCCGGCCGCCAGCAGCGCCACGTAGACCGAGTTCATCCCGTAGGACCACGAGAACGCCATGGTCCCGCCGGCGTAGCCGGGGCCGCTGCGCACGAGCCACATCCCGAAGATGGCGACCGGCAGCAGGATCGCGATCAGGCCGACCCCCGCCGGGAGCAGCGTCGCCGGGTACCGCCACGCACCCAGTTCGAGGTCGGCGCCGCCCCGCTTGCCGCTGCTCGCGTACGCCCCCGACTCGTCGACGCCGATCCGGGACTCGATGGCCAGGATCACCGCCGTGACGGCAAAGAGCTGGAGCGACAGGAGCGCCGCGTAGTCGCGCATGAACGCGTTGTACCTGGCGTAGATGAACTGGGTGAACACCTCCACGCGCATGATGTTCGGCGTGCCGAAGTCCGAGAGGGTGTAGAGCGCGACGAGGAGCGCCCCGGCGGCGATCCCCGGGGCGATCTGCGGGAGGGTGACCCGCCGGAACGCCTCGAGCCGGCTGGCGTTGAGCGTGCGGGCGGCCTCGACGAGCGATGCGTCCAGCGAGAGCAGCGACGCCCGGGTCGTGAGGAAGACGTACGGGTAGGTGTAGAACGTGAGCACGATCGCGGCGCCGGTGAACCCGTAGATCGTCGGGATGCTCTCGATCCCGACGGGTGCCAGGGCGTTCGCCAGCGCGCCCCGCGGGCCGAACGCCGAGACGGCAGCGAACGCGCCGAGGTAGCTCGGGACGGCGAGCGGTAGCGCGGCGACGACGGTCCAGAACCGGCCGAACGGGAGGCTCCCCTGGACGGTGAGCACCGCCAGCGGGACGCCGACCGCGACGCTCGCGGCGGTGACGACGGCGACGAGCCCGACGCTCCGGAGGAGCACCCGGAGCGTCGCGGGCGCCACCGTGAGTCCGAACGCGCGGGTGCCGAGGTCGAGCACGTCGACCAGGAGCCACCCGAGCGGAAGCACCAGGAGCGCGGCGACGGCCGCGGCGAGCAGCGTCAGCCCCGTCCCGGCGGCCGTCGGGTCGTCCTCCGCGATGCGGTCGCCGAGGGCCGCGAGCCGGTCCCGAATACTCATCCAAGGACGCCGGCGTCCCGCATGAGATCGAGCGTCGGCTCGATGTCCGAGAGCTTCGACAGGTCGATGTCCGGCGGGTTCAGCTGGTCGATCGTCGGGAGGTCCCCGACGGGCGCGACCTCGGGAATCATCGGATACGCGAAGCTGACGGTCGTGAAGAACTCCTGGGCCTCGGACGACAGGAGATGCCTGACGAAATTGTTCACGAGTTCGTCCTTCTCCGTGCCCTTGATCCGGAGCGCGCCGGCGACGTTGACGAGCGCCCCGGCGTCGCTCTCGGTGAACGCGAGTTTGATCGGGGCCTCGGGCCGCTGGTTCCGCACGCGCATCGCGTAGTAGTGGTTGGCAAAGCCCGCCGCCAGCGCCCCGTCGGCGACCCGCTGGGAGACGACGAACTCGTTCGGGAAGCGCTGGGTTCCCGCCTCCCGCAGGGACACGAGCCACTGGCGGGTCGGCTCCCGCCCCCGGAGGATCCGCATCGCCGTCACGAACGACTTGAACGCGCCGTAGGTCGGCGCCCAGCCCATCGTCCCCCTGAGGGCGTCCGTGTCCGGGAACTCCCGGACCTTGTTCGGGATGGCGTCGGCGCTCACCCGGTTGGGGTTGTACGGGACGCTGCGCGCGCGGCCCGCGACGCCGACCCACGCGTTGTCCTCGCCCCGGAAGTCGGCGGGTACGGGGGAGACCACCTCGTCGGGCAGGGGTTCGTACGCGTCGTTGTCCGCCACGAACCCGAGCGAACTGGCGTCGATGGACCAGAAGACGTCGGCCTGCGGGGAGCCGGCGTCGACCTCCTCGACGATGGTCTGGGCCAGCGACGAGGACGAGGCGTTGTTCGCAAAGACCTCGAAGTCGGGGTAGATCTCCTGTAGCATCTCGACGAACCGGAAGTAGATCCCTCCCTCACCGCCACCGATGTAGAGGTTGAGCGTCCCCGACAGGTCGGGGAGCTCCTCGATCGACGTCCCGCCGGGCGCCGGCCGCCCCTCGACGAGCGCTCCGGACCCCCGGAACGTGTCGAGCGCGGGTATCTCGACCTCCCCTGCACCCCTCGAATCGCTCGGTCCGTTTCCCGTGAGATTCGAGCAGCCGGCGACACCGACGGTCGCTCCGGCTGCGGCCGCTTGCAGGAACTGCCGACGGCTTCGCTCCATGGGATTTAGGCCCGGCTAAAAATACAAAACGGTTGTGATTCGGCGACCGCGAGGCCGATGGTCCGCTACGGCCCGACGGTCACCGGTTCGCCGCCGCCACCGCGGGTCGCTCGACGGGCGCCAGGCGGTCGAGGCAGTCGAGCCAGTCGCGCATGTACCGCCCGACGTGGTTGAGGAAGTCGCCGTTGGCCCACTCGTCGAAGTCGCCCTCGGCCAGGGCCTCGGCCATGGCGGCGAAGGCCGCCGCGAAGCTGTCGGCGTCGTCGCCGACGTCGTCGACCACCCGCCAGATGTGCTCGTTCAGTTCCAGCGCCGGCGCCTCGGCCCGCAGGTCGTCGAACGTCGGCCGCGGGGCCTTGTCGTGCCGGCAGAGGGGATACCCCGAGAGCACCTGCTTGTCGAGGATGTCGGCCGCGCGCTTGAGGAACACGCCGCTCCAGATGTCGTCGAATCGGCCGACGTCCCACGCGTTGTCGTCCATCGGGAGCTGATAGAAGGCGGGCACCACCTCCCGCTCGAACGCGAGGTTCATCGAACAGACGGTGAGGTAGTCCCCCGACTCGACGACGAACTCCTCGTCGTAGTCCTCGGCCGTCGTTCGCGTCCGGGCCTGGCCCTGCAGATCCCCGTCGTTCAGGATGCGGGCCGCGTCCAGGTCGGGGACGTTCGTCCACAGGCCCTGGGAGGCCACCACGCCCGTCGCCCGCCCCTGCCGGGTGCTGACCGTCTCGTCCATCGCCCCGTACGGGTATCCGCGGGGGTACAGACCGTGCTCGTCGTAGTTCTGGTACAGCACGTTCACCCACCGCTCGTCCGACCCGACCATCTCGACCGGCCCCTCGTAGTCGAGGTTCCGCAGGTGTCGCCCGAAGAAGTCCCAGTCGTCCATCGGTCGGGTGTCGTCGTCGATGAAGACGCCGTACTCGAAGTCGTTGGCCCACAGGTAGAGCAGGCCGAAACTCGTCTGGGCGTGGCTGGCCTCGGGAATCAGGTGCGTGTATTCGCCGACTCCCTGGTCCTCCATCCATTGCTCGCGCTCGCTCCCACCGAACACCGCCCCCTCGACCCCCAGGTCGTCGAGCATGGCCGCCATCTCGTCGATGTCACAGAAGTCCTCGGTCACCAGGCAGACGAACAGCCGGTCCGTATCGAATCCGTGGTCCCGGGCGTTGGCGATATACGACCGCATGCACTCGTACTCCCGTATCGTCGGCACGACGACGCAGACGTCCGCTGTCATCGTTCTCAGGTTTTAGGACGGCCTAAAGTACCTGTCGGTTTCGGACGCCCTAACCTCCCTCCGTCGGCGTTTTGTTCCCCGCCGTTCTCGTGCCGGCATGGACTCCGCGTCCGGTGGACGTCGGCCGGCCGTGCCGACGCGCGACGGGACCGGCGGCACGTACACCCTGCTCCTCGAACTCCCGGCGCCGACGTCGGGCGAGGTGGGGGCGCTCGGCACGCACGACTTCCCCGCCGGCGCGTACGCGTACACCGGCAGTGCGCTCGGCACCGGCGGCTTCGCCCGCGTCGACCGCCACCGCCGCGTCGCGACCGGCGCCCACGACGCCAGACACTGGCACGTGGACTACCTGAACGGCCACCCGGCGACCGACCTCGTCGCCGTCCACGCCCACCCCGGCGCTGACCGCGAGTGCGACGTGGCCCGGGCCCTCCCGGCGGGGCCCGTGTCCGGGTTCGGTTCGTCGGACTGCGACTGCCGCTCCCATCTCGCGCACGCCGAGTCCGTCGCGGCGCTGCTCGCGGCGGTGGCGGACGCCTACGAGTAGCACCCCCCGACTGGAGGCGGACATCCCGGTTCAGTCGATGGCGGCGGCGAGTTTCTCGACGGGGTGGGGGACTGATTCCCGGTACTCGTCGCCGAGTTGGGTGCGGCAGGATGCTCCCGGTGCTACCACCGTCTCGCCCGGGCTCGCCTCGATCTGGTCGAAGAGGA
>JBDGQA010000093.1:0-27489 GCA_042219325.1 Haloferacaceae archaeon | reverse complement strand
TGACGGCCTTGTTGGCCTTCAGCATGCACTCCTCGATGATGGTGTGGGCGCGGTCCCGGCGGGGGTTGAGGACGAGCGAGCCGTCCTCCTTGCGCTGTTCGTGCATCCGCTCGGCGAGTTCGTACGCGAGGGCGTTCTCGTCGTGGAGGGGGGCGTCGGAGTCGTCGAGGCGCCGCTCGCACTGGGCGTAGGTCAGCCGCTCGTTCGAGCGGATCACCGACTTGTAGATGTCGACCTCCTCGAAGGAGAGCGTCTCCCCGTCGAGGGTCATCTCGACGGTGTGGGCGAGGCGGGGCTCGTCGGGGACGAGCGAGCAGACCGTCTCGGCCAGGATGGGCGGCAGCATGTGGACGGTGTAGGCGGGCAGGTAGACGGTGTTGCCCCGCTCGACGGCCTCCTCCCACATCCGTGACTCGGGGTGGACGTAGTGGGAGACGTCGGCGATGTGGACCCAGAGCCGGTAGCCCTCCTCGGTCTCGGCGACGCTGATCGCGTCGTCGAAGTCCTGGGCGTCCGCCGGGTCGGTCGTCCACGCGGTGAGGTCCCGGAGGTCGCGCCGGTCGGCGACCGCCGCGTCGATCTCGTCCTCGACCCCCTCGGTCCGCTCGCGCGCCTCGCGCAACACCTCGGGCGGGAACTCGTCGCGCACCCCGAACTCCTCGAACAGCTCCTCGCGTTTCGCCCCCATGCGGCGGGCGGTCTCCGGCGTGATCTCGACCGGTCCCTGGCCCTCGGCCGTCCCGGCCTGCGCCTGGGCGTCGGCGTCGTCCGACATAGTGAGAGATGGACGGTGGGGGCAGTTAGTCGTGTCGGGGACACGGGACGGTCGGACCGCGTGGCCGGCCGGATAGGGGACGGTCGCCGGAACGCGCGCATCCGCACGGCCACGCACCCGCCGCGTTCCGCGTCACCGCTCCCGCTGTGAGCCGTAGCGTTCCTCGACGGCCCCGACGTACTGGGCGAGAAACTCCGCGCGGCCGAGGTCGGGGTCGTCCTCCTCGATTTCGACGAGCAGTTCCTCGAGTTCGTCGCGTGGCTGGTGGCAGAGGTCGCGGTAGCAGGACTTGCAGAGATGCTCGAACTCCTTGCCGTGGCGGTCCCAGCGGTCGCCCTGCTTGTCGTACTCCCGGGCCTCCGTGCGGCTGACCGAGGCCCCGCAGGCGATGCAGACGATCTCGTCCCGCTCCCGGTCCTTCCGGGAACCCCACATGGGCGGAGGATTGCGCTACGATCACTTAGCGTTTGTCACCCCGTCAGACGCGACCGGGGCCCGGCCGACCGCGACCGCCCCGAGGCCGCCGCCGTCCCGGAACGGAGGGTGGGGGGCGTTTTCTCGCCCACGCGCGACGAGACGCCGACGAACGGAGGCACGCGATTTATCCCGCCGTCGCGCGCAGGGCCGGTATGCGCGTCACGTCACGTCACCACCTGCGAAGTGACGAGATCCGGGACCTGGAGGACCGGCTCTCCGAGGCCCTCGGTGTCGACCTGGACGGCGACACCTACGAGTTCGTCGAACTGGAGGGCACGTCGGTCGACCTCGTGCTGGTCGACGGCGAACCCGCCGTCCGCTACGTCGACGGGGAGCCGTTCCTCACGGTCCGGGGCGCGAACCGCTACCCGCCGGAGCGGCACGTCGTCACCGTCGACGAGGGCGCGGTCTCGTTCGTGAGCGACGGCGCCGACGTGATGCGGCCGGGAATCGTCGACGCCGACGAGGAGATCGAGGCGGGCGACCTGGTGGCCATCGCGGAGGAGACCCACGGCAAGGTGCTCGCGATCGGGCGTGCGCTCGTGCCCGGCGACGAGATGCCCGGCGACCAGGGCCGGGTCGTCGAGTCCGTCCACCACGTCGGCGACGACCTGTACGAGTTCGACGTCTGACGCGGACGGCGGAGCGGACGGCAGCGCGCCCCGGAAAAACGTCGGAAGTCTGACTCCCGTCCGACACAAGAACTAATTGCTCGCTGGTCGCTGTACCTCTATGGGCATCATGAGCAAGATCCTCGGCTCCGGCGGAGAGCGGAGCACCGAGGACTACGTCGAACTGGACCTCGACGACGTCGACACCGCCCGTGGCGACGCCGGCATGACAGTCCACATCGCCGAGATCAGCGAACAGCAGGACGTCATCCCGATCAAGGACGCCGTCTACGACGGCGACATCGTGATCGCCGACATCACGCGGCTCCGGGTGAACGACAACACCGTGGAGCACATCATCGACGACCTCCGGCAGGTGGCCCGCGAGGTCGACGGCGACATCGTCCAGAAGGGCGACGACCAGCTCATCATCGTGCCGACGGGGCTGACCGTCGCGCGGGAGAAGCTGAGCGGCCAGGGGTGAGCTAGTCCGGACCGGCACGCGTCGGGGCGCGCCCGCCGGCGACCCCCGGCGATGTCGTTCGCCCGGCGCGTCGGACCGCCGTCCGTTCCGGCATCCGACCACCGTCCGCCGGCGGAGCCGACCCCCGCGCGACCCGCGCCCGTCCGCGACCGACAGCGTTTCACGGGCCCGGTCCCACCCGCAGGTAATGGCAACGGACCGCATCGAGGTTCGCGGGGCCGAGGAGAACAACCTCGAGGACCTCGACGTCTCGATCCCCCGGGAGGAGTTCACCGTCGTCACGGGACTCTCCGGGTCGGGGAAGTCCTCGCTCGCGTTCCAGACCGTCTACGCCGAGGGCCAGCGCCGCTACATCGAGTCCCTGTCGGCGTACGCCCGCAACTTCCTGGGGCAGATGGACAAGCCCCAGGTCGAGGCAGTCGAGGGGCTCTCGCCCGCCATCTCCATCGACCAGAAGAACGCCGCCAACAACCCCCGCTCGACGGTCGGGACCGTCACCGAACTCCACGACTACCTCCGCCTGCTGTACGCCCGCGTCGGGACGCCCCACTGCCCCGAATGCGGGCGAGAGGTGGGCGAGCAGAGCGCCGGCCAGATGGTCGAGCGCCTGCTGGCCCTGCCCGACGGGACGCGGGCGAAGCTCTGTGCCCCGGTCGTCCGCGACCAGAAGGGCGCCTTCGCCGACCTGTTCGAGGACCTCCTGCGCGAGGGGTACGCCCGCGTCGAGGTCGACGGCGAACCCCACGACCTGGCCGACGGGCCGCCCGACCTCGACGAGAACTACGACCACACGGTCGACGTGGTGGTCGACCGGGTGAAACTCCGGACGGAGGACCGGCCGCGGATCGTCGACTCCGTCGAGACCGCCCTCGACGAGGCCGACGGCGTGCTGAAGGTGATCCTGCCCGACCCGCCGGGGGAGGCCGTCGACTTCACCGAGGCGCGCTCGACCGGCGACCTCTCGGGGGCGGACGGCGACGACGACGACGCGGCGGACGACCGCCTCGTCGCCGAGTTCAGCGAAGACCTCGCCTGCACCCACTGCGGCATCGACTTCGCGGAAATCGAGACCCGCTCCTTCTCCTTCAACTCGCCGCACGGCGCCTGTCCCGAGTGCGAGGGCCTCGGGGCGACGAAGGAGGTCGACGGGGACCTCGTCGTTCAGGATCCGGAGAAGCCGCTGCGGGAGGTGTTCGAGCCGTGGTCGTACTCGCGGTCGTACTACCGGACGCGCCTGGACGCCGTCGCCGCGCACTTCGGCGTCTCGCTCGACACGCCGTTCGCGGACCTCCCCGACGGGGTCCGGGAGGCGTTCCTCTACGGCACCGACGAGCAGGTCGTCTTCCAGCGGCAGACGAAAAACGGCGTCCGCCGGAAGGAGAAGCGCTTCGAGGGCGTGATCCCCAACCTCGAACGCCGCCACGTCGAGACCGACTCCGAGTCGACCCGCGAGCACATCGAGGACTACATGGCGGTCACCACCTGCCCGGCGTGTGAGGGCACGCGCCTCAAGCCCCAGTCGCGCTCCGTGCTCGTCGCCGGGACGCCGATCACCGCGGTGAACCAGTTGAGCATCGGCGACGCGCTGGACCATTTCGAGGGCCTCGAAGCGGAACTGAGCGAGCGCGACCGGACCATCGCCGAGGAGATCCTGAAGGAGATCCGCGCTCGCCTCGGGTTCATGGAGGAGGTCGGCCTCGAATACCTCACGCTCGACCGCGAGGCCGCGACCCTGTCCGGCGGCGAGTCCCAGCGCATCCGGCTGGCCACCCAGGTCGGCTCCGGCCTGGTCGGCGTGCTCTACGTCCTCGACGAGCCCTCCATCGGCCTCCACCAGCGGGACAACGACCGCCTGCTCGACACCCTCGAGGGCCTGCGCGACCTGGGCAACACCCTGCTCGTCGTCGAACACGACGAGGAGACGATGCGCCGCGCCGACACCATCCTCGACATGGGTCCCGGCCCGGGCAAGGAGGGCGGCGAGGTCGTCGTGCAGGGCGACGCCGAGACGGTGATGGCCTGCGACGAGTCGATCACGGGCGACTACCTCGCCGGCCGGCGGGCGATTCCCGTCCCCGACGAGCGCCGCGACGCGGACGGCGAACTCGTCGTGCGCGGCGCACGCCAGCACAATCTGGCCGACCTGGACGTGTCGATTCCGCTCGGCCAGTTCGTCGCCATCACCGGCGTCTCCGGGTCCGGCAAGTCCACGCTGATGCACGACGTCCTGTACAAGGGGCTTGCCCGGCGGATGAACGACAACACGTCGGTCGATCCCGGCGACCACGACGCCATCGAAGGGCAAGGGGAAATCGAGAACGTCCGGCTCATCGACCAGTCGCCGATCGGGCGCACGCCGCGGTCGAACCCCGCGACGTACACGGGCGTCTTCGACCACGTCCGCGAGCGGTTCGCCGAGACCGACCTCGCCACCCGCCGGGGCTACGACAAGGGTCGCTTCTCCTTCAACGTGAAGGGCGGCCGCTGCGAGGAGTGTGGGGGGCAAGGGAGGGTGAAAATCGAGATGAACTTCCTGTCGGACGTGCACGTCCCCTGCGAGGAGTGTGGCGGCGACCGGTACAACGACGCGACGCTCGACGTGGAGTTCAGGGGGAAGACCATCGCGGACGTCCTGGAGATGAGCGTGAGCGAGGCCCACGACTTCTTCGAGGCCGACACCCGGATCGGGCGGCGGCTGGAGTTGCTGGAGGACGTCGGCCTGGGCTACATGCGCCTCGGTCAGCCCTCGACGACGCTGTCGGGCGGCGAGGCCCAGCGGATCAAACTCGCCGAGGAACTGGGCAAGCACGACAGCGGCGACACGCTCTACCTGCTCGACGAGCCGACGACCGGGCTCCACCCGGAGGACGAGCGGAAACTGATCGACGTGCTCCACCGCCTGGTCGACGCGGGCAACACCGTCGTCGTCATCGAGCACGAACTCGACCTCGTGAAGAACGCCGACCACGTCATCGACCTCGGGCCGGAGGGCGGCGCCGGCGGCGGCGAGGTGGTGGCGACCGGACCCCCCGAGGACCTGGCCCGGACGGAGGGCTCGCACACCGGGCGCTACCTCCGCGACCTCCTGCCGGACGTGGACCTGACCGGCCCGCGCGCCGAGCGGTACGGCGACGAGTTCGTGGTCGGTGCGGGCGACGCGGCCGAGGCCGACGGGACGCCGACGGAGGGGGGCGGCGCGGAGCGCGAGGCGACCGGCGACGACTGACGTGTCGTCGCAGTCGGAGCGGGATTGTGGGCCCGGGCCCGGGTCCGGCCCGTCCACCGCCGGCAGGCCGCGCCGCGAGCCCCGGGTATAAGTGACGGAGCGGCGTCCGGCGGAACGGTGAGCGACGAGCGCGGGGGTCGCCGCCGGATGCTTGCCGTCGCTAGCGCCGCGCTCTTCCTCTCGGTGCTGGTCTGGTTCAACTACTCCGCGGTCCTTCCCCGCGTCGTCGCGGCGTGGGGGCTCTCCGGCCTGCGCGCCGGCGTCGTCTTCGGGGCCTTCCAGGCGGGCTACCTGCTCGCGGTCGTACCGATGGGGGCGCTGGCCGACCGGCGGTCGGCGCGGGCGGTCATCGCGGGGGGCGCGACCGTCGCGGGCGCGGCGAGTCTCGCCTTCGGCCTCCTGGCGGACGGGTTCCTCGTCGGGACGGCGCTCCGGTTCGTCTCCGGCCTCGGGATGGCGGGCGTGTACGTCCCCGGGATGCGCTTCGTGACCGGCTGGTACCCCCCGGCGGGTCGCGGGCGCGCCATGGGGGTCTACGTCGGGACCTACTCCACCGCCGCAGGGCTCTCCTTTCTGGTCGCCTCGTCGGTGGCCGCACGCCTCGGCTGGCGGACCGCGGTGGCGGTCACCAGCGTCGGCGCCCTCGTCGTCGCGCCGCTGGTCCTGTTCGCGGGCCGGGACCCGCCCGGGGCGGCCGACGGCGACGGCGGCTTCGACCTCGGCGTGCTCCGCAACCGTTCGTACCTCGCCGCCGTCGGGGTCTACTCGTTTCACAACTGGGAGCTGTTCGGGATGCGCAACTGGATCGTCGCGTACCTCGTCGGCGCGACGGCGGTCGGCGGACTGGCGAACGCCGGGACCGTCGCGGGGTGGGTGGCGGGCGGCGTCATCGTGCTCGGCGGCCTGGGCAACCTGCTCGGCGGGACGCTGAGCGACCGGTTCGGCCGCGGGCGGGTCGTCGGCGCGGCGCTCCTGATAAGCGGGACGTGCTCGGCGACGCTCGGCGTCCTCGGCGGCCTCCCCCTGCCGGCGCTGTTCGCGGTCGTCGCGGTCTACGGCGCCGCGCTGACGATGGACAGCGCCCCGACCTCGACGGCGATAACGGAACTCGTCGCCGACGAGCGCGTCGGGACCGCGCTCTCGGTCCAGTCGCTCGTCGGGTTCACGACCACCGTCGTCTCGCCGGTCGTCTTCGGCGCGGCCCTCGACGCCGCGGGCTACCCGCTCGCCTTCCCGACTCTCGCCGCCGGCGCGGCGGTCGCGCTCGTCGCGCTGGCCGCGCTCGGTCGGTTGCGCGGCGCAAGCGGTCCCGTCGCGCCCCCGGGCGGATGACCGCGGAGATGGACCCCGCTCGACCGGGCAGACGCCGGGACGCTGCAGCTCCCGTCGCCGGGGGGACCGACCGCCGGAGCGGGCCGGGGGCGACCGCGACGGAGCCTCAGTCCCCGATCACTGACGCCGCCCGCTGGGCGATCCAGTCGCGCGCGAGCAGATCGTCCGCGCACCGCGCACAGAGCGGCGCCGTCACGTCGCGAACGTCGCCGTCGCGACGCTCGAAGCGGAGGTCGTAGCGCTTCTCCGCGGCGTCGTCACAGGCGAGACAGATCATCCGTCGATCACGGTGCTCACGACGCACACGCCCCGCCCGGCGTCGGGCCAACGCCGGCGGACTCGGCGGGAAGGGCTTTGCCTTCGTCCATTATCGCACGTTCCGTTCTCCGCCGGCAAAACGTCCGCCGGTTTTGTTCGCCGGGGGTCTTTTTGATCAACCGAGTGAAATGACACCGGAACGGCAACCGGGCCGCGCCGGCGGACGCGACGACGTGTCGGGGGCTGGCAGTGGTGCGAGCGGACGGTCGGAGCGCCGGGAAGAGGTCTTGTTGAAACCCTCAGCAACTGATAAGAGTCGCGTGTTGATAGGGGGGATGTATCGCTCACGACAGACTACTCCTATATCACGGCCTTCTCGGAACGCGGAACAGCCAAACGAAAGGACGGTCTAGGAACACACTGGCGTCGGTAGGACCGGTTCGTAGACGTTCTCGACCGTAATGGTCCCGTTCTGAGTGATAGCGACCATGCTCGTCGAGTCGGCGCGCGTCGGCCATGCTGCGTACGGTGGCGTGATGGTCGCGTTTGATTCCGGCCCGTTCTCCGTCTCGACGCGCAAGGTGTACGTTCCGGGTTCGGTGATGTTCATCGCCACCCACCCCGAATGCGGTTCCATGGTTTTCGTGCGCGTTCTGGTCGTTGCGTTGCCCGTCACCGTGACCGCGACCTCGTAGGACCGGTTCGCGTTGTTACTGATCCCAATGTGATGGGTGATCCTGTCGGGGTTCGGGGGCGGCGTCAGGGTGTGACATTCCGTCGGAACCCGTGTCCTCGTCAGTGTCGGGGTGACGGTTGGCGTCGACGTGCTTGTTCCCGTCTCGGGGGCGGCGTCAGTCGGAGATGATGGCGACACACCCCCGCCGCACCCGGCGAGAATCACGAGCGACGCGGCGAGAATCGCACCCGAGTGCCGCATATGGGACGGGAGGACAGTATAGATGTATGTTTTGTGGGGGCTTTGGCCACAGATATTCGAGCAGAGCTACGTACCAGCTGATCACGACTGACTCGCTCTGCAAGATACGCGCTCTGTATGCAGCACGGTCGTTAAAACCCATCACCGGTCGAGGGTCTCCACAAGGCCGGAGAGACGGAGGGTTCAGTCGACGCGGGCCGGGGGCGAAACTGAAGCTACTTACCGTCCCGGCCCGGAGCGTCGGCCGATGTACGACCTCGTCGTCGTGGGCGTCGGTCCGGCCGGCGCGCGCGTCGCGCGCCGGTTCGCCGCGGCGGGCCACGACGTCCTCGCCCTGGAGCGCGGCGAGGTGGGACGCCCGCTCGCGTGCTCCGGTCACGTCAGCCGCGACATCTGGGAGTACACCCCCGACGGCGCCCGCGAGCGCCTGCTCCAGAACGAGGTCTACGGCGCCCGGTTCCACGTCGGCGGGCCCGACTCGTCGGCCCACCGGTTCTACAAGCGCGACCCCGTCTCGAACGTCATCGACCGCGTGGGCCTCGACCGGACGCTCGCGGACGCGGCCCGGGCGGCGGGCGCGGAGGTCCGCGAGGGCCACACCGTCACGGGGGTCGAGGAGCGCGACGACCGGGTGCGGATGACCGTCAGCGTGGACGGGCGAGGCGCGGCCGAGGGCCAGGCCTCGGAAACGCGAGCGGGGGGCGAGACGACCCGCGAGCAGCACACCGTCGAGGCGCGGCTGGTCGCCGGCTGTGACGGGCCGACCTCGCGGGTGCGCCGTGCCGTCGACCTCCCCGACCCGGGCGAACTGCTCCACGGGGTCCTCGGGTTCGACGACGATCCGGACGCCGGCGACTTCGTCGACGTCCACCTGACGCCGCCGCGCTTCTTCGCGTGGCGCATCCCGCGCGGCGACGCCGGCGTCGAGTACGGGCTGGCCGCGCCGCCCGACGCCGACGTGAGCGAGCGGTTCGAGGCGCTCGTCGACGACTACGGCGCCGACGTGAGCCGACGCTGCTCGGGCCCCATCCCCGTGGGCCCGTCCGCACGAACGGTGAGCGATCGGACCTTCCTCGTCGGTGACGCCGCGGGCCAGACCAAGCCGTTCACCGGCGGCGGCATCCTGTACAGCATGACCGCGGCCGACGCCGCTGCCGAAACCGTCGACCCCGCCGACCCGTCGACGCTCGGGGACTACGAGCGGGCGTGGCGCGACGAACTCGGGCGGGAGATCCGCCTCGGAGCGGCGATCCGGCGAGCCTACTCGCTCCCGGAGCCGATCCAGCGGGCCGGGCTCTCGGCGCTCTCCGGCGAAATCGGCGTCCACATGGACCGCCCCACGACGCTGTTCTCGCGCGAGCACGCCCGCCGGATGCTGGGGTTCGGGCGGAACTGACCGCGGGGAGCCGAGCGGCCTACTCCGCCGCGTAGGTCGGCAGGCGGGCCGAGGTCGCGCTCCCCTCGACGAACGGGAGGGCGACCTGGGGCGCGGGAACCGTGCCGTCGTCGGTCTCGACCGCCAGGTCCGCGTCCGCGGCGTCGAACTCGACGGCCGCGAGCGCGGCCGGGCCCCCCAGGCTCGGCGTGTCCGCCGCGCGGGTCACCTCGCCGACCGGGTCGCCGTTCGCCCGGACCGTCGCGCCGGCGTCGGGGACGGCCCCGGGGCGGAGGCCGACGAGTCTGGCCGACGGCCGGCCGCGGTTCTCGACCTTCGAGACGACCTCCTGGCCGACGAAACAGCCCTTGTCGAAGTCGACGGCGTTGCGCACGCCACAGACATTGGGGAGGCGACCCTCCAGTTCCGACGCGAACAGGGGCGTGCCGGCCTCCAGCGTGAGCGTCTCCCAGGTCTGCCGGCCGAAGGGAACGGCGTTCATGCCCCGCGTGAGAAGCGTCTCGAAGACCGCCGGCGCGTCCTCGGCGGCACAGACCACCTCGAACCCCTCCTCGCCGACCGGGGCGTCGGCGACGACGACGGTGACGCCCGCGTCGTGCATCCGGCCCCTGACGAACGAGAGCGGGTCGTCCGGGTCGGGCGCGGCAACGCCGTCGAGCACCGAGGCGACCTTCTCGGTCGATGTCGGCCCATGGACGCCGAAGACGCCGAACTCGCCGGTGGCCTCGCGCACGGTCACGTCCTGGACGAAGACCTTGCTCGCCCAGTCCTCCGCGAGGGGGCCGGCACGCCCGGCCGATAGGAAGAGGAGGAGTCGCTCGCCGGCGTCGTAGACGTACATGTCGGTCTCGATGGTGCCCTGCGGGTCGCACACGAGCGCGTAGCGTCCCTCGCCGTCCGTCCGCGGGACGGCGTTCGTGATCACGTTGTCCACGTACTCGTACCGGTCGGCGCCCTCCACGACGACGACGCCGTAGTCCATCTCGATGGCGCCCACGCCGTTGCGGACGGCGAGGTGCGTCCGCTCCGGACGGCCGTAGTGGGCCACGACGCGGCGCCCGTCGCGGTGCTCGAACGCGACGCCGTGGTCCTCGTGAATCTCGCCTGCGACTGTCATCGCCCGTCCTTGATGGGCGAGGACCAAAACCCCCTAGAGGCCGAGACGGTCGCGGACGATGTCGACCAGTCCGCGGTCGGGGTCCTCGACGTCTTCGGGTTCCGGAACGACCCGGTCGGCGGGATAGATGGTGAGCCGGGTGCCGTCCCGTTCGGCGTCGATGAGGTCGTCCTCCGTGAGCGACGTCAGCGCCGCCTCGAGGGTGTCGATGTCCTCGTCGACCGTCGAACGGAGCTCGAGGACCGTCATCCCCTCCTCGCCGCGGTCGACGAGCGCGTCGAGCACCGCGACCTCCGTCTCGGGCCGGTCGCGGAACTCGCGCTTGGCTCTCATACCCACGGGTAGACGCGGCGGCGGTTTACCGTTACCGCCGCGAGAGCGAGCCACCCGGCCCGGCGGCTGACCCGCGTCAGACGCACGTCAGCCGCCGCAGGTAGCTTTTTGCCGCGCTCAGCGTACCGAACGGTATGGAACTGAGGTGCCTGCTCGGCCACGAGTTCGGGGAGCGGGAGGTCGAACGCGAGCGCCGCGAGGAGGGCGACGAGGTGGTCGTGGTCTACCGGACGGTCGAGAACTGCCGGCGGTGCGGGGAGCGGCGGGTCGTGAGCGAGAACAAGGAGGTCCGGGCGCTCGGCGCACTCGCCGGGAGCGAGAGCAACGACGCGGCGGCCGACGAACGCGCGCCAGCGGCCGGCGTCGGCGGAGCGACCGACGACCGACCCGACGGGACGCCGGACGGGAACGAAACCGATGGGGGCGACGACGCCGGTCCGCCCGGCGAGACGGCGACCGACGGTGCGTCCGACGGGGAGGGCACCGAGCCGGCACCGGCCGGGGGCCTCGTCGAGGCCGCCGAGGCGGTCGGCACGCCGGGCGACGACGGGCCCGACACCGACGACGCCGTCATCATCGGCGGTGCGGACGGCGGGAACGATGGGGGTGGGTCCGAAACGACCGACGAACCGGGCGCGGGTCCCGCGAACGGCGGGGCAGACGCGGAGACGGGTCCCGCGAACGGCGGAGCGGACGCGGGGATGGAGGCGGAACCGGCAGCGAAGCCGGAGCGGACCGCCGGGACGGCCGACGAGGTGGCACCGGAGGGCGGCGTGGAACTGCTCGGCGACGCGGGCGACGCCGGAGACGCTTCCGACGACGGGAGCACCCCCGTCGACGAGGATGGCGCCGGGCGCGACGCCGAGGGCGCCGACGACACGGCGGGCGGATGGCCGACGCCGTCGCCGGACGCCGCGGACGAGGGATACGACGCGGCCCCCCACGACGACACGGGGACGGACGTCGACTTCGGCGGCGGATTCGCGCCGACGGTCGAGGACGGAGGCGGGGGGGCGGCCGCGACCGGGGGGGTCGAGCCCGGGTTCGTCCGCGCCGACGACGGGGCCGAGGCCGGAGGGAGGGACGCCGACGGGCCGACCGAACTGCACTGTCCGAACTGCGGGTCGACGCGGACGGCGGCCGAGAGCTCCCTGCGTGGGGGCGACATCTGTCCCGACTGCCGGAAGGGGTACGTCGCCGAGCGGGCGGCCGAGGAGTGACGAAAGGGGTAAACCGCCGACCGTCGAAACGGCGTTCGATGAAGGAGTACAAGATGCGCCGGGGGGAGTACATCGAGGAGCAGGCCCCCAATCTGCGGGAAACGGTCGAGGAGTACTTCGGCGAGGTCACGGGAACCGACGAGTGGGAGGGCCACGAACTCCACGTCGTCGAAGAGCCCGACAACCCGGTGTTCGACCAGGTGCTCGCCGGCGTGGCCGAGTACGAGGGCAAGAAGGACCGGCTCGCGGTGCACTTCGAGGAGCGACCGGCCGAGGACGTCATCGCGGAGGGCAACGCCGACGCCGCCCAGGACGCCGTCGACGCGAAAAACGAGTTCCTGCTGGAGGTCACCGGCCGGGACGCCAAGTCGCGGCGCGACTCGATGAAGCGCGACGTCGAGGACGACGCGCCGGACGTCGCGTAGTCCGGTCAGAGTCGCTCCGGCAGCCACCCCCCGTCGACCTCGACGTTCTCCCCGCTGAGGTAGCCGCTGTCCTCGTCGAGGAAGAGCGCGACCGGTTGCCAGACGTCGTCGTAGGACGCCGGGCGGCCGCGGGGAAGGGAGGACGGGAACTCGTCGGAGTTCTCGACGACGTAGGGGGAGACCGCGTTGACGGTGATGCCGTCGTCCATCGTGTCCTGGGCCAGCATCCGGGTGAACATCAGGACGCCGGTCTTGGCGACGAAGTACGGGAAGTTCTTCGCGTAGGCGAGCGCCCGCTCGCTGCCCGCGTAGCCGGTGTTGACGATCCGCCCCCAGTTCCGGTCGCGCATCCCGGGGAGGGCGCGCTTCGTGCAGAGGTAGGTGCCGTAGAGGTTGGTGTCGACGACCCGCTGCCACTCCTCGTGGGTCAGGTCGGTCCAGTGGCGCGGGGCGAAGTCGCCGACGTTGTTGACCAGAACGTCGACGCCGCCCAGGTCGGCCTCGACGGCGTCGAACAGGTCGTCGACGGCGTCGGGGTCGGTGACGTCGGCGGCGACCGTGGTCGCGGTCGCCCCGCGCTCGCGCGCCTCCGCGGCGGTCGCGGTCGCCGCCGCCTCGCTCGTGCGGTAATGGACGACGACGTCGGCGCCCGCGTCGGCGATGCGGAGCGCGAGCGCGCGGCCGACGCCCTGCGCGCTGCCGGTGACGAGCGCCACGCGGTCCGAGAGGTCGGGGTCGAGCATACTGTCAGGAGGGGGGCCGGGCGCAAAAGTTGCGGGGCAGCGTGGTGACGGGGACGGCGCGCACGGGCGTCGTCGGGTTTATTTCACCGCCCGGTGGAGCGTCGAAACCGCAAGGTACCCGTGTGTGGGTGCCCGACGGTCGGGGGATGACCGACGACGACGCGGTAGACAGGGACGGGACCGACGCGGATCCCGGCGACGGGGAGGGGACCCTGGCCGAGCGAGTCGAGGAGTGGCTCGTCGCCCAGATGCCGATCATCCGGATGCACGGCGGGACGAGCGCGGTCCGCGAGGCCGACCCCGAGACCGGCGAGGTGGTCGTCGAACTCGGCGGAACCTGCTCGGGGTGTGGGGTCAGCGACGTCACGGCGCGCAACATGAAGGCCGAACTGCTGCGGGACTTCCCGGAGGTCGAGACGGTGGCGGTGCGCGTGCCGAGCACCGGCGAACACGGCGAGGAGACCGTCGAGGGCGGCCGGGGCGGCGAACTCCAGTTCGCCACCGAATCAGCCGAGCACTTCTGAACGGCCGCCGGCGCCGGCCGACCGCCTTCGGCGGTTTCGAACCGCACCGCTACAGCGCCGTCTCGATGCTCGACGCGACCTCCCGGGCCCGGTCGGCCAGCGCCTCGGACACGTCCCCGGCGTCGACCGCCCCGTCGAGTTCGTCGTCGTCCACCCGCACGACCCGGCCGTCGGGGTGGCGCACCACGTCGACGTGGAGGTCGACATACCGCACCGCGTCGGGGAAGCACTCGACCGGTGTACAGACGTTGACGTACGTCCCCTTCGGGTCGCCGTCGGCGTCGCGGTAGACCGTCGGATACCACCACCGCCCCTCGCGGACCTTCGTCAGCGCGGTGTCGCCGGCCTCGCGGGGAACGCCGAGCGCGTCGTACTCGCCGCCGGGGGTCATCTCCCGCTCGACCGCGAGGGTGCCGCCGGGGTCGCGCTCGACGACCTCGCCGCGCCCGAGCGTGATGGAGTGCCCGGCGGGCTTGCCGTGCTCGATGGCGATGCGGTCGCCCACGGTCGGACCGAACTGGCGGGTCACGGCGTCGAACGGGAAGTCCGCGGGGTCGTCGCCGAGCGCGTCGCCGCACACCGCCTCCGCGAGGTCGACGCCGGCCGACGCCGCCCGGGAGGCCGCCTTGATCCGGTGGTGGCCCGGCATCGTCGGGACGACCGCCCGGCGCTCGTCGTCGAGCGCGAACCGCGTCTCGCGGCCGAACCAGACGAACCGGGCGTCGAGGGGACGGGCGACGGGCCCGGGGTCGCCGACGGGGTCGTCGAGCGCCGGGTCGAGCGCCGCCGCGCGCGCCGCGGCCCGCTCGACGGCCGCCTCCACGACCGACAACCCGGCGTCGGCGGCCGCCCGGTCGAGGCGCAGGCCCCACCCCTCGGGCGGGTCGACCCCGACGACGTCGAGCATCCGCGCGAGTTCGCGGGCGGCGTCCCCCCGGCCGTCGACGGTCGTCCCCTCCTCGCCACGGACGAGCGTCGCCGGACCGGCGCGGACGCGGATTCGCCCGGCGAGTTCCGGCAGGCGGTCGGCCCACGGCGGCGCCGGTTCGACGACTGCGACCCGGCAGTCGTCGCCGACCTCGACGTACCCGTCGGCGGCGTCGAAGGGGAGGAAGCCCTCGGCCGGGCCGAGGTCACAGACCGCGCCGCTGCCCCGGGTCGCGGTCACGCGGGCGTCGAAGACGGCGCCCGGCGGCGCGGCGGCCGGCCACGAGAGCGCGTCGAGTCCCCGCGCTGCGAGGAGGTCCGCGGCCGTCGCGACCGGGTCGGCCTCGCCGGCGGCGACGACGCCCTGCCGGTCGCCGGTCGCGTCGACGCGCACGTCCGCGAGGCCATCGGCGAACGGGGACGCGAACCGCTCGCGGATCGGAGCCGAGGGCTGGACGACGGCGTGGTCGGCGTCGAGAAACGCCCGCGTGAGCGCGGTGGCGTAGACGCCCCGGACCCGGACATTCATAGCGCGTCTCGCGCGGTCGCGAACCGGACGCGGTCGTGGACCGTCGGGCCGAGCGTCAGTTCGACCACGCCCTCCGAGAGGGGGCGGCCGCCCTCGACGTAGACGCCCCAGGAGTCAAAGCGGAGGTAGCCCCGGATGTCCGCGGCGTGGGTGTACAGGTCGAGGTAGTCGACGCGTACCTCCTCTATCTCGCCTGCGGAGTGCGCGCGGTCGAGGTCGGCGTAGAGGACGTCGTGGTCGTCGAAGAACGCTGCCAGTCGGTCGGCGTCGCGGTCGACGGCCTCCGCGACCAGGTCCGAGGCGCGTTCGAGGTCGCCGTCGTCGAGGCCGACCTCGCGGAGCGCCCGCTGGACGCGCGGGTCGAAGTGCATACGGGCCCCTGGGGCCGGGGACCCTTGAGTGCCGGCGGTTCGACGGCGCGTCCGCGACCGGGTTAGGCGACAACGCCTTAGCCCCGGCCGGCCACGCGTGGGACATGGCACAGAAGGGCGAGCGCGAGGATCCGGTCGCGGCGGCCAGCGGCGAGGAGAGGGACCTCTACGACATCGCGACCTGGGAGGAGCGCACGTCGGTCGACGGGCTGGCGGTCGCGCTCTACCGCCTCCTGGTCGGGTCGGCCCGCGCCGTCGTCCTCCTGCTCGCCTTCGGCCTCCTCGTCGGGATCGGGGGGTTCAACGCCCTCACCGACCCGGAGATCGGCGCCCTGACGGCGCTCTCGGCGGTGCCGGCGCTCGCTCTCGCCGGCTACGTCTGGTACAGCGACGTGACCGACGGCGAACCGCTGACGCTCCTCTTCGCGACGTTCCTGCTCGGCGTGCTCACGGCGACCTTCGCGGCGGTGATCAACAGCGTCGCCGGGGGCACGTTCGAGGCGTTCGGATTCCTCGGGAGCGTCCTCTTTTTCTTCCTCGTCGTCGGGCCGGTCGAGGAGACGGTGAAGCTCCTCGCCGTCCGGCTGTACGCCTACAGCGACGACCGGTTCCGGACGGTCGTCGACGGGGCGGTGTACGGGGCGATGGCCGGCCTCGGCTTCGCGTTCATCGAGAACGCCATCTACATCACACAGAACCTGAGCGCCGCGGAGATGGACGCCGGCCTCGGGCTCATCGGTCTGGGGGGCGGCATCGTCGGCATCCGTGCCCTGGCCGGTCCGGGCCACGTCATCTACTCGGCGTTCGCGGGCTACTACCTCGGGCTGGCGAAGTTCAATCCCGGCAATCGCGGTCCCATCCTCATCAAGGGGCTCCTGATCGCCGCGGTCATCCACGCGACCTACAACTCGACCGTCGGCATCGGCTCCGGCCTCGTCCACCTGGTGACCGGCCTGCCCTCCATCGTCTCCTTCCTCGTCTACGTGGTCGTCTACGACGGGCTCTTCGGCCTCCTGCTCTTCCGGAAGATCAGGCGGTACAACGCCGCCTACGACGAGACACACGGGGGGGGCGACCGGCCGATGCCGGAGCCGGAGCGGACCGAGTTCGAGTCCTAACGATATCCTTCGACCAGCGACTCGACGTACTTCGCGACCACGTCGACCTCGACGTGGACCGGATCGCCCGCCGCCTTTGCTCCGAGCGTCGTCAGGTCGTCGGTCGTCGGGACGACCGCCACGCCGAACGTCGCCTCGCCCCGCTCCGCGACGGTGAGGCTGATCCCGTCGAGGGCGACGGAGCCCTTCTCGACGACGTACCGCTCCAGGCCGTCCGGGAGGGCGAACTCGTACCACCAGTCGTCGCCGACGCGCTCGACCGCCTCCACGGTCGTCGTGCCGTCGACGTGGCCCTGCACCAGGTGGCCGTCGAACCGGCCGGCCGCCGGGAGCGCCCGCTCGACGTTGACCCGGTCGCCCGGCGTCAGGCGTCCGAGGTACGTCCGCTCCAGCGTCTCGACCGCGGTGAAGACCTCGAACCGACCGTCCTCGTGGGCCTCGACAGTGAGGCAGACGCCGCTGACGGCGATGGACTGCCCCTCGTGGAGGTCGTCCAGCTCGAGGTCGCCCTCGGGGGCGACCGTGAACCGGCGGCCACCGTCCGTCTCCCGCACGTCCGTCACCCGTCCCGTTCCCTCGACGATGCCGGTGAACACGTCCGACCAACCGGCGGCGAGCGGCAAGGCCCTTCCGCATCCCGGGCGGCGGGCGGGCCGCTGGTCGCCGCTCGTTCCATCCGACCGATGGACGACGCTCGTCTCCACCGACCGACCCCTATCAGTCCAGCGTGACCCAGGTCAGGAAGAGCAGGCCGAGCGACTCCAGCACGTGGACGAGCATCATCGCCCGCCACGCGATCACCGGGACCTGGGTGCTGAACCACACCGACAGCGTCGGATCGAGCAGGTAGTAGTAGAACGAGAACGCGTTCTCGGCCAGCAGGAACACCGAGAACAGCAGGAGGCCGAGCGTGTGCTTCGTGCGCACCGCGAGGAAGTTGCGCCCCCAGACGTACCCGAGGGTGGCGAGCAGGAGGACGTTGAGCCCGGTCGCTCCCCGGGCGGCGTCGACCCAGATGCTCATCCGCTCTCACCGTTCCCCGAAGTCGCCCCGTGTTCCGTCGTTGGTCCTGTCATGTTGAGTTCACCTGCTCGACGATCTCCTCGACGAGGTCCCAGTGGTTCCGGGTCCGGGCAGTGGGGAGGTACACCGCCCCGTACTCGTCGCCGCTGCTCTCGACGATGTCGTTCTCGGTGAGGACGTCGAGATGGTGTTGCACGGTTTCGTAGTGGAGGTCGAGTTCCTCGGCTAACCGGTTGGCGTTCCGGGGTTGCTCGTCTATGGCCTCGATGATGCGGATACGGTTGGGACCACCCCGGGTGCCCGTCAGCACGTACCAGAGCCGAGCCTCCATCGTCGGGCCGAACGCACACCGCGCACGTAACACCACCGGCGGCGACGCCGGCGGACCGCTTCCCCCGAACGCACCGGGTCAACGGCATTTCGGCCCGGGAAACTCCTCGAAGGCCCACCGTCGCCGCCCGGCCCGTGGCGGTCCGGGGTCACCCGCAGTCGACGATGAAGCCGCCGGCGGCGTCGAGGACCTCCTCCATGGACTTCGGGTCGTCGAACGCCGTCGGGAACGGGTCGTCACCGGCGAGGAGGTTCAGGTACGCGGCGTGCCGCGCCTCGACGGTCGCGATGGTCGCGCCGGCCTGGAGCAGGGGGGCGGCATCGATGAGGTCGATCGCGCCGTCGTAGGCGGAGACGCCGGTGTTCTCCAGCACCGCCGCGACGGCGATGAACTGGTCGGCGGTGTCGACGCCGAAGTCGTAGCACGCCTCCTCGACGGGGGTCCCGCCGAGGTCCTCGACGACGCTCGTCAGCTTGTCGACGTGGGTGCCCTCGTGGTCGCGGATGTCCTCGAAGTTCGGCACCACGTCGTCGCGGACGCGGCGGCCGAACCCCCTGAGGGCGTCGGCCTGGTTGAAGTCCGCCTCGTCGAACTTCACGAGGCCGTCGCGGTAGAAGGCGTACTCCAGGTGTTCGAGCGTGAGCGCGTAGTTCAGCACGTCCACGTCGCTGGTCTCGTCCGAGGAGGCGTCGTGTGCGAGCGCGGCGTTCGACCCCGCGACCGACAGCGCCAGCGTTCCCGCCCCGGCGGCGGCCGAACGGCGGAGGAACTCGCGCCGCGACGAGAGCGGCCCGTCGCGGAGCCGTTCCACGAGCGATTCGAAACTGCGCGTCGCCTGACTGGTCTTCTCACCCGTCATGCGACCTGTCCTCCGTCCCCGGCACACATGACGATTTTCCGAACTGTTTGCGAGAAGTGGCCGACGGGACGCCGAGAGCCGGCAGAACTGCGGCCGGATTTCGACCCGAATCGGTGGCGAGCGGCGAACGTGCCGGGCGCCGACGCAAGACGTTTGCCCCGGCGGCGGCTACACCGGCGTCGTGCGCGCCGCATTCGGCATCATCGAGAGCCTCGGACTGGTCGGGTCGCTCGTCTTCGCCGTGCCGGTCGGGGTCGCCGGCATCGAGTTCCTGCTCGGCGGCCGGACTGCCATCGGCGCGACGCTCCTCGCGGTCGCCGTCCTGATGGTCGTCGTCCCCCAGCGCGTCAGCACCCCGGCCGACCTGCCCGGAGATATCGCCGCACGGCTCGCGGGGCGGGCGGTGATCGATCGGGACGCGTCCGGCGACGAGAAGCGGGAGGGCGAGAAGTAGGGCGCGAAACGACGGGGAGAAACCGGCGCCGTCTAGGTCTCCGGGACCGCGGGCTCCTCCTCGGCCAGCGAGTCGACGATTTCCTCCGGCGACTCGTCCCGGAGGTCGTTGAACAGGAGGACGCTGAGGGGCAGCGTGGGCGCGCCGTCGATGAGGTTCTCCAGGACCACCAGCCGCTCGCGGGCCCGGCTCATCCCGACGTAGAAGACGCGGCGCTCGTTGTCGGTGAGCAGGGGGACCGCGTTGCCGACGGTCTCGAATCCGTTCTCCTCGCCGGCCGCCGCGACGCTCGCGGACATCTGTTCGACCACCTTCTCCGTGAGGTCCGTCGAGATGAAGACGTGGTCGGCCTCGCGGCCCTTCGCGCTGTGGATGGTGCCGACGCGCACCCGGTCGGGGTCGACGCCGCGGTAGTCGGCGGCGAAGTAGGCCTTGACCGACTTGCGCTGGAAGCTGGTCACCTTCCGGAGCATGTCGCCGGCGGCCGCCGGGTCCGGGGCGAAGGGGATGCGGTCGGCCACCGCGTCGGGGGCGAGGTCGATCTCCGCCAGGTCCTCCGTCTCCGCGGCCTCCTCGGCCTCCTCGACCAGGTCGTACAGGTCGTCGCGGTCGCCGGTGCCGAAGGCGGAGGCCTTTAGCATGTCCGCGAGCCGGCGGGCCTGGAGCGCGGTGATCTCCTCGTCGGCGTCGAGGCCCTCGACGGCGCGGACGTAGTCGGTGAGCCGGTCGGTCCACATCCGCTGGTCGGTCATCACCGAGAAGGGGATGCCCTTGGGGAGGAACTCGTCGATGAAGTCGAACATCTGGTAGCGGGCCCGGAAGAGAACCATGATGCTCCCGTCGTGGACGTCGACGGTGTGGACCACGTTCCGCGCGAGGTCGAGCGGAGACGGCGAGTCGACCGCCTCCACCGTACCGCCCTCCTTGCGCGGCCGGAGGTCCTTCTCCCGACGCTTGTCGATGTGTTCGACCTCGCGGGAGACCACGTCGAGAATGCGCGAGGGAAGGCGGTAGGAGTTCGGGAGGACGATGTCGTCGTCGGGGGCGGCGTCCAGCAGGAGGTTGGGGTCGGCGCCCTGCCACGCGTAGACCACCTGGTCGTCGTCGCCGGCGATGAGCACCCGGTCCATGTGGGGGCGCCACGCCCGGTAGACCGCGTGCTGGAGGGTGGTGATGTCCTGAAACTCGTCGATCACGAGGTGGTCGACGTGGGGAACGAGCGACCGCCCCTCGACCCGTTTGAGCATGTCCGCGAAGCCGACGATTCCCTGCTCGCCCTTGTAGTTGCGCCACGCGCGGATCGCCTTCGGGACGTCGATCCGGTCGTCGTCGGAGGGCCACGTCGGGGTGTACTTGTTGCCCTCCATCGAGTTGGGATCGATCTCGGGGGGCAGGCGGACCTCGTCGACGTTCCACTGGAAGGGGACGTCGTACCAGTCGGCGACGTCGCGCTGTGTCCGCTGGAGCCACTGGCTGGTGGCGATGATCTTGTTCCCGACCGTGGTCGACCGGGCGGTCCGGCGGCCGGCGCCGCCGTACTCGTCCTCGTACTCGATGCCGTACTCCTCGCAGAAGTCGACCTTGTCGTCGTCGTCGACGACGTCGCCCCGCGAGAGGTCGAGGAGTTCGTAGGCCTTGGCGTGCATCGTGCAGACGTTGCCCTGCAGCGCCCGGGGCGATTCGTCGAGGCGCTCGGCGAGGCGCTCGCGGACCTCGGCGGCGGCCGCCCGAGTGTACGAGACCACCAGGACGTCGCGCAGCTCGACACCGTCCTCGGACAGGAGGTCCTCGACGCGGTCGAGCAGGGCGGTCGTCTTGCCGCTGCCCGGCCCGCCGAAAAGCCGGGTGAGGTGGGTTCCGTCGCCGCTCATGGAACCGAACACGCGCCCAGGACGGATAAACTCGCTGGCTCCCCACGCGCGGCTACGAGCGGGCGAGCGACCGGCGTGAGTCCGGACCGGACGACTTACTCGCCCGGCCGCCAGTCGCAGACCGAACAGGCCGATGCGTCGGTGTCGTGGAGCGCCCCGCAGTCGGGACACTGGAGCTTGTTATACGATCGATCCCAGCGTACGGGTCCTGTATCGTGACCGCGGTCCGAGAGGAACTGGTCGAACAGTTCGTCGCCGTCTCCGCTGGGTGCCGACGCCATACACGGCATGGTATGGCGTACCACTATATATGCTTGGTGGTCGTTCGCACGGGGCGGAAATCGGACGGGGCGTTCTCTGGTCGTTGTGGTGACTCGGGGGCGATACGACGGCCGGTCGGCGGCGACCGTGCGCCGACGGCGCTCAGAGCCCGTACAGCGCGCCGAACTTGTCGGTGACGTAGTCGGTGAACGCGTCGGCGGCGAAGTCCTCGCCCGTCGCCCGGCGAACGAGGTCGTTCGTCTCGTAGCGCTTGCCGTGGCGGTGGATCCGGTCGCGGAGCCACGAGCGCAGCGGGTCGACGTCCCCCTCGCGGACGGACGTTTCGAGGTCGTCGAGGTCGCGCTCGGCGGCGGCGTACAGCTGGGCGGCCATCGCGCTCCCCAGCGAGTAGGTGGGGAAGTAGCCGAAGTTGCCGTGCGCCCAGTGGACGTCCTGCAGGCAGCCCTCGCCGTCGTCGTCGGGGGTGACGCCCAGGTACGAATCCATCTTCTCGTCCCAGACCGCGGGCACCTCGGCCACGTCGAGGTCGCCCCGGATCAGGTCGCGTTCGATCTCGAACCGGAGGACGATGTGGAGGTGGTAGGTGAGTTCGTCGGCCTCGACCCGGATGACGTTGTCCTCGTGGACCTGGTTCGCCGCCTCGTAGACCGCCTCGACGTCGGCGTCGACAGCGAGGTGGTCGCGCATCGTCGGCAGGAACCGATCCAGGAACGCCCGCGAGCGGCCGACGTGGTTCTCCCAGAGCCGCGACTGGGACTCGTGGACCGAGAGGTCACGCGCCTCGCCGAGCGGCGTCGCGTACCGGTCCTCGGGCAGGCCGAGCGTGTAGGTCGCGTGGCCGAACTCGTGGATCGTCGAGGAGAGCGCGTCCAGCGGGTTCGACTCGTCGAACCGGGTCGTGATCCGCGCGTCGTAGACCGTGCCCATGGAGAACGGGTGGGGAGCGGTGTCGAGGCGGCCCCGCTCCCACGGGTAGCCGAGCAGATCGAGCGCGTCCCGGACCATCGCCTCCTGGGCGTCGGTGTCGTAGGTCCCGTCGAACGGGTCGGCGAGGTCGGCGTCAGTGGCGCGAATCTCGTCGACCAGCGGCGAGATGGTCTCGCGGAGTTCCGCCAGGATCCGCTCGGCGTGGTCGAGCGGCAGGCAGGGCTCGTACTCCTCGAAGAGCACCTCGTAGGGGTCGCGGTCGGGGTCGATGTGCTCGGCGTACCGCCGGTTCAGGTCGACGAGTTCCCGGAGGTGGGGGCCGAACGCGTCGAAGTCGGCCGCCTCCCTGGCCTCGCGCCACGCGGGGAGCGCCTCCGACGAGGCGGCCGACATCCGCTCGACGAGGTCGGTCGGCACCCGGACGGCGCGCTCGTGCTCCCGGCGCACCTCGCGGACGAGCGCCGCCCGCTCGTCCGCGACCTCGTCCGCGACGGCGTCGAGCAGGTCGCCCAGTTCCTCGTCGGTCAGCAGGTCGTGGCGCACCGCGGAGAGCGCCGATAGCTGTTGGGACCGGGCGGGCGTCCCCTTCGCCGGCATCATCACCTGCTGGTCCCACGAGAGCAGGCCCGCGGCGTTGCCCACGTTGCCGATCCGCCGCACGCGCTCGACCAGGTCGTCGTACGCGTCGGGGGCCTCACCCCCGCCGTCGCTCGCGTCGTCCGGATCCTCGGAGCCGACGTTCGCCGTCATCACCCGCCGTTTTGCCTCGACCGACTTGAATGGCGCGCGACCCCCGGCGAGCGGGGGGAGCTTTTTCACCGGCCGCGAACCACCCCCGGTGGGGCATGGCGGGCGATCTGTGGGTCGAACGGATGGCGGCGGCGACGGGGGCGACGGGGCTGGCCGAGCGACTCGGACGACCCGGCTGGGGACCGTACCTCCTGTTCGGGGCCGTGTGGACCGTCGACGTGCCGGTGCTCTCGACGATACGGTATCTCCGGGCCGGCTACCATCCGATTCTCGTGAACCCGGGCGTGGCGCTGGTGCCGATCGTGCTCCTCGTCGCGCTCTGGAGCGTCCTGGCCCTGAGAGCCCGGTTCGAGGACGCACGGACGGCACTCGCCGACTGTACCGACGGCCGCGACGTGGCCGACGACGGGTCGCCGCTCGACCGACTGCTCGACGCCTGGGACCGGCGGGTCGACCGCTGGGTCGCCGATACCGACGACCCGGAGGCGTGGCGGCTGATCCCGACCCGACTCCGGGCCGCGCTCTTCGTCGTCGCGCTGGTCGTCCACGTCGCCTGGGTGTTCGGCGCCCGGGGGAACCCCGAGATGTTGCTCGCCCGCGAGGGGGTGATCGTCGGCGCGGCGAAGTTCGGCGTGCTCATCCCCTTCTTCTACTTCCCGGTCGTCGTCGAATTCGTCTCGGTCGTGCTCGCCGTCCACCTGCTGGTTCCGAGCCTCGTCCGGTGTGGGGGGCGCGTCGACTTCGAGGACCCCCTCGGGTACGGCGGCCTCCGGCCGGTCGGGGACCTCGTCGAGGCGTCGGCGACGGGCTACTTCGTCGTGCTCGTCCTCTACGCCGCGTCGGTCGCCATCGGGACGCTCACGGACCCGACGATTCCGGAACCCGGCCTCGTGCCGTCCGCGCTGATCACCGCCGGAACGGCGGGCGGGCTGGTGCTGTTCTTCGGGCCGATGTTCTCGCTCCACCGCTTCATGAGCCAGCAGAAGGAGGACCGCCTCGAAGAGATCCGGCGCGAAGCCAGCAAGGGCGGGGGCGGCGACGCCGTCTTCCCGAACCTGGGCCCCGAGGAGGACGACTACCTCGACGAGTACACCCGCCACTACATGAACCTGCGACGGGTCAGCGAGATGCGCGAGTTCCCCGTCAGCTACCAGCGGCTCTCGAAGGTGCTCGGCGTGGCGGCGCTCCCGTCCCTGACCGAGGTCGTTGCGTCGTACCTGCTGCGGTTGCTGTAGCCGCTCGGGAACGCGGGACAGTGGGGAGCGCTACGTCGGTCCCTGCTCGGCGACGGCCCGGTAGATACGGTAACAGCGCGCGAGGACATCGACGGACACCGACTCGTCGTCGGTGTGGGCCTCGCCGGGTTCCGCGGGGCCACACACCACGCAGGCGGTCCCGGCCTCGGCCAGCCATCCCGCGTCGGTGGCGTGGGGCTTGACGACCGACTCGGGGGTCCCCGCCTGGGCGGCGTCGGCGGCGTCGCGGACCGCGTCCGCGAAGTCGGGGGCGGAACAGGCCATCGGCGGCAGATCCTGGTCGACCGTCCACTCGACGCCCGCGACGGACTCGGTCCGCGCCAGGGGCGCCCGGGCACCGGGCACTGTCCGCTCGTCGACGGTCACTTCGCAGCGCTCGGGGACGACGTTCCACGCCGAGCCGCCCTCGATGCCGGTCACGACGACGCTCCCCCGGAGGTCGTGGCCGAGCACCGTCGCCGTCGGAGGGTCGATGGCGCGCACCACGTCGACCGCATCGCAGGCACGGCAGACAGCGTTCTCGCCGCGGTCGGCCTCGCTGGCGTGGACGGCGGTTCCCCGCGCGACCAGCGTCGACCCGCGCCGACCCTTGTGCGCGACCGCCACGTCCGTCACGTCCTCGCCGGAGTAGTTCGTCGACCCCTCGCCGACGACGGCGTAGTCGGGGGCGAAGCCGGCATCCACCGCCGCCCGGGCGCCCTCGCCGCCGGTCTCTTCGCCGACGAAGGAGGCGAAGACGAGGTCGCCGGGCGAGGCACCCGCGTCCGCGTCGCCGCCCTCCGGGCGGCGTCCCGAGGCGCGTGACACCTCGCTGTCCCGGAACGCGCACAGCGCCGCCGCCACGGCCCCCTTCATGTCGGCGGTGCCGCGGCCGTACAGTCGGCCGTCGCGCTCCTCGACGACGTACTCGCCGTCCCCGGTCGTCTGCCCGTCGGCGGGGGGCACCACGTCGTGGTGGCCGACGAACGCGAGCGACGGCGCGTCCGGAGCCCCGCCGGGCGGCGAGCGCCGGGCGATGACGTTGCCCGCGTCGTCGCGGGTCACGTCGGCGTCGGTCTCGTCGCGGAGCCACGCCGCGATGGCGTCGCCGGCGGCCGTCTCGTCGTCGTGGCTCGGAATTGCGGCGAGGCGCCGGGTGAGGTCCACCACCTCGCGCTCGGGGGCGTCCGTGTCCATGGAGCGGGGTGGTTCGGGCCGGATAAAGCGGTTGGGACGAGCATCGACGACACCGTGGTTCGACGCGTCACGGGATCTAGAACCGCCGACCGCCTATAGCGCGCGGGTGGACAAGTCCGTTCGTTGTCAGTACGCGGTCGACGACGGGTCCGTTCGATCGGAAACGGCGGGATTCGGTCGGAATCCCCACCGCCTCTCACAGGTGTGACACGGAGTAGCAACCCCGTGCAACGCGACCCGTCACGCGGCTGTGACAAAAACCTTGTGTGGGAGTACCACGGTATCCCGTCCCACCACGGGCCGCGGGAGGGAGGCGGCGGACCCATATCGGTTGTGATGTCCCCGCGTCGCCGAAGGTGCCTTATCCCTTTCATCACGTAGGGATGGACGAGAAATGTCCTCGTCTGCCTTCTGGAGGAACGAGCCGGTCGTCACGCGGCCGGAGAGCGCGCCGACTCCCCCGTCGCGCGCCTCGTCGAGTCGGTCCCGTTCATCCCCCGTCGAACGGAACCCCCCACGTGCGGCGCCGGTCGTCCCCGTTCCGCGGGGTGGACGATGAACGTCGTCCCCGACACGAGCGCAGTCATCGACGGCCGCGTGTCGGAGCGGGTCGAGTCCGACGAGTACGCGGACGCGACGGTCTACGTCCCTGAAGCGGTGGTCGGCGAACTGGAGTCCCAGGCCAACGCCGGCCGCGACAGCGGCTGGGAGGGGCTGGAGGAACTCCAGCGGCTCGCCGATCTGGCCGACGAGGGGACGATCGACCTGTCGTACGTCGGCCGCCGAGCGGTCCCGGGCGAGCGCGAGGCCGCGGCCGAGGGCGAGATCGACGCCCTCATCCGCGACCTCGCGGACGAGCACGACGCGACGCTCCTGACGAGCGACGTGGTCCAGGCGGAGGTGGCCCGCGCGAAGGGGCTGTCGGTCGACTACATCGAGCCCCGCGGGCGGGACACCGAACACCTGGAGATCGAGTCGTTCTTCGACGACGAGACGATGAGCGTC
The DNA here is from genome assembly GCA_042219325.1 of Haloferacaceae archaeon. Classification (GTDB taxonomy): domain Archaea; phylum Halobacteriota; class Halobacteria; order Halobacteriales; family Haloferacaceae; genus CAZMLQ01. The sequence continues at coordinate 752 of JBDGQA010000093.1, read as the reverse complement.
CACCTCCGGACGGGGGCCCGACCGCGGGCCAAGCGCGGCACGATCGGCGACATGCACTACGAGCCGATCCGCGAGGAGGTATCGACGGAGGAGGAGCTACGCGAACTGGCCCACGACGTCGAGGAGAGCGCCCGCGCCAGCCCCGACGGGTTCATCGAACTCGACGAGCCGGGGATGACCATCGTCCAGTTCCGTGCCTACCGGATCGCGCTGGCCCGGCCGCCCTTCGCCGACGCCCACGAGATCACGGCGGTCCGGCCGATCGTCCAGACCGACCTCGAGGACTACCGGTTCGCCGACGAACTGAAGGAACGGCTGGCCGAGCGCCAGCGGGGTGTACTGATTTCGGGGGCGCCCGGCGCGGGCAAGTCGACGTTCGCCCAGGCCGTCGCCGAGCACCTCTCGAAGAACGACTACGCGGTGAAGACGATGGAGAAGCCCCGCGACCTACAGGTCGGCCCGGACATCACCCAGTACACGGCGCTCGGCGGGGAGATGGCCAAGACCGCCGACTCCCTGCTGATGGTCCGGCCGGACTACACCATCTACGACGAGGTGCGCAAGACCGACGACTTCGAGGTGTTCGCGGACATGCGCCTGGCCGGCGTCGGGATGGTCGGCGTGGTCCACGCCACCCGGGCGATCGACGCCCTCCAGCGCCTCGTCGGCCGGGTCGAACTCGGCATGATCCCGCAGGTCGTCGACACCGTCGTCTACATCGAGGCCGGCGAGGTCGACACCGTCTACGACGT
>JBDGQA010000092.1:0-27701 GCA_042219325.1 Haloferacaceae archaeon | reverse complement strand
CCCGGAGGACGGTCTTGCCGTTCGGGTGGTAGAGCGGCAGCCCCGGCCCGGTCACCTCGGGAATCGAGAAGAGGTCGAGCTCCCGGCCGAGCTTCCGGTGGTCGCGCTTCTCGGCCTCCCGGCGGCGCTCGACGAACTCCTCTAGCTCCTCCTCGGACTCGAACGCGGTCCCGTAGATCCGGGTGAGCTGATCGTTCTCCTCGTCGCCCCGCCAGTACGCCGAGGAGATGTTCAGCAGCGCCACGGCACCGATCTCGCCGGTCGCGTCGACGTGCGGGCCCTTGCAGAGGTCCTCGAACTCGCCCTGGCGGTAGAAGCTGACCGGGTCCTCGCCGGCGGCCTCCTCCTCCAGGATGTCCTGCTTGTACGGGTTGTCCTCGTAGCGTTCGAAGGCCTCCGCGCGCGAGCGCTCGATCCGCTCGATCGGCAGGTCCTCCCCGACGATCCGCTCCATCTCCTCCTCGATCTCCTCGAGGTCGTCCTGCGTGGGGTCGACGCCGAAGACGTCGTAGTAGAACCCCTCGTCGGTCGGGGGGCCGATTGCGAGTTTCGCCTCGGGATGGAGCCGCTGGAGCGCCTGGGCGAAGACGTGGGCCGCGGAGTGGCGGAGAACGCGCCGGTACTCGTCGCTGTCCGGCGTGACGATCACCAGTTCCACGTCCTCGGAGAGCGGTGTCGCCGCGTCCACGAGCTCGCCGTCGACCACGCCGGCGACCGTGTCCTCGCCGAGCCCGGGTCCGATCTCGTAGGCGACGTCCTCCACCGTCGTCCCCGCCGGTACGGTCATCTCGGAGCCGTCCGGCAGGGTGACCACGATGTCGCTCATGGCGGGAGCAGGCCGACGAGGCGGTTAAGCCTTGTCACCCGTCGCCGGACGGCGGCAGGCATCCCCGCGACGGTCCCCGGCGAGCGATCGGCGACCCCGCGGTGGATGACGGGGTTCTCACGACGGCTCACAGTCAGTGCCCGACAGCCCGCACTCCTGCCGGGGCCACAACACACTTCCCACTTTCACCGATAGACCCGATCGATGGACGACGACAGCCGGGCCGAGGAGATCCTCGACACCCTCGGCGACCGTCACGCTCGGCGCGTCCTCGCGGCCGTCGAGGACGGGGAGTGCTCGGCGAACGACATCGCCACACGGCTCGACCTCTCCCTGCCGACGGTCTATCGCCGCCTGGAGACCCTGACCGAACACGACCTGGTCGACGACCGGACGCTCGTCGCCGACGACGGCAATCATTACACGGTCTACGACTGCGCCTTCGAGAGTACCGTCGTGTCCCTGGAGAGCGGGACCTACGAAGTGCGGGTCTTCCGCACCGACGACGCCTCGGATCGGTTCAGACAGCTGTGGGACGAGCTGAGCGGGGGGACCTCGTCGTGAGCCCGGCCCGGACGTCTCGCCGGCCGTCCGCCGGCCCCGACGACCCGCCGCGACGGGGGTGGCGCCCGTGGTAACCGTCGACCCGCTGCTCGCCGCGCTCGTCCTGGCGCGACTCGTGCTCTTCGCCCTCGCGGGCGGGCTGACGGTCATCAGCTTCCGCGCCTACCGCGAGAGCCGGACCAGACGCCTCGAGTTCGCGTTCGTCGGGTTCGCGTTCGTCAGCATGGGCGTCGCGCTCGCCAACCTCGCCACGTACGTCGGCGGCTACCCGGTTCTCCTCGATCTCGCCGAGACGGTCCCGTTCATCGTCGGGTTCGCGATGCTCTACGCCTCGCTCTACCGCTGATCGCGGGACCGTCGCCGTCCCGCTCCAGCCGAACGGTCCGGGGACGACCCGTCACGGCCGCACGGAAACCGTTTTCCGCCGCCGCCGTGATGGAGAGCGAGTGAGTCGAAGCGTCGGGATCACGGCCGTCCTCGGTGCCGTCGTCGCGGCGACGGCCGCGGTCGTCGTCGACCGTCTCGACGCGCTCTCGAACCTGCGGGTCGGCGGGCTTCCCGCGGAACCGCTCGCGGTGAAGGGGCTGTTCGCGCTGGCGGTCGTCGCCGGTCTGTACGGCGCCTACCGGCTCGTGCTCGCGGTCGCGAACCGCCGGTTCCCCGACCGCCGCCGCCGCCACGACCTGCGGAACCTCCTCCGCCTGACGACCGGCATCGTCGGCATCATCGCCGTCCTCGGCGTGTTCACCGAGCAGTGGCTCGGCGTCCTCGTCTCGCTGGGCGTCGTCGGGTTCGCCGTCACCTTCGCGCTCCAGCAGCCGCTACTCTCCCTGCTCGCCTGGGTGTACATCATGACGGCTCGCCCGTACGGGGTCGGCGACCGGATCGAAGTCGGAGACAGGCGCGGCGACGTCATCTCGGTCGGCTTCCTCGTCACCACTCTCTGGGAGGTCGACGGCGGTCTCGTCTCGACCAACCAGCCGTCGGGGCGCGTCGTCACCGTTCCCAACAGCGTCGTGCTCTCCTCGGAGGTGACGAACTTCGGCGGCGCCGGCATCCCCCACGTCTGGAACGAACTGTCCATCCAGGTCGCCTACGAGACCGACCTCGCGTTCGCGCGGGGCATCATGGTGCAGGAGGCGGACGACCTGCTCGGCGACGAGATGGCCGCCCGCATCGCGGAGTACCGGGAGGAACTCGCCGAGACCCCCGTCGAACTGGAGGTTCAGGACCGGCCGACGGTCAACGTCATCCAGGGGGAGTCGTGGGTGGAACTCCGCCTGCGCTACCTCGTCCACCCCCGTCGCGGCACCCGGGTTCGCAACGAACTCTACCGGCGCGTCCTCGACCGGTTCAACGACCACCCGGACCGGGTCGCCTTCCCCGTCAGCCGCAACCGCTGAGTGGTCCGGCGGCCGGGTCCGCATCCCCGGAGCGCCGGGCCCGGGCGTCCCGCCCCTCGTTCCCGGGAAGCGAAACCGGCATACGCCCCCGGTCCCTCCCGAACGGCGATGGAGCACGGGGCGATTTCGGTCGCGGACCTCGACGGCGGCCTCGACCTGCAGGCCACGCTTGAGAGCGGCCAGTCGTACCTCTGGCGGCGGGCCGACGGCGAACCCTACGGCGACGGCCCCGCGGGCGCCTGGTACGAGACCGTCGTCCCGCCTATCGACGGCGTCCTCGACCGCCGGGCGGTCGTCCGCGTCCGGCAGGTCGACGGGCGCCTGGAGTGGGAGTCGACCGTCGACGCCGTCCCCCTTCTCACCCACCTCCTGCGCCTGGACGACGACCTCGACGCCATCGTGGCCGCCACGCCCGACGACCCGCTCCTGGACCGGGCCTACGACCGCCATCGGGGGCTCCGGCTGGTCCGCGACCCGCCCTTCTCGACGCTCGTGTCCTTCATCTGCTCGGCCCAGATGCGCGTCGGACGCATCCACCGGATGCAGGTCGCACTCGCCCGGGAGTTCGGGGACACGCTCCAGGTCGACGGCCGGACGTACCACGCCTTTCCGACCCCGGAGCGCCTGGCGGCGTGTGCGGAGGACGACCTCCGGGACCTGAAACTCGGCTACCGCGCGCCCTACGTCCGCCGGACCGCCGAGATGGTCGCCGAGGGCGATGCCCACCCCCGGGACGCCGCCGACCTCCCCTACGAGGAGGCCCGCGAGTACCTCACCCGCTTCGTCGGCGTCGGTCGGAAGGTCGCGGACTGCGTGCTCCTGTTCTCGCTCGGCTTCCTGGAGGCCGTCCCCCTCGACACGTGGATCCGGACCGCCATCGAAGACCATTACCCCGACTGCGACCGGGGGGAGTACGCCGCGACATCGCGGGCCGTCCGCGAGCGGTTCGGTGGCGCGTACGCGGGCTACGCGCAGACCTACGTGTTCCACTACCTCAGAACCGGCGGGGAGTAGGTCCGTCACCCCGGACCGGCGGGGAGTGGGTCCGCCACCTCGGACCGGCGGGAGTAGGTCCGCCACCTCGGACCGGCGGGAGTAGGGCTTCCGGGGCCGGACGCCCGTCCGACCCCGATGCTATCCGGTGGCTGATTCCCCCGGCCCCCGGCCTCCGGCCTTTTGTCCCCCGACCGCGTGTGTCCGGACATGAGTTCGAGTTCACCCGTCACCCTGGCCGACGTCGAGGCGGCCCGCGAGCGCCTCGACGACGAAGACATCGTGCGGACGACCCCCGTCGACACGAGCCGGTCGCTGAGCGGGATGGCCGGCGCGGACGTCCGACTCAAGATGGAGCACCTCCAGCGGACGGGCTCGTTCAAGACCCGGGGGGCGTACAACCGGATCTCGCAGGTCGGCGACGATGTCGACCGGGTAGTGGCCGCGAGCGCCGGCAACCACGCCCAGGGGGTCGCCCTGGCGGCGACGAAGGTGGGGATCGACGCGACGGTGGTCATGCCGACCAGCGCCCCACAGGCGAAGGTCGACGCGACCCGGAGCTACGGGGCGACCGTCGAACTACACGGGCGTGACTTCCAGGAGACGATGGCCTACGCCAGGGATCTGGCCGACGACGACGGCCGCCTGTTCGTCCATGCCTTCGACGACCCCGACATCGTCGCCGGACAGGGGACCCTGGGACTGGAGGTCGAGGAGCAGGTTCCGGACCTGGACGCGGTCATCGTCCCGGTGGGCGGCGGCGGGTTGATCGGTGGCGTCGCGACGGCCCTGAAGGGCCGTGACTCGGATGTCCGCGTCGTCGGCGTGCAGGCGGAGCACGCGGCGACTGTCCCGGAGAGCCTGGAGCGCGGCGAACCGGTCACGAGCGACGACCCACGGACCATCGCCGACGGCATCGCGACCGGGGGGCTCTCGGCGCTGACCTTCGAGCTGATCCGCAGGCACGTCGACGAGGTGGTGACCGTCTCGGACGACGAGATCTCGCGCGCCATTCTCGTCCTGCTGGAGCGGGCCAAACAGCTCGTCGAGGGGGCGGGCGCGGCGTCGGTCGCCGCGCTGCTCTCCGGCGATGTCGCGGCGGACGGCGAGACGGTCGTCCCCCTGCTCTGTGGCGGCAACATCGACCCCTCGATGCTCCAGACTGTCCTCACGTACGCGCTCACTGACCGCCGGCAGCTCCTCCGGCTGCGGGTCCGCATCCGCGACCGGCCGGGACGGATGGGCGAACTCGCCACCCTCCTGGCCGAGCACGGCGTCAACATCCGCGAGGTCCACCACGACCGGGCGGTCGAGGACCTCGAGGTGGGCGAGGCCTACCTCGTCTTCCACGTCGTCACTGGCGGCCCGGAACACGCGGCGAGCGTCATCGAGGCCGTCGAGGCGGCCGGTTACGAGGTCGCGCAGGTGAACTGACGGCCGACTGCTGTCGCCGCCTCACCGTCGGCGACGAGCCCGAGGGACCCGGACGAGAGCCGGGGCCCCGTCGGCCTCCGGACGCCGGCCGTCTCGCCGGGTCGACGTCCGATCCCGCTGCCGCCTGCCGGAATCAGCCCGCAGCGCCCCCCCCAGCCGCGCGGTCGGGCGAAGATTCATCGTGATTGAGACACTAGCGCCGAACGGTATGGACTGTAGAGTTGTCGTCGAGGCCGCCATCCCGGTCTACGACGTGGAGACGCCGGAGGAAGCGATCCGCATCGCCATCGCCAAGACCGGCGAGATGCTGAATCCCGACCTCAACTACGTCGAGATCAGCATGGGGTCACGGACCTCGCCGGAGGGGGAGGAGCTCCCCCCCGCGTTCATCGCCGCCGACGAGGCGCTAGTCGCGCTGGAACTGGAGATGATCGTGTTCAACGTCGAGCAGGAGGAACACGCCTCCCGGATCGCCAGGAAGGAGATCGGTCAGCGACTCGACAACGTCCCGCTCACGGTCCTCGAAGTCGAAGAGATCGAGGAGGCCGAGGAGGTTGACGAGGCGACCGAGGAGACCGACGAATCGGCCGGGGACGAGACGTCGCCGGCCGCCGAGAGCGCCGACGAGGGAGACGAGGGGGACGGCGACGACCTGCTTCCGGAGTTCGAGGACCTCGTCGAGGACTCCTGACCGGCGCCGCCGCTCGCCGGTGAGTCCCGTCGAGAGGATACGATCGATCGGTTCTAGTCCGCCTTGGGGGCGACGCGCTCGGGTTCCTGCTCGTCCATGCCGGCGGTGATGCCCGTCACGAGTTCAAAGACCGCGTGCTTGTGATCGGTCTTCGACTTGTGAATGGATGTCGGCCGAACGCCGAGTTCGCGGTACTCCTTGAGGTCGAACGTCTCGCCCTCCCACGCTTCACACTGCTCACGTACCTCAGCAAGCAGGCCGTGCAGGTGAATGAGCTCCTGCTTTTTCATGACCACCTGCAGGTAGCCCCTGGAGGGTTATATTACTATCCTGAGGGAGGTTAACATACACCCCCGTACGTCCCGGTTATCGCCCCGCTCGCGGTCGTGGGGGTTTTAGGACGCGGCCGCCGACCTGGTGGTATGGACTACGAGGAACGACTCGACAGGGCGCTGGAGCACACGCCCGAGATCGAGGGCGACAGCGAGCGGTTCGAGGTACCCGACCCCGAGGTCCGACAGGAGGGGAACGTGACGGTCTACGAGAACTTCCGCGCGACGCTCGACCGGCTCGACCGCGAGGCCGAGGACGTCCTCAAGTTCCTCCAGTCGGAACTCGGCACCAGCGCCGGCATCGACGAGAACGGCCGCGCCCGACTGACCGGCGACTTCAAGCAGCGCCGGGTTGCCGAGGCCATCGACTCGTTCGTCGAGGATTACGTTCGCTGTCAGGAGTGCGGCCTGCCGGACACGCACCTGGTCCGCGAACAGGGTGCGCTCGTGCTCAAGTGCGACGCCTGCGGTGCGATCTCCTCGGTGCCGGAGCGCTAGGTCCCCTCGAACTGCTTTACGGCTTCGAGGTCGCGTTCGGTCCGCATGAACTCGGCCAGCCGACGGGTCGTGTGACAGTCCGGACAGCTGAAGTTCTTCCGATGGCCCGGGAGGTCGGCCGGATTCTCTTCCCAATCCTTGCCACACTCGGGACAGAGCAACTGCACGAACGCTTCGACCATGTTCCACACCGTCCCGCGGCCGAGGGTAAAGGCTTTGGCCCGACCGTCCGTGGCGGTCGTGATCCACGATGGGTCCCCGCCGCGGCGGCGCTAGAGCCACCCCTCGCGTCGGAAGTAGGTGAGGAGGACGACCGACGACAGCCCCATGCCGAGCATGACGGCGGGGTAGGCGAACGGCCACCCCAGCTCCGGCATGTTCCACGGTTCGCCGCCGAAGTTCATGCCGAAGACGCTGGCGACGAACGTGAGCGGCAGGATGATCGTCGCGACCACCGTCAGCCGCTTCATCACCTCGTTGGTCGACTGCGAGAGGGTGTTGAGGTAGATGTCGCGGGCGCCGCCCGTCAGTTCGCGGTAGGTCTCCGTGAGGTCGACCAGCTGGACGAGATGGTCGTAGACGTCCCGGTAGTACTTCTCGGTCGCGGGCCGCCTCCACCTCCGCGGCCGGATACCGCTCGACGCCGTCCGCGCCGTAGACGACTGCGCGGATCATCGCCCGACGGCCCACAGCGTGAGGCCGACGATCACCCCCGGATCGTGACCGACCGTCCGGGATACGGCGCGACGACGCCGAGCGCGTATCCGACCGTCGCGAGCGCCGTCGTCGCCGCGCCGGCCGCCCTGACTCGGTCCATGTCGTCCCCTGGCGCTCCCGCGTGGCAACAGCGTTCGTGCCCCCGCTATCACCGCGGTCGCTTCCTCGCGAGCGCCACGCTCCGGCGCGGGCGCGCCGGGCGTCAGCGGGTCGTCGACGCGGGGTGGACGAGACCGCGGATCATCCGTCTCACCGTTTCCGCGTCGTCGAGCCACCGGGGATAGACCGCGAGCACGGCGACGAAGTCGCCCTCGTGTTTCAGCTTCGCGACCTGGACGGTCATGTCGACGTCCGTCGGCCCGACCGTCTGGCGGCCGGCGAACCGGCTCACCGTCACCTCGGTCCCGAGCGTCCGCACGGTCGACCGGCCGACCTGCCGGTCGACGGTCAGGCCAGCTCGTCGGTCCGCGAGGGCGGCCGCCAGTTCCCGCGCCGTGAACTCCGCGATCGGGTTGAACTGGGACCCCGCGAGGCTGATCGACGGCGACGAGAGCACCACCACGGCAGCGAGACGCCGGGAGCCGACGCCGGGAACCTCGACGGCCTTCTCGTACGTCGACACCTTGTTCACGACCGTCACGCGCTGTTCGCTCCCTGCGACCTCGAACGTCCGCGTGACGGTCTGCTCGCGGGTCCCGACGTACTCGTAGTTCGTGTCCGACACGACCGAGTCCGACACCGTGGCCGCGTCGGCCTCGAACGTCGTCAGACCGCCGGCGCTACAGCCGGCGACGAGGATCATGGTCGCGACGAGCAGCCCCCTCCTGGCGGTTCCCATGGGTCCGCCTCGTGCCGCGACACGTCTCAACCTGCTGGCCGTTCAGGTCCCCCGTCCGCCCCGAGCGCCGTCACCGTGACGCGGTTGTCGGTCCCGGGGAGCCGTACCTCGTCGACGATGCGCTCCCCGACGGCCGTCCGCCACGTCGCGACCGACGCCGCGCGCTCCCGGTCGTCAGCAGGGTCGGAGGGCGGCTCTCCCGTCGCCCCCGGTTCGGGGTACTGCGGCACCCTCTCGACCAGCCGTTCGGGATGGAGGTTGACGGGCCGCGAATCGCCGTCGTCGGATCCGCGCCCGGCGACGTGGAGTCGCGCGCGCATTCGGGCCGCGAACGGGGGCGTCACCCGGAGCACTGCCCGCCGCCCGGTCCGCCGCCGGGCCTCCAGGGCCGCCACCACGTCCTCCGCGGTGACGACGATGGCCCTGATCGCCGTCGGGTCGTCGCGCTCGGAGGGCACGGGCGCCGCTAGGGGTGCGACGGGGGAGAACCCGTCGGTGGTTCGGTCGGTCGTACGCGGCCGCCGCCCCCGTTCGCCCGCCCGTCGCGGGCCGCTTCCGGGACGCATTTGCCCCGGGGGTCCCTGGGATGGACGATGCGAGTCGTCGAAGCCACGGCCCACGGCGATCCGTCGGTCCTGTCGGTCGGGGAGGCGTCCCGCCCCGCCCCGGACGCCGGCGAGGTTCGGATCGCGGTCGAGCGGGCGGGAGTCAACTTCGCCGACGTCGAGAAGCGCCGGGGCCGGTATCCCGACGCCCCGACGCCGCCGTACGTGCCGGGAATCGAGGTCGCGGGTCGGATCGACGCCGTCGGGCCGGGCGTCGACCGGCAACGGGGCGAGCGGGTCGCCGCAATCCTCGACGGTGGCGGATACGCCGAGTACGCCGTCGCGGCCGCTGACGTGCTGTTCGACCTCCCGGCGGGGGTCGACCCCGCCGCGGCCGCCGGCATCCCCGTCCAGTTCACGACCGCGCACAACGCGCTCTTCGAGTGGGGGGACCTGTCGTCCGGCGAGCGGGTCCTCGTTCACGCGGCCGCCGGGGGGGTGGGGACCGCCGCGGTCCAGCTCGCCGCAGACGCCGGCGCGACGGTGTTCGGCACCGCGAGCACGGCCGAGAAGCTGTCGCTCGCGGTCGACCTCGGCGTCGACCATCCGATCGACTACACCGGGACGGACGTGGCCGCGAGGGTCGAGGAGATCACCGGCGGTAGGGGGGTGGACCTCGTCCTCGACGGCGTCGGCGGCGAGGCGTTCTACGCCGGCCTCGACGCGCTGGCCGACTGCGGGCGGATCGTCGCCTACGGGATGGCGAGCGGGAGCGTTCCGACCGTCTCGACCCCGCGCCTGCTCTTCGAGAACCAGGCCGTCCTCGGCTACCACCTCGGTCACGCGCTCGACCACGCCCCGAAGCGCGTCCGGGCCGGGATGGATCGGCTGGTCGACCGGTTCGAGGCGGGGGCGGTCGAGGTGGTGATCGGGCGGGAGTTCCCGCTCGCGGACGCGGCCGGGGCCCACCGGGCGGTCGAGGCCCGCGAGACGACCGGGAAGGTGCTCCTCGCGCCGGACGCCTGACCGCGGGCGGGCCGCGGATCGCGTTCCTCCCGTCCCGTGTTTCGCCGGCGCATCGGTAGTCTCATCCGTCCCCGCGCCGTGACGTGTCCACCATGAGTTCGGGAGCAGAGATCGACGAGGCGGTCGAGGAGATCGTCGCCGATCGCCTGCGCGTCGACCGGTCGGCGTTCGACGACGCGACGCCGTTCGAGGGCGAGACCCTCGATGCCGACTCCCTCGACGTCGTCGAGACTGCCGAGGCCATCGACGCCGCCCTCGACGTGTACCTCCCCGACGAGGCCCTCGCGGACGTGGAGACCGTCGGGGACCTGAAATCGTCCGTCCGCGAGCGGGCCGAGTGAGATGGGCGCCGACCGGGATCCGGTGGTGACCGGCGTCGGCGCGCTCACGCCGCTCGGTCCGGACGCGGAGCGGACCTGGGCGGCGCTCGTCCGGGGGGAGCGCGGCGTCGGGGAACTGACGCGGTTCGACCCCGCGGCGACGGACCTCGCCTCGACGATTGCGGGCGAGGTCGCGTTCGAACCGGCCGCCCACGAGGACGTGGACGAGCGGCGCACGGGCCGGTACGCGGCCCTCGCGGTCGCCGCCGGTCGTGAGGCCCTGGCGGACGCCGCCCTCGACCCCGACGGGAGCGCGTGGCGCCCCGAGCGCGTCGGGATGAGCGTCGGCTCCGGCATGGGCGGGTTCCCGGAGGCCGAGCGAGCGATCGACGGCGGCCGCGCGAACCCGTCCTTCGCCCTGACCCACCTGCCGAACCTCGCCGCCGGCCACCTCGGCGAACTGGTCGGGGCCGAGGGGCCGACCCGCGCGCCGGCGACCGCCTGCGCCGCGGGCACCCACGCCGTCGGCGAGGCGCTCCGTGACGTCCGCGCCGGGCGGGCCGACGTCGTCCTCGCCGGCGGGACCGACGCCCCCCTGAGTCCCCACGGCGTCCGGGCCTTCGACGCCATGCGGGCGCTGAGCACCCGGACCGACGACCCGCCCGCGGCGAGCAGGCCGTTCGACGCCGATCGGGACGGGTTCGCCATCGCGGAGGGGGCGGCCGTCCTCGTCGTCGAGGCCCGCGAACACGCCGTCGCGCGGGGCGCGACGCCGCTGGCCCGCCTCGCCGGGTTCGCCCGGACGGCCGACGCCCACCACCCGACGACGCCCCCCGAGGACGCCCGCGGTCTCCGGCGCTGTATGCGCCGCGCGCTCGCGGACGCGGACCGGCCGCCGGCCGCGGTCGACCACGTGAACGCTCACGCCGCGGGCACTCCTCGGGGCGACAGCCACGAGGCGACCGCCGTCCGGGCCGTCTTCGACGACCCGCCGCCGGTCACGAGCGTCAAGGGCGCCGCGGGACACGCCCTGGGGGCGAGCGGCGCGGTCGAGACCGCCGTCGCCGTGCGGTCGGTCCGCGAGGGAGTCCGTCCCCCGACTGCCAACTACGAAACGCCCGACCCGGACTGTGACGTGCCCGTCGTCGCGGAACGCGAGGCGGCCGACGTGGACGTCGTGGTCAGCAACTCCGCCGGGTTCGGCGGGGTAAACGGGACGCTCGTCGTCGAGCGGGTGGAAGCGTGACGCCCGACGCCGAGCCCTCGACCCCCGTTCCGCCCCTCCCGGCGAGCGCGTCGGTCCGGTCGGGCGTCGACGTGGTTTCCATCGACCGGATCGCGGACCTGCTCGCCGAGTTCGGCGACTCGTTTCGGGAGCGCGCGTTCACGCCCGCCGAGCGGCGGTACTGCGAGGGGCGGGGCGATCCGCCCCAGCACTACGCCGCGCGCTGGGCGGCCAAGGAGGCGTTCGTGAAGGCCGTCGTGCCGGCGGCCCCGCCGGTTCCCTTCCGCGCCATCGGCGTGCGGCGCGACGCGGACGGCACGGAACTCGCGCCGACCGGAACGGCGGAGACGGCACTCGACGCCACCGCCGACACGGAGGGATGGCGGGAGGCGGACGCGGCGGTGAGCCTCAGTCACGACCGTCCCGCCGACTGCGCGGTCGGACAGGTCGTCCTCGTCGGGGTGACAGAGCGGTGACGACCGCCTACCTCTTTCCCGGCCAGGGCAGCCAGACGCCGGGCATGGGCCGGGCGTTCTACGAGGCCTGGCCCGCCACGCGGGCGCGGTTCGACGACCTGGACGCGGCGACCGACGCCGACCTGGCCGGCCTCTGTTTCGAGGCCGACGCGGCGACGCTCCGCGCGACGGCGAACGCACAGCCGGCGACGTTCGCGACCGCCGTCGCCGCGTACGCCGGCGCCGTCGAGCGGGTCGGACCGCCCGACTACGTCGCCGGTCACAGCCTCGGTCACCTGACGGCCGCGGTCGCCGCCGGGATGCTCGCCTCAACCGACGGCATCGACCTGGTCCGGCGGCGCGGCGATCTGATGGCGCGGGCCGCCCGCGCGGGCGGCCCCGGGACGATGGTCGCGGTCCTGCTCGCCGACCCGGACGCCGTCGCGGACGCGTGTGCGGCCCACGACGGCGCCGCGGTCGCGGCGTACAACGCGCCCCGCCAGACCGTCGTGAGCGGCGAGCAGGAGGCCGTCGCGGCGGTCCGCGCCGCCATCGAGGAGCGGACCCGCGCCCGGTTCGTCGACCTCGACGTCGGCGCGGCGTTCCACTCGCCGGTCATGCGCTCGGCCGAGGAGCCGTTCGCCGACGCCGTGGCCGGGACGCCCCTCCGCGAGGCGACGACGCCGGTCTGTTCGGACGTCTCCGGCGAGGTGTACACCGATCCGACGGTCGCCCGCCGGGACCTGCCGGCACAGCTCACGTCCCCCGTCGACTGGGTCGGCGTCGTCGAGGCGCTCGCCGCCCGCGGGGTCGACCGATACGTCGAGGTCCCGCCGGCGGGGGCGCTCGTCGAGTTCGTCGAACGGATCGATCCCGGCGCCGAGACGGTGGCGCTCGAAACGCCCGCGGACGCGGAGGTGCCGGCGTGACTTCGGCGTCCGGTTCTGACGATCCGTTCGCCGACGACGTCGCCGTCGTCACCGGCGGGACGCGGGGTATCGGCCGGGCGATCGCCGAACGCCTCGCCGCGGCCGGCGCGACGACGGTAGCGACCTACGCGGGCGACGACCGGGCCGCGGCCGAGACGGAGCGAGCGCTGCAGGAGTCGGGGAGCGAGTGTGCGGTCCGACGGTTCGATGTCCGCGACTTCGACGCCGTCGCGGCGGCCTTCGGGGCGATCCGCGACGAGTTCGGCCCGCCCTCGGTGCTCGTCAACAACGCCGGGGTCATGCGCAACGGCCTCCTCGTTCGTATGGACCCCGGGGACTGGCACGAGGTGCTCGACACGAACCTCACGGGCACCTTCCACTGCACGCGCGAGGCGGCCCGGTTGATGCTCCGCGCGGGCGGGGGTCGGATCGTCAACGTCAGCAGCGTCGCCGCCCAGCGGGGCTGGCCGGGGCAGGTCAACTACGCCGCGAGCAAGGCGGGCATCCTGGGGCTGACCCGGGCGGCGGCCCGCGAACTCGGCGGGCGCTCGATCCGGGTGAACGCCGTCTGTCCCGGCTATGTCGACACGGACCTCTACCGGTCGGAACTCGCGGATGCCGACGGCGTTCCGGAGGAGATTCCGGCCGACCGCGTCGCCGATCCGGAGGAGGTCGCCGAGGCCGTCCGCTTCCTCGCGGGCGACGAGTCGTCCTACGTGAACGGCGAGGTGCTCCGCGTGGACGGGGGGCTCCTCGGATGACCGCGCGTGAGTGCCCGAAAGCCGCGATGCCACTGCCATGACCGCGTTCGACCACACCTACGAGACGCTCGACGTGACGACCCCGTCGCCGGGGGTCGCCCACCTGCGACTCGACCGGCGGACCGAACTCAACGCCATCACCCCGACGGTCCTCGACGACCTCGACGACGTCCTCGACGACCTTGACGACGCCGCCGACGCCGACGGCTCCACCGGTCCCGCCGACGCCCACGACGTCCCCGTCCTGGTCGTGTCCGGCGCGGGTCGGGCCTTCTCGGTCGGGGCGGACCTCGACCTGATCGACGGCCTCGACGCCGGGCGGGCCGCGGACCTGTCCCGTCGCGGACAGCGGGTCTTCGGGCGGCTCTCGGCGCTCCCCGCCCCCGTCGTCGCCGCCATCGACGGCTACTGCCTCGGCGGCGGGATGGAACTGGCGGCGTGTGCCGACATTCGGATCGCGAGCCCGGACGCGACGTTCGGCCAGCCCGAGTGCGACCGGGGGCTCGTACCGGGATGGGGCGGTACGCAGCGCCTGGCCCGCCTCGTCGGCCGCGGTCGCGCCGCGGAGGTAATCCTCACCGCCGACGAGTACGACGCCGAGACGATGCACCGGTACGGCTTCGTCACGGAACTCGCCGACGACCCGCTCGACCGCGCCCGGGAGCGCGCCGGGGCATTCGCCGACCGTTCACCCGGGGTCAACCGCGACGCGAAGCGGGCGCTCGGCCACGACGACGCCGCGGCGGGACTCGCGTTCGAGGCGGCGGCGTTCGGACGGCTGGCGGCGCGGCGCGGGACGGGGTCGGACGGTTCGAACGGGGACGACCCGGAGAGCGCCGCTGGGCCCGGAGACGGCGGGGGCTGACCGCCGCCGTTGGACGTAGCACTTCGGCCGGCTAGCGGCGCATCCGCGGTCCCGGTCGGCTTTAGGCCCCGGCGACGTGACCCTTCGCCATGGCCCTCCCGACGGGGCTGGTCGCCCCGTTCGTCTTCGCCCTGACCGTCGGCGTCGCGGCACCGGTGACACTCGGTGCGCACCTGTTCGCTCGCTCCGGCGGCCCGTTTGCCCTCGCGCTCCGGGCGGCGGTGGCGGAGGCCTGTGTCGCGTATCTCGTCGGCGTGGGCGTCGTCTGGGCCGCCGCCGGCGGCGCGGCGTGGGGTGTGCCCGCTGCGCTCGTCGCCGCCGGAGTCGTCGACCTGGTGGTCGGTGTCGCCATCCCGCTGCTCGTCGGTCGATGGCTCGTCCGGCGGGCGAGCGGCGCCGGTCCGGGGACTGCGTTGCGGTACGCGACCTACGGATGGCCGCTCGCGATGGCCGTGGCGTTCGGCCTCTTCGTCGCCCCAGGCGGGGTCGGCGGCGGGGACCTCCTCTCGCTCGGCGGACCGCGGACCTGTCTCGTCGGGTTCTGCGGGGTGCCGGTCGCGCTGGCGGGGGCGGTGGCGGTCGGACTGGCCGTGGTCACGTTCGGTCCCGGGGCCGTCGGGATGGCGCTGTGCGTCGCGACGGACCGCAGGCGCCACGGATAGGACGGCTCGGTCCGTCGAGACGGACGTCGAGAACGCGATCCTTCGCCGCCGCGCTCAGTGACTGTGCCCCCCCTCGCCGTCGGTGAAGTTCGGATTCACGGGGGCGAAGACGCCGTCGGGGTTCTCCGTGTGGACCCAGGCGTGCAGGGTGGCCAGGTCGGGATGGGTCGTGACGAAGTCGGCGATCCGTTCCGTGCGCTCGCCCTCCTTCCCGTGTGGCGTTCCCCAGTTCAACGACACGGTGTCGCCGCGCTCGAGATCCCTGTCCGGCGGCCGGAACTCGGTCCACCGTCCCCGTTTCGTCCAGTCGCTCAGCGCGAGGTCCTTCAGCGACGTCGTCTTTCCGTCCGGGACGGCGAAGACGTGCGTCGCCGCCTTGTGCGAGTGCCAGGTTTCCGTCGCGTCCGCGGCGTCGTCGTTGAAGAGGTCGGAGTTCTCGGGGACGGCCGTGGCGGGGGCGCCGTACTCGACTGCGCCGAGTTGCAGTCCCGAGTCGGTTTCGAGGTAGGTGAGGATCGGCGGCTTCTCCAGGGTGAACCCGTTCTTCGCCGCCTGTCCGAGCCACGCCTTGTTCTGGAAGTGCCATCCCATCCCCGGGACGTACGGCCCGCCGGGCTTGAACCCGTCCGCGAGCGCCTGCTTCGGGTCCTCGTACTGTGCCGTCGCCTGACGGACTCGCCGGAGCTGTTCGTCCAGGGACGCGGCCGGCGTCGCTGTCGGGGTTTCGGTGGCCGTCGCCGTCGACGTCGCCGTATGCGTCGGCGTTCCGGTCGACGTGTGTTCGCCGCTCCCGCCGCCCGTACAGCCCGCGAGCGCACTCACGAGCGTTACGCCGGTCGTCGCGAGTGCCTGGCGGCGGCTCAGTCGAGTTGTCTCGTCGGTCATGGGTTTGTCGGCAATCCGGAGCAATACGGTAAATGATTAACGGACGGGACGGAGGATCGGCTCGTGTCCGTCGATCGGTACACACCGCTCGGGCGAGGGGGCGGTGGCTCGGCGGAGGACCTCGAACGTATCGCTGCCCTTCCAGCCGCGTCGGCGGTCTCGTGCCGGTAGAGTAGGCTGACGTTTTCCCGAGTGGAACCTGAAACGACCGCAGACCGACAGATGGTCCCATCCCGACGGAAGTTCTCGACCGGGCTGCCTCCCCTGAACCGGAAACTCGACGGAGGGATTCCACACGGGACGCTGGTCGCGTTTACGGCTCCGACGCGCACGCAGAGCGAACTCTTCCTCCATCAACTCGCGACGAACCAGTCCGTCCACTCCGTCTCGACGACCTGTCCGGAGGAATCGGAGTTCTACGATCGGCTCCCCGACTGGACGTCCGCGGACGACGTCTCGTTCCAGTACGTCGAGCCGACGGAGTTCCACGACACGCCCGAGTCGGTCCTGGACGGGGTCGATCCGGAGACGTACGTCGTCGTGGACAACGCCGACCCGTTCGAACGCATCGAGCGCCGGCAGGAGTACCTGACCTGGCTCGACGCCCTCGCGGCCTGGATGCGCGCCAACGAGAGCGTGGCCGTCCTACACTGCACGACGAACCTCGCGGACGGGGCGACGCCGAGGTGGCGGCGTCTGACCGAGAAACGCGCGGATTTCATCCTGGAGATGAAACGGATCACCACGTCGCGGGAGATACAGACGCAGCTAGTGGTGGCCAAGGCGCGCGGCGAGCGCGCACTGACCGATACTGCTGACGGATCAGGTCCGCATCGACACCAGCCGAGCCATCGCCTGAGAACCTGCCACCGGACGGCCGGGCCACCGTCCGGACCCCCGGACGAGCGTTCGTCACGCAGTTCGGGGCGGTTCCGAGGGGGACGCGGTCGTCGCTCGCACGGGTATCCCGGTCCGCTCCATCGAAAGCGCATTTACGAGCCGGGCGTCTAAGCGTACCATGACCGAGGACACCGCGGACGCCGGCTGGTTCCGGGACGTGGACCCGGGCGACCTCGACGCAGCCCGTGACGCCATCGAACGCGGAAGCGCGGAGGATCCGGCCGACTGGCCGGCGCGGGCCGTCGCCGCCGGCTTCGCGGACGACGAGGACGAATACTACAGTCTGCTTCACGACGCCGCCGTGAACGCCACCAGGGAGGCGGTGCGGGAGCGGGAACGGGCGGACGACCAGCAGCTCACGCACGGTATCCGGGCCATGGACGACGCCGAGCGGACGGCGAACGAACTCGCGGAGCGCGCCGTCTCGTGGGGCGGGAGCCTCTTCGGGGACGTGCCGGGGGGTATCGAGGGGGCCCGCGCCGTCGCCGCCGAGGACCCCGACGGTCCGGCGGCCGAGCGGGCGGTCGCGCTCGCAGAGCGGGCGGTCGGACTCGCCGACGAGGCCGACGCCCTGCGCCGGTTCGTCGAGCGCGCGGCGCCCGACGTCGCCCCCAACCTCGCGGAGATGGCCGGGCCCGTGCTCGCCGCGCGGTTGATCGCGCTTGCCGGCGGCCTCGAATCCCTCGCGCGCAAGCCGAGCGGTACCGTCCAGGTGCTCGGCGCCGAGGACGCCCTCTTTGCCCACCTCTCGGGCTCGGCCCCGTCGCCCAAGCACGGCGTCATCTACGCCCACGAGGCCGTCCAGGGCACCCGCCCGGAGGACCGGGGCTCGGCGGCCCGGGCCCTGGCGGGGAAACTGACCATCGCCGCCCGGATCGATCACTACGCCGGCGAGTATCGGCCGGGCATCCACGAGGACCTGCGCGAGCGGATGGCGACGATCGGGGGGCGGGCCGACGGCGGAACGGGCGGCGGGGGGGCGACGGCAGACGGGAACGGAGCCCCGAACGCGAGCGCGGACGACGGGGGTGACGCGGCGTGACGCTCCCCGACGGCGTCGTCCGGCGGACGTTCGACGGGGGCGAGCGTCTCGCGACCCGCGGCGTCCCCGTCTACGGCGAACCGACCGACGGTCCGTGGCGGTGCTGGGACGCCGGCCGCTCGAAGCTCGCCGCGCTGCTGGAGGCCGGCGTCGAGACGGGCCTGGCCGGCGGCGACACGGTGCTCTACCTCGGCGCCGCCAGCGGGACGACCGTGAGCCACGTGGCCGACTTCGCCGGCCCGACCTACGCCGTCGAGTTCGCCCCCCGTCCCGCCCGGGACCTGGTCGGGGTTGCGGACGACCGGGCCAACCTCTTTCCCCTCCTGAAGGACGCACGTGACCCCGCCGCGTACGCCCACGTGGTCGAGGCCGACGTGGACGCGGTCGTACAGGACGTGGCCACCCGCGGGCAGGCCGAGGTGGCGCTCCGCAACCGACGCTTTCTCGCCCCCGACGGCCGACTGATCGCCGCCATCAAGGCCCGGAGCGAGGACGTCACCGCCGCCCCCGCGGAGGTCTTCGACCGCGCGCTCGCGACCCTCCGGGAGGGCTACGAGGTGCTCGAGACCGCCCGGCTCGACCCCCGCCACGAGGACCACCTCGGCGTCGTCGCGCGGCCCGCGTAGTCCGTCGGGCCACCGACGACGTCCCGGCGATCACTCCGTGGTACGAACGGGTGATAACGCTCTTGTACCGGGGGTGTAATCCGTCACACATGGCGTTCACCGACACGCTCGCGGAGGACGCGGAGCCGGTCTTCGACGCCATCCTCGCCCACCCGATGGTCGAGCGACTCGGCGAGGGGACCCTCGACGTCGAACCGTTCCGCTACTGGGTCCGGCAGGATTACGTCTATCTCGTCGATTACAGCCGCGTGTTCGCCCACGGCGCGGCGCGGGCGCCGGACCTCGAACGGATGGGCACGTTCGCGGAACTGCTCTCGGAGACGGTGAACACGGAGATGGACCTCCACCGGGGGTACGCCGCGGAGTTCGGCATCACGGAGGAGGAACTGGAGGCGACCGAGCCCTCGCCCACCACGAGGGCGTACACGGACTTCCTCGTCCGGACCGCGGCGACCGGCACCTTCGGCGACCTCGTGGCCGTGCTCCTGCCATGTATGTGGGGGTTCAACGACACGGCCCTGCGGCTGGCCGAGGACGGCATGCCCGACGAGGAGCGATACGCGGAGTGGATCGAGACCTACGCCGGCGAGGAGTTCACCGAACTGACGACGTGGTGCAAGGACCTGATGGACGACGTGGCCGCGGACGCCCCGGACGACGTCCGGGAGCGCTACCGCGACCTGTTTCTCACGTCGGCGCGCTACGAGTACCGGTTCTGGGACGCCGCCTGGCGCCAGGAGGGGTGGGAGGTGTGAGCCCCGATACGGACGCCGAACGGTTCACCGACCGCCTGCGGGCGGACAGCGACTGGACCGCGGCGGTCGACAACCGCTTCACGCAGGAACTCGCGGCGGGCGCGCTCGACGACGACGTCTTCGCCCGCTACCTGGTGCAGGACTACGCGTTCCTCGACGAGCTAGTCTCGCTGTTCGGGCGGGCCCTGTCGGGCGCTCCCACGATGGTCGCGAAGGGTCGGTTCGCGTCCTTCCTCGGGACCCTCACCGACGAGGAGAACGACTACTTCGAGCGGTCGTTCGCGGCGCTCGACGTCCCGCCGGCGACCTACGAGGACCCGGCGCCGACCGCCACGACGGCCGCCTTCCGCGACCACCTGCGGACCGCCGGGGCGACCGGCGGGTACGCCGAGACGCTCGCCGTCCTCGTCCCGGCGGAGTGGGTGTACCTCGACTGGGCGACCGACGTGTCGGAGCGCCCCGAGCCGTTCTATCTCGCGGAGTGGGTCGACCTCCACGACAACGACGAGTTCGCGGCGTTCGTGGCGTGGATGCGCGAGGAACTCGACCGCGAGGGCGAGGCGCTCTCCGGCCGGCGGCGCGAGCGCGTGGCCCGCCTCTTCGAGCGGACGGTTCGACTCGAGGCCGAGTTCTTCGGCGCCGCGTACGACGTGTAGCCGGACGGCACCGCCGACCGCCCGGACGTCGTCAGCGTCGACCTGCGTCCGCGTCGGCGTCCCGCGTTCGTTTTTGCGCCTCGTCGGCCGTGTGATAAAACATCGGGTGGGTTTTTGCGACTGCATTCGCGAGTTGGGAGACATGGCTTTCGACCGACTCGCGGGGGCGTGGTTCGATCCCTTCGCCCCCCCGTCGGATGCCGCCCCCGCGGTCGGGGATCGGATCGACGGCGAGTACGTCCTGGCCCCCCTGCTCACCGACGCGGTGCCGACGCTCACCGACCAGATCGAGGTCGCGACGGCGCTCGCTCGGGCGAGCGACGCGGCCCTCCGGGTCACGACCCCGATGGGGGGACCGGAACGGACCACCAGCACGCCGGAGCGGGCGGTCTCCGGCTGCGGGAACGCGGAGGCCGACGCCGGCTCCGAATCGGACCTCCTCAAGTGGGCGCTGGATCGGGCCTCGCGGGCCGCGCCACGCGCCCGGGGCGGCCTGACGTACGGGCGCCGGATCGTGACCGACGTCGCCCGGACGGTCGAGACGGGCGACGTCACCACCGTCGTCCTCCCCGGCGATTCGCCGGGCGGCATCCTCCGTGACGGCGTGTCGGAACGGATCGCCGCCCACGCCGGATGCGACGCCGTCGTCGTCAACGGCCAGTCGGGGCTCGGACCGGTGCCGTCGATCCTGCTACCCATCGCCGGCGGCCCACACTCGGGGCTGGCCGCGGACGTCGCGGCACGCGTCGCGGCGAACAACGGCGCGTGGATCGACGTCCTCCACGTGCTCGAGGAAGACGCCGGCGAGGAGCGGCGCAGGCGGGCCGAGGCGTGTGTCGAGGCGGCCACCGACCGGACCGACCGCCCCGAGACCACGTCCACGTGGGTACTCGACGCCGACGACCCGACGGAGGCGATCGTCGAGCAGTCGCGGTACTACGCGCTGACTGTCGTCGGCGCGCCGACGAAGGGGCGACTCCGGCGTCTCGTCCACGGGTCGACGAACGAGTCCGTCCGATCGAACGCGCAGAGCGTCGTGCTCTCGGTGCACAACAACTCGGGGGAGCCCTCCCTCTCCGACGACTGACCGGTCGGTCCGCGGGGCAGCGGCGCCGCGGAGCGCGGCCGGCTACGACGCGAACCGTGCCGCCTCCCACCCGTAGACGTGGTTCAACATCAGGTAGGTGAGGATGCCGAGCGCGAGGCTCACCGCCCACGCCCCGACGGCGGCCCGCCCGACGCGGGGGTGGACGGTGTCCGCGAGTTCGTCCGGCGTGTGGGTCAGTCCCAGCACGACGGCGTGTAGCACCACCGGAACGGCGACGATGGAGAGGACGACGTGAACGGCGAGCATCCCCCAGTACGCGTACGTGATCGGACCGGCGAACGCCGCCAGGAACTGGCCCTCGCTCACGACGAACTCCTTGGTGAACCCGCCGGCCTGCTTCCAGACGTAGACGACGAGGAAGAACACGATGAGCGCGAACGCGGTGAGCATCGACTGCCGGTGGCGGCGGACCCGGTCGTGCCGGATGAACCACACGCCGGCGAGGAGGGCGGCGAGCGCGAACGAGTTGACGACCGCGATGAGGTCGCCGAAGAGCACGACGGTTTCCGGGTCGAGGTCGGGGAATGGAACGAGGTCGAGGAACGACCCGATCACGACCGCGTAGCCGACGACGCTCAGGACGGCCGTCACCACGCGCGGGCGGGTTCGCGTCCGCCGGCGGACGGCGTCGACGATGGCCATGCCGTCCCTTGTCACCGACGGGCAACCCTCTTACGATGTCTCGTCCGCGAGGGCCCGTCGCCGGGCCGGGCGGTCGGTCGTCGTGGCGTCGGTTTCGGCAGTCGTCGGCCCGGCGGTCCGGGTGGTCGGCGCCAGTCCGGCCGGTCGGTCGAGCGCCCGGCAGTTCAGCCGTCGGTCGCCCCGGCGTCCCGCCGGTCCATGCGGAGGGCCCGGTCACAGCCCGCGCGCATGACGGCCAGCGCGGCCTCCTCCGCCCGCGAGATGGGGTCGTCGGTGCCGAGTTCGTCGCTCTCGAAGGCGTTCAGGACGGCCACGTCGGCGCGGTCGCAGTACGCGAGCAGGGATTCGGGGTCGCCGGACTCGTGCTGGAAGGGGATGGTGGCGTCGTTGACGAACACCGCCGTGGGGTCGGCGGGCGCGGCCGCGATCAGCTTCGCGGCCCGTTCGGCGTTGTCGGCGGCGAGGTCGACCGCCTCGGCGTCCGTGTCGCTCTCGGCCCGGGGCGCCCGCGCGCCGAGCACGCCCGTCCAGGTCTCGTCGGGGACCGCCGTGTACCGCGAGAGCCGCCGGCCGAGCGTTCGCCCCTCGTGCTCGAACTCCGGCCCGAACTCCAGGAGCACGACGCCGCGCGGGCCGTGTTCGTCCAGCCACGCGGCGAGCGCGTGGGCGGTGAGCGTCGTCTTCCCCGCGTTCGACGGGCCGGTGATCAGCGTCGACCCCGACAGCGGGAACGGCAGGCCGCTCCCCGTCACGCCGCGTGCCACCCCCGTGCGGCCCCGGCGTCCCGCGGGCCGCCGTCGCGCCCGGTCATCGTCGTGGACTAGCGGTCGCCGGGTGAAAACGCCCCCGGACCGGCGGGGCAGCCCCGGCCCGCCGACC
Organism: Haloferacaceae archaeon; assembly: GCA_042219325.1. Classification (GTDB taxonomy): domain Archaea; phylum Halobacteriota; class Halobacteria; order Halobacteriales; family Haloferacaceae; genus CAZMLQ01. The sequence continues at coordinate 5,124 of JBDGQA010000092.1, read as the reverse complement.
GCCGGCGACTCGTTCGGCTACGCCCTGCTGTGGGTCGTCGTCCTCTCGGCGGTCGTCGTCGCCTTCGTCGCGTCGCTGCTGGTCGTCCCGGTCGACGTCGACGCCGCCGCGGGGCTGGTGCCGCGGATTCCGGCCGGCGTCGAGGGGGCGCTCCTCGCGGCGGGCATCCTCGGCGGGGCCGTCCACATCACGCTGATCACCATGCGGACGTACACGGTGCGGGCCCGCGGCTGGACCGTCGCGGACACGCGCCTGGCGAACCTCGACGTGGGCGTCTCGATACTCGTCGCCTTCGGGAGGTCAGCCTCGCCATCTTCCTGGTGACCGCCGCCGTGCTCCACTCGCCGGACGTCGCGGCGAGCGACCCGTCCCCCACGTCGGCGGCCCGGGCGCTCGACCCGCTCGTCGGCACGAACGCCCAGCGGCTCTTCCTGCTCGGCCTGTGGGGCGCGGCGGTGTCCACGCTCGGCGGCAACACCGTCGTCCCGCCGTACCTCGTCGCCGACAAACTCGACTGGGGCACCGACGTTTCCGACCCGCGCTACCGGCGCTCATCGTCGTCGTCGCTCTCCTCTCGGTCGGCGGGGCCTTCCTCGGCGGCGCGCTCCTCTCCCTGCTCGCGCTGGTGCTCGCGTTCGGCCTCGTCGGAACGCCGTTCGCGATGGTCCTGGTGTTCGTTCTCCTGAACTCGGACGAGGTCCGGGGCGGGACGGCGACCGCCAACCCCATCTCCGTCGTCGTCTTCGCCGCGGTGTTCGGCCTCGCGACCCTCGCGCTCGGGGTTCGGTTCCTGCGCGAGCAGTACGCCGGCGGGTCGTGACCGTGCGGCGGCGCTAGCGGCGCTCCCCGACGCCGCTCCGGGCCCCTGCTCGCGACCCTCGCCGGAGCGAAGCCCACGGATATTTAGCCACGGGCACCCACGCCGGGTGCGATGGACCTCGGCTCGCGGGACGCGTTCGCCCGGATGGGCACGCTCGGCATCGAGGAGGAGTTCTACATCGTCGACGGGCGCGGCCGGCCGACCTCGGGAATCGACGACCTGGTCTACGGGGAGGAACCCCCCGAACCGCTGGTCGACCGTCTCGACCACGAGCTCTTCCGGTGCACCATCGAGACGCAGACCCCGCTCATCGAGCGGCCGGGGGACGCCGCCGACGCCCTCGCGGACGTGCGAGCGGCGCTGGTCGACCACGCCGAGCGCCACGGCTACCGCATCGCCGCCGCGGGCCTCCACCCCGCCGCGAACTGGCGAGAACTCGACCACGCGCGCAAGGAGCGCTACCGGGCACAGCTGGAGCGCATCCAGTACCCGCAGCACCGCAACACCACCGCCGGCCTCCACGTCCACGTGGGCGTCGACGACGCGGACAAGGCGACCTGGATCGCGAACGAACTGCGGTGGTATCTCGCGCCGCTGCTCGCCCTGTCGGCCAACTCCCCGTACTGGTGCGGGTTCGACACGGGCCTCTCCTCGGCCCGCGCGAAGATATTCGAGGCGCTCCCGAACACGGGCGTGCCCTCCCGGTTCGAGGACTTCGAGGACTTCCAGGCGTTCGAGCGGCGGATGGTCGAGACGGGGGCCATCAACGACCGCGGCGAACTCTGGTACGACGTCCGTCCCCACACCGGCCACGGCACCGTCGAGGTGCGCTCCCCCGACGCCCAGGCCGACCCGGAGCGGGTGCTCGCGTTCGTCGAGTACGTCCACGCGCTGGTCCTCGACCTCGCCGACCGCTACGAGGACGGCGAGTCCGGGACCGACATCCGGCGGGAAGTGCTCGACGAGAACAAGTGGCGGGCGATGCGGTACGGCCACGACGCCGCCTTCATCACCGCCGACGGGGAGGAACGGGCGCTCGGGGCCGTCGTCGCCGACGAGCGCGACCGCCTCGGCCTCGACCGGGTCGACGCCCTCTACGGGAGGGAGAGCGGCGCGGTCCGCCAGCGCCGGCTCCTCGACGAGGCGGGCCTCGACGCGATGTGTGAGGCGCTCTGTCTCGACTCGGCGTCGGCCGGCGGGCGCCGGTGACCGCCCCCGGAAGGACAGCTTTTTATACGTTTCCGGGACTTGGTACGTGTACAATGTCCAACGACACGGAGGACACGTCGGCCGAGCCGGCGGATCGAGTTCTTCCAGGGCACATTAGCCCGGACTAACACCGAGATCGACGAAGTACGGCTCTTCGACACGACCCTCCGCGACGGGGAGCAGTCGCCCCGCACGTCGTTCTCCTACGACGAGAAACGAGAGATAGCGGCGGCGCTGGACGAGATGGGGACCCACGTCATCGAGGCGGGCTTCCCGGTCAACTCCGACGCGGAGTTCGAGGCCGTCCGCGACATCGCGGAGTCGGCCACGACGACGGTCTGCGGGCTCGCCCGCGTCGTCGACAAGGACATCGAGGCCGCGCTCGACTCGGGCGTCGACCTGGTGCACGTGTTCGCGTCCACCAGCGACGTCCAGATCGAGGACTCGATGCACACCACCCGCGAGGACGTCCTCGAGCGCTCCGTCGAGGCCGTCGAGCGGGTCAAGAGTGCGGGCGCGGAGTGCATGTACTCCCCGATGGACGCGACCCGGACCGACGAGGAGTACCTGATGGAGATCGTGGAGGCGGTCTCCGAGGCGGGGACCGACTGGATCAACATCCCCGACACCTGCGGGGTGGCGACCCCGACCCGGTTCGGGAAGATGGTCGGGCGGGTGTGTGACCACACCGACGCCCGGATCGACGTCCACACCCACGACGACTTCGGGCTGGCGGCGGCGAACGCGCTGGCCGGCTTCGAGGCCGGCGCCGCGCAGGCGCAGGTCAGCGTCAACGGCATCGGCGAGCGGGCCGGCAACGCCGCCTACGAGGAGGTCGTGATGGCGGCGGAGTCGCTGTACGGCGTCGATACCGGGATCGACACCACCCGGATCACGGAGCTGTCCCGGATCATCGAGGAGTACAGCGACATCCCGGTGCCGCCGAACAAGCCGGTGATCGGCCGGAACGCGTTCTCCCACGAGAGCGGCATCCACGCCGCGGGCGTCATCGAGAACGCGGACACGTTCGAGCCGGGCGTGATGACCCCCGAGATGGTCGGCGCGAGCCGGGAGTTCGTGCTCGGCAAGCACACGGGCACCCACTCGGTCCGCAAGCGCCTGGAAGAGGCGGGCTTCGCCCCGACCGAGGCCGAGGTCCGCGAGATCACCCGCCGGGTGAAGGACTACGGCGCCGAGAAGCGCCGGGTCACCGGCTCGGAGCTCGAACGGTTCGCCCGCGACGTGGGCGTCGAGCGCGAGGAGGTCCGGGCCTGATGCCCGCCCGCCCGGGCCGGGCCGCGCGGCGGCCGGCGGCCGCCGGGACTCCCGGGCCGCGCGCGGCGGACACGCGAAAGAGTTATGCCCGTCCGTTCGGTGCACCCGGGTACGATGCGACGGACCGAACCGCGGTCGCCGATGCCGGACCGCGCGCCCCGGCCGTCGATCCCTGTAGGGGCCGTGTAGCCCCGACAGCACCATCCTCACGACCGATCGAACGGGCGGTGCGGAGCGCCGCGCGCCGGAATCCGGACGCACACGGGACACCATCCACAGAACGAGGACGAGCACAATGAGCGAACGCGTGACACCATCGACCGAGGAGGACCACGAGGAGAGCACCGCCGGCGGCGCGGACGACGCCGCGGCGGCGGACGCGGAGACGGAGCCGACGGAGGTGACCTCCGGGGCGGCGTCCGTCGTCCGGGCGCTGGAGGAGGCGGGCGTCGAGGCCGCCTTCGGCGTCCAGGGCGGCGCGATCATGCCGGTGTACGACGCCCTGTTCGACTCGTCGATCCGCCACGTGATGATGGCCCACGAGCAGGGGGCCGCACACGCGGCCGACGCCTACGGCATCGTCGCCGGCAAGCCGGGGGTCTGTCTCGCCACCTCGGGCCCGGGGGCGACCAACCTCGTGACGGGCATCGCCGACGCCGACATGGACTCGGACGCGATGCTGGCGCTCACGGGCCAGGTGCCCCAGGACATGGTCGGCAGCGACGCCTTCCAGGAGACCGACACCATCGGGATCACGTCGCCCATCACGAAGCACAACTACTTCGCGAGTTCGCCGGACACGGTCGGCGACGACGTGGGCGAAGCCTACGCGCTCGCGGAGACCGGCCGACCCGGACCGACGCTCGTGGACCTGCCCAAGGACGTGACCAACGGCGAGACGGCCCGCGAGCCCGGCCCGCCGCGGCCGCCCGAGACGGGCGTCCCGCAGACCGAGGCCGACCCGGACGACGTCCGCCTGGCGGCCCGCGCCATCGAGCGGGCCGACAAGCCGCTGCTCCTGCTCGGCGGCGGCGTGATCAAGGGCAACGCCAGCACGGAGGCGCGGGCGTTCGCCCGCGAGCACGGCATTCCGGTCGTCACGACCATGCCCGCCATCGGGGCGTTCCCCGAGGACGACGACCTCTGTCTCTCGTGGGCGGGGATGCACGGCACCGGGTACGCCAACATGGCGATCACCCACACGGACCTCCTGATCGCCGTCGGCTGCCGGTTCGACGACCGGCTGACCGGCGGCATCGATACGTTCGCCCCCGAGGCCGAGGTCATCCACGTCGACATCGACCCGGCGGAGATCTCGAAGAACGTCCACGCCGATTACCCGCTGATCGGCGACGCGGGGAGCGTCATCGACCAGCTGATGGACGAGATCGATCGGTCGCCGGACGCCCGCGAGTGGCGCGAGCAGTGCCGGCAGTGGCAGGACGAGTACCCGCTCACCTACAGCACGCCGGAGGACGAACCGCTGAAGCCGCAGTTCGTCGTGGAGGCGTTCGACGAGGCGACCGCCGACGACACCATCGTGACGACCGGCGTCGGACAACACCAGATGTGGGCGTCCCAGTTCTGGGACTACTCCGAGCCACGGACCTGGGTCTCCTCGCACGGCCTCGGCGCGATGGGGTACGGCCTGCCGGCCGCCATCGGTGCCCGCCTGGCGGCCGACCAGATGGGCGACGAGGACCGCACGGTGGTCTGCTTCGACGGCGACGGCTCCTTCCTGATGACCCAGCAGGGGCTCTCGGTCGCGGTCCGCGAGGAGATGGACATCACCGTCGCGGTGCTGAACAACGAGTACATCG
>JBDGQA010000070.1:0-29910 GCA_042219325.1 Haloferacaceae archaeon | reverse complement strand
TGGCGACGTGGTCCGAGTCGTTGACCGGGTAGTCGCCGCCGCGCACCTCCATGCTGCCGGTCTGCTCCTCCAGCCACTTGCGACCGCGCTCGATGCCCTTGCGGTTGAGGAACGCCTGGGGGCCGGCCACCACCAGCAGCGCCCGCTCGGCGCCATCCAGTTCGCACGGGAGGGTCAGGCGGCCGAGCGCCGCCTTCCGCACGAGGCTGGTGATGCGGTTCGTCGTCTGGGCGGTATCGAGGTTGTCCTCGAGTTCGTCCTCGCCGCCGGTGAACCGCGAGAGCAGGCCGCCGCCGGACTTGTCCTCCTCCACGGTCTCGGAGGCGTAGCCGACCGTCGACACCCCGCCGCACGCGAGCGTGTTGATGATCTCCGAGGAGTCGACCACCGACTCGGCGACCTCGTCGCCGCTGCCGACCTCGCCGGCGCCGAACAGGATGCCAAAGCGGGTGACTATCTCGTCGTTGATCTCGTCGTAGCCGCTCTGGACCGACTCGCCGGTCTGCCGCCAGGCGTCGTTGTCGAACACGAGGAGGTTGTCGACCTCCCGGACGAACGTCTGGAACGACCGGGCGGCGTTCAGCGTGTAGATCCCGCCCTCGTCGCTCCCGGGCAGGACGCCGAGCCCGTACACCGGTTCGGTGTAGATGCGCTTGAGGTGTTTCGCCAGCACCGGCGCGCCGCCGCTCCCCGTGCCGCCGCCGAGGCCCGCGATGACCAGGAAGGCGTCGATCTCGTGGACCGGGATGCTGTCGATCGAGCCCTGGATCTCGTCGATGTCCTCCTCGGCGATCTCGGCCCCGAGTTCGTTGTCGGCACCCACGCCGTGCCCCTTCACCCGGGACTGTCCGATGAGGACCCGGTTCTCGTCCGGGATCCGGTCGAGACCCAGGAGATCGGCCTTCGCGGTGTTGATCGCGACGGCAGAGCGAACGATCTCGCTGTTCGTGCGTTCGTCGTACTCCAGGAATTTGTCGACGATCTTCCCGCCGGCTTGTCCGAAGCCGATCATTGCCAGTTTCATGGGTCCGATCCCCTCGTCATACGCCGATCACACGGTGAAAACGCCTATAAGCCTTATGCCGTGCGTCCGAGCCGCGTCCGCCGACATGGCACCGAAACCGCCCGACTGTGTCGGTTTTAACCGCTGGTTATCCACGCCCGGGAGCGGACGGGCGTCGGACGGCCGTCGGACTCACTCGCCGCGTGATCGGTCCTCCAGATACTCCTCGAGGGTCAGCAGGTCGTCGGTCGAACGGCCGAACGCCTCGACCGCGTTCCGGTCGGCCGTGTTGTCGAACTTCAGCGACCGGTACTGATCGGCGCCCATCGGCGCCCCGGGCACCATCCCGAGGAGCGAAAGGCCGATGCGGGCGAGTCCCATCGGGACGGGAATCACCGTGACCGGGCGACCCTCGGCGCCGTGGGCCAGGCGGGCCACCTCGGCGAGGGTCAGTTTCTCGGGACCGCCGACCTCGTAGACCTCGCCGACGTGCTCCTCGTCCTCCAGCGCGTCGGCCAGCATCGGGACGAGGTCCCCGACCCAGATGGGCTGGAACCGGGTCTTCCCGCCGCCCGGCAGCGGGGTCAGGTACGGCGGCGCGAGTTTCTTCGTGAACGGGACGAACTCCCCGCCGTCACCGAATACCACCGAGGGCCGGAAGACCGTCCAGTCGAGGTCGGACTCGCGGACGATTTCCTCGGCCCGCCCCTTCGCCCGGATGTACGCGGTGTCGCCCGCCGGATCGGCCCCGAGCGCGCTCATCTGGACGAACCGGTCGACGCCGCCCTCCTCGGCCGCGCGGACGCAGTTCGCGGTCCCCTGCCGGTGGATCCGGTCGTGCATCTCGTCGCCGCCGCTCGGCTTGAACAGCGGCGACAGGGCGACGAGGTTGACGACCGCGTCCATCCCCTCGAACGCCGCCGCCATGGAGTCGTACGCGGTCACGTCTCCCACGGCCGTCTCGACGCCCTCGGGCAGTTCGCCGTCGGTCGGCGTCCGCGAGAGGGCGGTCACCGAGTGCCCCCGCTCGTGCAGTTCGCGACAGAGGTGACTTCCGACGAATCCGCTCCCCCCAGTGACGAGCACGCGCATGGACGAACCAGTCGCGGAGCCGACGTAAAGGTGACGCGCCGCGGCCGGCGGCGACAGGCACTCGTGGGGGGCCCGCGTTGGTCGCGCCATGCTCGTGACCATCGAGGGACTGGACGGGTGCGGGAAGTCGACCCTCGTCGAGGGGCTACAGGGGGAGTTCCCCGACGCGACCTTCACCCGCGAGCCGACCGATTCCTGGTACGGCGAGGCCGTCGAACGCTCGCTCGCCGCCCCCGAGGCCGACCCGCTCGCCGAACTCTTCCTCTACACCGCCGACCACGCCGACCACCTCTCGCGGGTGATCCGACCGGCGCTGGCCGAGGGACGGCTGGTCATCTCGGACCGTTACTCCGACTCCCGGTTCGCGTACCAGGCGACGACTCTCGCGGAGGCCGACGCGGTCGCGGATCCCCTCGCGTACGTCCGGGCCGTCCACGAACCGTTCTCCCGGCCGCCGGACCTCACCCTCTACCTCGATATCGACCCGGAGACGGCGGCCGCGCGCAGCGACGGCGCGAACAAGTTCGAGCGCGTCGACCACCTCGCGGCGGTCCGCGAGCGGTACGAGCGCCTGGTCGCCGCCGACCCCGACCGGTTCGTCCGCATCGACGCCACCCGCTCCCGCGATGCGGTCCGCGAGCGGGCCGTCGGGGCCATCGAGGCGCGCCGTGGTCGGTCGTAGCGGACGTCGAGCAGGACGGACAGCGGTCGCGTGACGGGGGTGGGCGGACGGGGCCGACGGTCGCGAGACGCGGGGGGCGGACGGCTCCGACGGTCGGGAGGCCGAGACGGCCGATTCCGGCGGCGCCGCCTACCGGGCGTCCGGCAGGTCGTACTCCTCGGGCGCCGGGACGTACAGCACGTCGATGGTGGCCCCGAGCGCGAACGGCGCCCCGATCATCACCGCCACGGCCGTCGCCGGGTCGCCGAGCGGGACGAGCGGAAGCTGGCCGAAGACCAGCGTGGTGGTCACCAGGAGGAGGGGGACGAGGAGGCCCGTGTACAGGGCCCGCCCCCAGCGGGTGGCCAGCCGGAGCCGGAGGTACCGCGTCGCCACCGCCGCGAGCAGCGTGTGGACGGCCAGCACGGCCCCCGTCAGGACGAGTTCGACGACCATACGCCGGCTACGGGCGCGCGGGACTTCGACGTGTCGGATTCCGGCGTGGCGCGCGTCACCCGGTGTGCGGGCCGTTCCCCGTCCGCGGACCCCCCTCTCCGCCCGGCGCACGAGTCGACCTCGCCCCGGCGCGCGCGGCGCTCGGACTCCGGCGCGCGGGCCGCACTCACCCCATCGCGATGTACGTCCGGGTGTCCGCGACGCCGTCGAGCGACCGGATGCCGTCCGAGACGGTCTGTAACACCTCGTACACCTCTTCGGCCTCCACCTCGGCGATGACGTCGTATTCGCCGGCGACGACGTGGGCCTCCCGTACGCGCTCGTCGTCGCGGACGGCCGTCACGACGTCCTCGGCCGCCCCCGCGGCCGCTTTCACCATCACGAACGCGCGAACCATGCCGGCGGTACGGCGGGCGCCGGCAAAAGCCTTGGCGAGGAAACCTTTTCGCCCCCGCCGGCGTACGCCACCCCATGCGCTTCGTCATCGTGGGTGCCGGCCGGGTGGGCCTGCGGACGGCCCGCGTGTTGCGCGACGAGGGTCACGAGGTGACGCTGGTCGAGGCCGACGCCGACCGCGCCGACCGCGCCGCCGAGGACGGGTTCCCGGTGGTCGAGGGCGACGGCTCGGTCGAGGACACGCTCGAACGCGCCGGCGTGGCGGACGCCGACGCCCTCGCCGGACTCACCGGCGACCTCAACGTCAACTTCGTGGCCTGCATGTTCGCCAAACACCACGGCTGCCGGACGGTACTCCGGATCGACGAGGACTACCGGGAGGAGATGTACCGCCGGTACGCCGATCAGGTCGACGAGATCGTCTACCCCGAGCGGCTGGGCGCCCTCGGGGCGAAGAACGCCCTGCTCGGGGGATCGATCCAGGCCATCGCCGACATCGCCCAGGACCTCCAGGTGCTGCTCGTCACCATCTCGGCGGACGCGCCGACGCACGGGTACACCTTCAGCGAGGTCGAACTCCCGGCCGGGGCGCGCATCCTCGCGTTCGGCAAGCGCGGCGGGTCGATGAGCATCCCGCTGCCCGATGACTCGCTCGAAACCGGCGACCGGGTCGCGGTGCTCGCGGAGTACGAGGTGCTCGACGACGTGCGTCAACTGCTCGTCGGTAACGGGGGGGCGGGCTGATGGTCGTCGCGTACGTCATGGTGACGGCCTCGACGGGCGAGGCCGAGCGCCTGAAGGCGGCGATGAGCGAGGTCGACGGCGTCGTGAGCGTCGACGTCGTCGCGGGGGACGTCGACTTCGTCGTCAAGGTGGAGGTCGATTCGCCGGAGGCGGTCCGGGAGGTCGCGACCGACCACATCCACGCCATCGACGGCGTCGCGGACACCCGGACGTACATCGCGATGGGCTAGCCTGCCGTCGGCCCCCGGGCGACGGCGCGACTAGTCCTCCGCGCCGGCGGCCCGCCGCGCCTCCGCCAGGATGTCGGCGACCGGCTCCCGATACTCGTAGCCGGGAACGACGCCCTGGACGTAGGTCCCCTCGACGAAGTTGACGAACGCCATCGCGTCGGCGACGCCGCGGCGCGGGTCGATGTCCGCGTAGGCCAGTTCCACGACCGCCTCGTCGCCCGCGCGGCGGACCGTCGGATCGAGGTCGTGATCCCCGCGGGTCACGTCGCCGACGTCCGTGATGCGGAGTTCGAACGTCTCGTACCAGCCGTCCTCGACCACCGCCGCGACGTGGTCCTCGACCGCCGCCGCGAGCGTCGGGACCCGCACGACCACCTCGAAGCCGACCGCGCCGTCCTCGCGGCCCGCGACGGACACCGCGACGTCGAACGGCGTCGTCACCGGCCGGAAGGTGTGTGGCTCGGGCGCCGGCTCGAACCCGTCGTGGTCGCGGAACGCCCGGCGCGCGCGGTCAGGTACCTCGGTCATACGGGAACCTGGCGCTGCCGGCTCAAAAGCGCCGCGCTCGACGAGTCCCCGACGGCTCTGCCGCCCCCGGCAAATTTAAGTCATCGGCGGCGTTTGGTCGACGTGACGCTTCGTCTTGGAGGGCCGAAGCGTCAGCGGGGACCAACTCAGGGCGGCAACGGCCGTAGTTTACGGCCGTTCGCCTTTCTGATCGACAGTACTGCGGAGCGGCTACTGCCGTCCGAGCGGAATCGCCGCCGTTCGTGGAAGACGTCGAACGGCGAGGGGTGTGACGGAACCCGTTCGCCGTCGCCCGGTCGAACGACGGTCGCCGACTATCCGGGCGGCCGAACCAGTCCGTCGGCGAGGCCGAGGCTCGCGACCAGCGAGCCGAGGCCACCGGCGACCGCCATCGGAACCGCCGACAGCAGGCCGACGGCGAACCCGCAGAGCAACGCGACGCCCATGCCCGCGAGCAGGTAGTCCGACCGCTCGGGCGCGCCCGCCGGGAGCATGTAATGAAATGTAATTACCAGAGTCATACACCTTTCGGTTCGGGGCGGCGTCGCGCCCGGGTCGCGGGATGAGGGGACGGGGATTCGAACCCCGGAACTCCTCCGAGACGGGGTCTTAAGCCCCGCGCCGTTGGCCACTTGGCTACCCCCTCACGGTCGCACGTCGAACGGGTATACTCCGGCGACGGTTACTGCCTTTCGGTCGGGGGCGCACGGTCCCCGGCGACGCGTCCCGCGGCCGCCCCGTCACCAGTCGACGCTCAGCGTCCCGTCGCCCGCCGGGTCGGGCGCGACCTCCTCGTCCGTCCGGCGGTCGACGACGTGGATGACGCCCCGTCCCTTCTTGGCCGGGCACGCCTCCGCGGCCCGCACGTTCGACTCTAGTTCCGCCTCGGTCAGGTAGTAGCCGCGCGGCCGCGCCAGGCCCGTCTCGATGTCCATCTCCCAGTTGTCCGATACCTCGGCGCACCGGCCGGCGCCGATACAGCCGTTCGCCTCGAAGATCACCTTGTACGGCTTCTCCTCGACCGGCGGGGCGTCGGCGCTGGCACCGACGTCGCTCGGCCGGATGACGTCGTCGCCCATGGGCCGCGATAACGCCGGCACGGCCTTTCGTCTGTCGGTCCGACGCCTCCGACGCGCGGCCCCTGCGCCCGTGTCCCGGACGAACGTGCCGGTTCCGGGACGGTGGTGTGCGGCCACACCACGTTCCCCGCGAGGTTTTTGTCCTTCGCGTGCCAACCGTTAGCATGGCACTCGAACACGACGAGGCGTTCCCGGCCTTCGAGACCGAACCCGCGTGGCGCGGCGGCGCCCTCGCCGGCGTCGTCGCGACGGTCGTGATGGGCGTCGTCATCACGGCGACGAACCTCCCCGTCCTCCAGGAGTCGATCGCCGGCCTGTACGGCCTGGAGGGGAACCTGGTGGCGGGGTGGATCGCCCACCTCGTCCACGGCACGCTGTTCGGCGCCCTCTTCGCCCTCATCCTCGCGGACCCGGGGCTGTACCGACTGACCGAGTGGCGCTGGAAGACCCTCCTCGCGGGCGTCGCCTACGCCCTCGTACTCGCCGTCTTCGGCGCGGGCATCATCATGCCCATCTGGCTGGGGTTCGCGGGCTTCCCCGCGCCGCCGTCGATCCCGAACGTCACGACGCCGCTCCTGCTCTGGCACCTCGTCTACGGGATCGTCCTCGGCGCCGTCTTCCCCGCCGTGGAGGAGATCTGATCCGCCGGGACCCCGCCGGTGCCGGCGCCCGTGACGACGTCGCCGCGGCCGCCGGTCCGGACGGCGCGACGTCGGCCGACAACTACTCACTCGCCGCCTCCGATACCGGCCCGTGGAATCCAAGCGCTTCCTCTTCGTCTCCGCCGACGCCGCGCTGATCACCGACCTCGCCTGACAGGTCCACCGGGAGGGTCACGACGTGAAGTACTACATCGAGGCGGAGAGCGACGGGGAAATCGGCGACGGGTCCGTGCCCAAAACCGACGAGTGGGAGGCCGACGTCGAGTGGACGGATGTCGTCGTCCCCAACCTCCACTACCGGGACGACATCGGCGAGCGATGGATCGACGGCGACGGCGACCGCCTGCAGGCGTGGGGCTACCTCGGTCCCTGACGCCCGCCGGTCCTCACTCCTCGACCGTCACGGACTCGATGGCGACCGTCTCCGTCGGGCGGTCGTTCCCGTCCGTCTCGACGGCGCCGATGTCCTCGACGACGTCCATCCCGTCGATGACCTGACCGAACACGGCGTGGCGGTCGTCGAGGTGGGGCTGGGCGTCGAGCGTGATGAAGAACTGCGAGCCGTTCGTGTCCGGCCCCGAGTTGGCCATGCTGACGACCCCGGCGTCGTCGTGGCGGAGTTCGGGATGGAACTCGTCGTCGAACTGGTAGCCCGGCCCGCCGCGGCCGGTTCCGGTCGGGTCGCCACCCTGGACCATGAAGTCGGGGATGATCCGGTGGAACTCGGTGCCGGCGTACAGCGAGTCGCCCCGGACCTCGCCCGTCTCCGGGGCCTCCCAGGTGGTCGTGTCGGGGGCCGGGGCCGCGTCGGCGGCGGGGTCGTGTTTCGCGAGGCCGAGGAAGTTCTCGACCGTTCGGGGGGACCGCTCGGCGAACAGTTCGAGTCGGACGTCGCCGCGGGAGGTGTGGAGGAGGACCTCGGGGTTGTCGTCGCGCGCTTTCTCGTGCATACCGGTCCGTGGCGGCCGCGGGGGAAAAGGGTAGTCACTCGCCGCCCCGAGTGCCGCCCGGTCCGCCGGACTCAGTCCTCGACCGGCGCCGCGGTCACGCCGTCGGCGGTCACGTCGAGCGCGAACCGCCGGTCCGGGAAGGCGTGGCTCCGGGCCTTCCGGACGGTCAGCAGCACGTCGACGCCGGCCTCGCCGGCCAGGTCGACCCGCCAGACGTGGTCGGCGCGCGCGAGCGTCAGGTCGCGGCGGAGCGTCGGCGGCGTGGTCTCGAAGCAGTGCAACATCCCGATCCCGTCCGCCCGGCGGAGCGCGCGCTTGCCCGCGGCGAGCAGGCCGCGGTAGGTCTCGCGGCCACCCTGTTCGGCGTCCGTGATCGGATCGACCACGACGGTCGTCCCCTCGTCGATGCCGCCAAAGCCCGTCTCGGGGTCCGCGAGCAACTCGTCGCCCGACACCCGGCCGACCGCCGCCTCGTCGACGCCGTGGCGCGCCAGTTCCGCCTCGACCTCGTCGACCGGCCGGAGCGCCGTCAGGTACCGCGTCGGCCGCGGCGTCGCCGCGGCGTACAGCACCGGTTCGGTCGGCGCGGCGGGGCCGCCGACGAGGGCCACGAGGCTCCCCGGCCGGATGCCGCCGCCGAGCGCCCGGTCGAGCGCGCCGATACCCGTCGAGCGCCGCTCGTCGGTCGGCCCGTTCCCGTCCGCCGTCCCCGCCCCGTCCATGCGCGCCCGACGGTCGCTGGACGCAAAACGGTGGCGTCCGCGGGCCCGGAACGGACGCCAGCCCCGTCAGAACGCCTGCAGGTCGTCGAGGACCGCGGCGGCGTCGCCCCCGTCGATGGCGTCCCGGGCGGCCGCGAGGCCGTCGTCCAGCGAGTCGGCGTCGCCGCCCGCGTAGATCCGGACGGCGGCGTTGAGCGCGACCGCGTCCCGCCAGTGATCAGTCGCCTCGCCCGCGAGCACGTCGCGGGTTACGCGGGCCGACGCGCCCGCCACGTCGTCCTCGTCGACTCGCAGGTCCTCCTCCTCGAAGTCCATGCCGTACTCGGCGGTCTCGATCTCGTAGCCGTCGAACGTCCCGGGGATGTCATCCCCGTCCGTCCCGCCGACCGCATCCGGTTCCTCGGGGGCCTCCCACTCGGCGACCTTGGTGTACCCGGGGCGGATGTCGTCGTATCCCTCCATGCCCTGGAACATGATGACGCGGGAGACGTCGTGGTGCTCGCTGCGCGCGAACGTCTCGCAGATCCGCTTGGCGAACGACAGGTGGTAGAACGAGCCGAGGTGGACGTCGGCGTCGGCGGGGTTCGCCAGCGTCTCGACGGTGTTGACGAACGTGCGAACGCCCATCCGGTCGCGCCGGTCGAACAGGTCGTCGACGGCCGGGTTGAAGGCGGGCTGGTAGTAGAAGCCAAAGCCCGTCCCGTCGACCATGGCCGCCGAGTCCCGCGGCGTCAGTTCCGTCGCGACGTCGAGTTCGTCGAGGACGTGCTTGTAGGCGTCCCCTTTCTGTGTCGGGACGCGGTCGCCCGAGTGGACCACGACCGGCGTGCCGGCGGCCGCGGCGGTCACACCGGCAGCGACGCCGAGAATCGCGGTCCGGCCCTTGCCGTCGTAGTTGGCGCCGCAGTCGACCGGGTCGGCGTCCGGCGTGGCGTACTCGACCGCATCGCACATGACGTCGGTGTACGCGGCGAGTTCCTCGGCGGTGTTGTGCTTCCAGCGATTGGCCAGCCAGAACGCGCCGAGCGTCGTCGGGTCGGGCTCGCCGGCGAAGATGCGCCGCAGGGCCTCGCCTGCCTGCTCCCGGGACATGTCCTCGGCGGACTTCGGGCCCGACCCGACCACCTCGGTCATCAGCCGCTGGAGGGGCCACTCGCCGAACTCGCGGGTCGCTCGTGCCATGTGGGCGTCGTACACGCGCGCCGCGCAAAAGCGTCCGGTTTCCCGGCGAATCGTGACCGAACGGTCGCCCGCGGCGATGCCGGCGCCCGGCGGGGCCGCCCGCGCGGACGGGGGTGCCGCTCGCTACTCGCCGCCGTCGGCGGGCCGCGAGGGGGCGCCCGCGCCGCCGCTCCCGCCGTTGCTCGCCGTGAGTTCCTGCCCCGACGACCTGTCGCTGCTCGCGAGGTACTCGACGAGGTACGCCATGAACGCCTCGTTGTCGGCGACGTTGTGCTTGTCCGGTTGCATGAACGTGGTGTCCCCGACGAGCACGGCGTTCTTCCGCCGAACGGCCACCGGATACTGGCCCCGTTCGTCGTCGGTGCTCGACCGGATGGTCTTCGGCGACGACCGGAGCAACACCTGTCCGCCCTGGGCCCGGACCGCCGCGGCGGTGTACATCGTCGTCCGGTTCACGCCCGCGATGTCGGCGTTCGGTGCCGGCTCGGCCGTGATGAACTTGTAGTTCGTGTCGGCGTACTCCGTGTTCTGGTTGTAGAGGTAGGCGGTGTCCAGGCTCATCCCGTAGGCGGTGGCGAGCGTCGTCACCCTGCTCTCCTGGAGGATGAGCCCGCCGAACAGACCGCCGCCGACCGTGACCCGGCTCGGTTCGCCGGCGATCAGCAGATGGCCGCCCTGGCCGGTGAACCGGCGGACGTCGTCGACGTCGCCGGGCGGGTACTCGGAGCCGGGGTCGATGACCACGAACGCCTGCGCGTCCTCCAGGGCGGCGGCGAGGTCGCCCTGGGTGTAGAACTCGACGTCGTACCCGACGCGGGTGAGCGCCTCGACGAGCGGCTGGACGTCCGACCTGCGGAACCGGTTGTTGTGGCCGGCGTCGATGACGACCGTGCCGCCACGGTTGACCTGATTCCCGTCGGGCTGGATGGTCCCCTCGGCGGGGAGCGGCTCGACGGTGGCGTTCTCGGCCCGGTACTCCGGCAGCGCGAGCGGTTCCGCGTCGGGGGTGCCGCCCCCGCCGCCGACCATCGCCCCGGTGCTGGCGCCGGCGACGACGAGCGCGGCCACCAGCACGAGGACCCCGAGTCGCTTGCCCCACTCGACGCCGTTCATGCGATCACCCCGGACGACCGGGCGACCCGGTCGTCGGCGACGCCCGCCGCCGCGGCGGGCTCGACGCCCGTGCGATTCGTCGGTCGCTCGGCCGCAACGGGGTCGACGCCGGTGCTGGTCCTCGGCCGTTCCGTCGTGTCGGGCCGGTCGAGGTACGAGCCGGGGACCATCAGGAAGACCGGCGCCGAACTGTTGTCCTGGAGCAAGTACGACGGCCCGACCATCCTCTTGTTCGGCACGTCGGCCCCGAGGTAGTTCGCCCGCGAGACGAACCGGGAGGGGCCGTCCGGCTGGAGCACCCGCACGTCGTAGTCGTCCATCCCCGCCTGCTCGGCCGCGTGGGCGATGGCCGCCTGTCGGCCGCCGATCTCGTCGGCGAGGCCGTTCCCGACGGCCTGGCCGCCCGCGTAGAGCCGTGCCTGGGCGAGTTCGGTCCGTGAGAGTTTCAACGCGTCGCCGCGGGACCGCTCGACGGCGTTGTAGAACGCCTCGCCGAGCGACTCGACGATGGAGTAGAACTCGCGCTGGTCGCCGCCGGTGAGTTTGTTCGGCCCCGTGGTGGCGACGATGTCGTTCGGTTCGACGTCGGTCGGCGCGCCGGCGACCACCCCGACGCTCCCGAGGAGCGAGGAGGGCTTCGCGAAGATGCGGTCGCTCGGGGCGATGGTATAGTACGCGCCCGAGGCGGCCGCGGCGTCCACGCTCGCGACCACCGGCATCTGTTCGGCCGTCCGTTTCGTGTCGAGGTACATCGATTCGCTTGCCGAGGCCCCGCCGCCGCCGCTGTTGACGACCAGGACGACTGCCTTCACGTCGCCGCTCTGTCGCGCCTTCCGCAGCATCGAGCCGTACTCGTTCGCGACCCCCCCGTCGAGGGCGCCGGCGACGGGCACGACCGCGACCGTCCCGTCGGTGTCGGTGGCCTGCCAGGCGACCGGCGCCAGCGTCAGGCCGAGGACCACCCCCAGGACGACGAACAGCACGTACGACCGTGCGGCACTTCCGAGGACCGTCCGTATCTGTGACATCCGATATCCGGCACTTGGACGGCAGGCACTAAAACGGTCGGTTCACCCGCGTCACGACGCGTCCGGTCGCGCCACCGGAAGCGAAAACTGTAGGTCGTTCCGGTTCCAACCGCGGTCGATGACCGACGACTGGCGTGCCGGACTCGACGAGGTCGACGCCGCGCTGATCGACGGCTACCAGTCGGGCGTGCCGGTCGCCGAATGCCCCTTCCGGGCGATGGCCGCGGACCTCGGCGTGAGCGGAGGGGCGGCCCTCGACCGGGTCCGGCGGCTCCGCGAGCGGGGGATCCTCCGCCGGTTCGGCCCCGTCCTCAATCCGCCCGTCATCGGCTCCTCGACGCTCGCCGCCCTCCGCGTCCCGGAGGGGCGGTTCGACGAGGTGGCCGCGACGGTCAACGGCTACCGCCAGGTGAACCACAACTACCGCCGCGACCACGCGTGGAACATGTGGTTCGTCGTCACCGCCGGCTCCCGGGCCCGCCGGGATGCCGTCCTCGACGGCATCGCCGAGCGCACGGGGCTCGACCCCCTCGACCTCCCGATGCGCACCGACTACTACATCGACCTGGAGTTCCCCGTCGTCAACGACGACCGGTTCGCCCGCGAGAGCGGCGGCGGGACGGCCGTCGAGGCGACCAGCGTCGACGAGGCGGCCCGTGCGGACCTGACGCCGCTGGAGGCGGACCTGCTCGTCGCGGTCCAGGACGGCCTGCCCCTGT
This sequence comes from Haloferacaceae archaeon, assembly GCA_042219325.1. Classification (GTDB taxonomy): domain Archaea; phylum Halobacteriota; class Halobacteria; order Halobacteriales; family Haloferacaceae; genus CAZMLQ01. The sequence continues at coordinate 17,345 of JBDGQA010000070.1, read as the reverse complement.
CCCCGACGCCCTACCGCGACGTGGCCGAGTCGGTGGACGCCCCCGTCGACGACGTGCTCGCCGCCCTCGACCGCCTCCTGGCGACCGGCTGCATCAAACGTCTCGGCTGCGTCGTCAACCATCTCGTCACGGGGTTCGACAACAACTGCATGGTCGTCTGGGACGTCCCCGACGACCGGGTCGACGAGCGCGGCCGCACCGTCGGCGCGCTCCCGTCGGTCACCCTCTGTTACCGCCGTCCGCGCCGCCCCGACCGCGGCTGGCCGTACAACCTGTTCACGATGATCCACGGCCGCGAGGCCGCCGCCGTCGACGACCGGATCGACGACCTCGCCACCGATTACCTGCCCTACGACCACGAGCGCCTCTACTCCACGGGGACGCTGAAGCAGACGGGGGCGCGCTACGAGGAACTCGTGGCCGGGGGAGACGACCGGGCCGACCCCGGGACCGGACCCGCCGCCGCGACCGACTGAGAGCACGCGCGAGCGGGTCGAAGGGGAGCCCGAGGGGCCCGGATCGGAGGGCGAGACGTCCCGTATCGGCGGCGTCGTCTCCGGGACGACCGGGCGGGCGCCAGGGCTTATGTCCCGACCGTCCCTATCGCGTCCGTGACCGACGACACCTACGAGCGGGTCGCCGCCGCGGCCGAGGCCCGGGCGGAATCCCCCCTGACCGTGCGGGCCGGCGACCGGACCATCGCCCTCTTCTACCACGAGGGGGCGTTCCACGCCACCGACCAGCGGTGCCCCCACATGGGGTTTCCCCTGACCGACGGCTCGGTTGAGGAGGGCGTGCTCACCTGCCCGTGGCACCACGCGCGGTTCGAACTCTCGTGTGGCGACACGTTCGACCCGTTCGCCGACGACGTGCGAACCTACCCCGTCGAGGTCCGGGACGGCGACGTGTACGTCGAACCCGACCCCGCACGCGACGAATCGCCAGCGGCCCGCTGGCGCGACCGGCTCGACCACGGCCTCCGCGAGGACATCGACCTCGTGGTCGCCAAGGCGGTCATCGGGCTCGACGACGCGGACGAACCGTACACCGTTCCCCTCGAAATCGGCGCGGAGTTCGGCACCCACTACCGGGAGGCAGGGTGGGGCCGGGGGCTGACGACGCTCGCCGCGATGGCCAACCTGCTCTCGGACCTCCGGCCGGAGGACTGCCGACGCGCCCTCTACACCGGGCTGACGGAGGTCGCCGACGAGTGCGCCGGCGAGCCCCCGTTCTTCGTCCAGGACCCCCTCGGGGCGACGGACGTCCCGGCCGACCGCCTGCGGTCGTGGTTCCGGGACAACGTCGAGGTGCGGGACGCCGACGGCGCGGAGCGCGTCCTCCGTGCGGCGATCGCGGCCGACCTCCCCGAGTCAGCCCTCGCGGGGATGCTCGTCGCCGCGGCGACCGACCACCGCTACCTCGACGCAGGCCACCGGATCGACTTCCTCAACAAGGCGTTCGAACTGCTGGACCACGTCGGCTGGGCGCGGGCCGACGCGGTCCTGCCGAGCCTCGTCCCCGCCCTGGCGAGTGCCGCCCGCGCGGAGGAGCGGTCGGCCTGGCGCCAGCCGATAGACGTCGCGGCGCTGTGCGTCGACGCGGCCGACGACCTCCCCGACCTGGCGGCGGCCGGCGCCGGCGAGCGGTGGACGGAACCGGACGGTCTCGTCGACGTCCTCCTCGACGACGACCCGCACGACATCGTCGACGCGCTGACCGACGCGATCGCTGACGGCGCGACGACGACCGACCTCGCCGAGGTCGTGGCCTACGCGGCGGCCCGCCGGGTGGCGCAGTTCGGCACCTCCAACGAGTTCCGCGACTGGAACACCGTCCACCACACGTACTCGTACGCGAACGCGGTTCACGGCCTCTCGCGGCGCACCGACGCCGTCGAGACGTACCGGGCCGTCCTCGACGGGGCGGTGAAGGTCTACCTCGACCGGTTCCTCAACGTCCCCCCCGCGCCCCTGCCGGACCCGGACGGCACCGGCGACCCCGACGGCCTCCTGGACGGCCTGCTGGAGACGTTCGAGGTGGAGGCCGACGCCGAGGTCGACCGGGCCGGACGGCTGACCGCCGCGTACCTCGCGGCGGGGGGCGACGTGGCCCGGCTACGACGGCGGCTCGGCGGGGCGCTCCTCCGGGAGGACGCCGGCTTCCACGCGCGACAGAACGTCGAGGCGGCGTTCGCACAGTACGGGGCGCTGGCTCCCGACCGGCCGGAGCGCGCGCGGGTCCACCTGGTCGCGACGGCCCGGTACCTGGCGGCCCACACGCCGACGCGGCGCGCGGGCGAACAGACGTTCCGGATCGCGACGCGACTCGCCAGGGGCGAGCGGATCCACGAGGCCTGACCGCGGACCCCGGCGGCCGGGCCGTCGCCCGCCGGGGACCGCCGTCCGCTGGCGGACTCGACGCGGGCCCAGCTTTCGGGAGCGATAACGTCCCGCCAACCGTTATACCCCTCGTTCGCGAACCGACGGCGATGCGGAGGTGACGCAGTTTCTCACCGACGTCTGAGATGGACGCGACCGCCTTCGACACCGACTGGGCGACCGACGACCTCGACGTCGACGAGGCGACCGACCGGATGTTCGCCCTCGGCGTCGCGGCCGTCCTCGACTGCGCGCCGGACCACGACGTCGACGACTCCGAGGCGGTCCGGAACGCGCTCGTCGGGGAGGAGGGATCGGCCCGGTCCGCGGCCGACGCGGTCCGCGACTCCGACCTCCCGGACGCGCTGGCGCCCGCCGAACTGCTCGACCGGTTCGAGGACGAGACGTCGCTGTTGGACCCGCCCGGGGCGCTCCGCCGCGACTGACGCCGCCGGTCGTCGGCGGTCGTGGCCGGAGAACGGCCCCGGACGGTCGACACCGCGCGGCGGACGGTCCGTTCGCCGGCGGAACCGCGGACCGCCGTCGGCCGCGTGAGTGGTCGCATCGCCGTGACGAGGAGCATGGGAATCACGAGAACGGCGCGTCCTCGCGCGCGGTCGTCGTCTCAGAGGACGGTCTTGGCCAGCCCGAGGAAGATGAAGAAGCCGAGGACGTCCGTCGCGGTCGTGATGAAGATGGTCGCTGACGTGGCCGGGTCCTTGCCGACCCGGTCCAGCACCAGCGGGACCGTCGTCCCGAAGAACCCGGCGATGATCAGGTTCAACACCATGGACACGCCGAGGACGAGGCCGAGCAGCGGGCTCCGGTTGAACACGGCGGCGATGATCGCGACGAGGACGCCGGTGATCAGGCCGTTCGCGGCGCCGGCGAGGATCTCGTTCACCACGGCGCGGCTCCCGGTCGAGAGCGAGACCTGCCCCAGTGCGAGTCCACGGACCGTCACGGCCATCGACTGCGTGCCGGCGTTGCCCCCCATGCCGGCCACGACCGGCATGTACACCGCGAGGAGCGTGAACGCCGCGATCGTGTCCTCGAACAGGCCGACGGCGGCGGCGGCGAGGAACGCCGTCCCGAGGTTGATGATCAGCCACTTGTACCGGCTACGGACCTTCGAGAGCGGCCCGTCCAGGATGCTCTCCTCCTCCTGGACGCCGGTGAACTCGTAGAGGGTTTCGCCCGCCTCCTCCTCGATGACCCGCAGGAGGTCCGCGGCGTCGATGACGCCCAGGACGGTCCCGTCGTCGTCGAGGACGGCGACGGAACTCTCGGGGTTGTTCCGGAAGACGTCGACGACCTCCGTATCGGGGGTGGAATACGTAACGGCGGGCGTGTCACGGAGGTGGTCGCGGAGGTCGACCGACTCCCGGTCGGTCATCGCGAGGACCTGGCCGGGCAACTCGCCGACGAGGTCCCCGCCGTCAGTGACGAAGATGGTGGGGACCCGACCGGTCCGGTCCTCGTGTCGCTGAATCCGGTCGGCGACGTCCGCGAGGCTTCGGTCGACCCCGACGGTGACGTAGTCGAGGTGCATCAGCCCGGCGGCGCTCTCGGGGCTGAACTCGAGCAGGAACGCCGCTTTCTCCCGGCGGTCCTCGTCGAGTCGCCGGAGCACGTCCGTCCGCACTGCCTCGTCGGCCAGCCCGAGCACGTCGGCCACTTCGTCGGGGTCCAGCCGTCGGACGAACGCCCGCACCTGATCGCGGTCCATGTCCTCGACGAGCGACTGCCGGACCAGCTCCGGGAGCTGGAAGAAGACCTCCCGCTGACGGCCGCTGGAAAGCCGCTCGAACTCCTCGGACGGGACCGAGGAGGCAGCGATGGCCTGCTGGACGTCCGCCGACGCGTCGGCCATACCCGCACGGCCCCCGCCACCGGCTAAATAGTTGGGCCTCGGGACGACGGCTCCCGGGCCGAACACGACCCGTGACCGGATCACGTTCGGGCCCGTGGCCGGCTTCCCGGAGCGGGGATTCAAGGACTCCCGCCACCCAGACGCCGGCATGCGTCTCTTCGTGTCGGTCGACCTCCCCGACGCGCTCGCCGACCCGCTGGCGGACGTGCAGGACCGCTTCCGGGACGCCGCCGGGTTACGGTTCACCGACCCCGACCAGGCCCACGTCACGCTGAAGTTCCTCGGCGAGACGCCGGTCGACCGCGTCACGACGGTCGAGCGCGCGGTCGCCGACGCCGTCGACGCGGCGGAGGTGTCGTCCTTCGACGCCGCCGTCGGCGGCCTCGGCGTCTTTCCCTCGCTTGACTACATCTCGGTCGTCTGGACGGGATTCGAGGAGGGCGGCGAGGAGATGACGCGCCTCCACGAGGCGATAGAGCGCGAAACCGTCGCCGCCGGGTTCGATCCGGAGGAACACGACTTCACGCCGCACGTCACCCTCGCGCGGATGGACGACGCGCGGAGCAAGGACCTCGTCCAGCGGGTGGTCCGGGGGGAGGACCCGACCGTGGGCGCGTTCCGTGTCACGGACGTGCGCCTCACCGAGAGCACACTGACCGACGCGGGGCCGCGCTACGAGACGGTGGCCGAGTTCCCACTCGGGTAGGAAACGGTGGTCGAGTTCCCCCCGGAGCGGTGAGGTGGTCGAATTCCCCCCGGAGCGGTGACGGGCCCGGTTTCCACCCGAACGAAGGGCCGTCCTCGCGCATCGACCGCCGGCCGGGGGCGGACCCGCGAACGGCCCACGGGCGGAAGGAACAGGTCTTTATGCGGCGCAGGTGACGGTCGAACCATGGGAAAGAAGTCGAAGGCCAAGAAGAAGCGCTTGGCCAAGCTCGACGAGCAGAACAGCCGCGTGCCGACGTGGGTGATGCTGAAGACCGAGATGGAGGTCACCCGCAACCCCAAGCGACGCCACTGGCGCCGTGGCAACACCGACGAGTAAGGTGAGGCATGAGCACGAGTGATTTCGAAGAGCGGGTCGTGACCGTCCCGCTCCGCGACGTCAAGTCCGCGCCGGTCCAGCAGCGGGCCGACGTAGCCATGCGCATCGTCCGCGAACACCTCGCACAGCACTTCTCGGTCGACGAGGACGCCGTCCGTCTCGACCCGTCGCTGAACGAGGCCGTCTGGGAGCGGGGACGGCGCAAGCCGCCGAGTTCGCTCCGGGTTCGCGCCGCGCGGTTCGTCGAGGAGGGCGAACCGGTCGTCGAGGCCGAACCCGCCGAGTGACGGGAGCGTGATGCGCGCCTCGTTCGCCGGCTCGTCCTACGTCGGCGTCTTCGCCAGAGCGACCGACGACCTCCTCCTCGTCCGACCGGACGCCGACGACGACCTCGTCGCGGAGATGGCCGACGAACTCGACGTCGAGCCGTTCCGCACGACCGTCGGCGGGTCGGGCACGGTCGGCTCGCTGGCGGTGGCCAACGAACACGGCCTGCTGATCTCCGGGCGGGCCACCGACCGCGAGCGCGAGGCGCTCGCCGACGCCACCGGCCGCCCGGTCGTCGAGTTGCCCGGCCGGGTCAACGCCGCGGGCAACGTGGTGCTGGCCAACGATTACGGCGCCTACGTCCACCCCGACCTCTCGGAGGCGGCGGTCGACGCCGTCCGCGAGGCGCTCGACGTGCCCGTCGAGCGGGGAACCCTCGCGGACGTCGGCACCGTCGGGACCGCCGCGGCCGCGAACGACCGGGGGGTGCTCTGTCACCCGAAGGCCAGCGAGCCGCAGCTGGAGGCCCTCGAGGAACTGCTCGACGTCCGGGCCGACATCGGGACCATCAACTACGGTGCTCCGCTGGTGGGCTCGGGGCTGGTGGCGAACGAGACCGGCTACGTCGCCGGGCAGGAGACGACCGGTCCCGAACTGGGGCGGATCGAGGACGCCCTGGATTACATCGACTGACACGGCGGCGGGACGAGACGCCGACCGACGACCGACACTTCCCGGAGTAGGAAGATTCTTCCCTGCGCTCGCCCTCGTCGGTGACATGAGTCAGTTCGCAGTTAGCGGGCGGTATCAGACCCGTTCTGGCTACCAGACGTTCACCAAGACGGTGACGGCACCCAACGCCGAGGTGGCCCGCGAGCGGGTCTACTCCCGGCTCGGCAGCGAGCACGGTCTGAAGCGCGCCCAGGTCGAGCTCGCGGACGTCGAGGAAGCCGGCGACGCCGAGGAGGTGGCGGCATGATGAACGCCGGCGGCGGGCAACAGCAGCTCCAGCAGCTCCAGCAGGCCCTCGAAGTGATCGAGGGGGAGATCGCGGAGCTCAAGGCCGAGGTCGAGGGGTTCCGGGAGGAGCAGCAGGCGATCGACGAGGCCATCGAGGCCATCGGGGTCCTCGACACCGGCTCGACGATCCAGGTGCCCCTCGGCGGCGGCGCCTACGTCCGGGCCGAGGTCCAGGACATCGACGAGATCATCGTCTCGCTCGGCGGCGGCTACGCGGCCGGCCAGCCCCAGGACGACGCCATCGACGCCCTGGAGCGCAAGCGGGACGCGCTCGACGACCGCATCGAGGACGTGCAGGAGGAGATTTCCGAGCTGGAAGACGAGAGCGAGGAACTGGAGGAGCAACTCGAGGGCCTCCAGGGCCAGCTCCAGCAACAGCAGATGCAACAGCTCCAGCAGATGCAAGAGGGCGAAGACGAGTGAGGGGATGTTCGACGGCCTGAAGGAGAAGCTCGGTCGCTTCCGCGAGGACGCCGAGGAGGCGGCGGAGGAGCGCGTCGAGGAGGCCGCCGAGGAGGTCGACGAGACGGAGGCCGAGGCGGCCGTGGAGGCCGCCGAAGGGAAAGCCGAGGGCGCCGCCGAGAGCGAGGGGAGCGTCGGACGCCTGAAGCGCGCTCGTGCGCTCGCGACCGGCAAGGTCGTCATCGAGGAGGAGGACCTGGAGGAGCCGCTCTGGGAACTCGAGATGGCGCTCCTGGAGAGCGACGTCGAGATGAGCGTCGCGGAGGCGATCCTCGACCGCATCCGCGACCGGTTGATCGGCGAGACCCGGGCGCAGGTCGAGACGACGAGCGGACTGGTCGAGGACGCGCTCCGGGACGCCCTGGTCGACGTGATGAGCGTCGGGCAGTTCGACTTCGAGGAGGAGGTCGCGACGACCGAGAAGCCCGTCACGATCGTCTTCACGGGCGTCAACGGCGTCGGGAAGACCACGACCATCGCGAAGATGACCCGCTATTTCGACGAGCGGGGGTACTCCGCGGTGCTCGCCAACGGCGACACGTACCGCGCCGGCGCGAACGAGCAGATCCGGGAACACGCCGATCGGCTCGGGGCAAAGCTCATCAGCCACGACCGGGGCGGCGATCCCGCCGCCGTCATCTACGACGCCGTCGAGTACGCCGAGGCCAACGACGTCGACGTCGTGCTCGGCGACACCGCCGGCCGCCTGCACACCTCCCACGACCTGATGGAACAACTGGCGAAGATCGACCGCGTCGTCGACCCGGACCTCACGCTGTTCGTCGACGAGGCGGTCGCCGGGCAGGACGCGGTCGAGCGCGCCCGCGAGTTCGACGATGCCGCCGCGGTCGACGGCGCCGTCCTCACCAAGGCCGACGCCGACTCCCAGGGCGGGGCCGCGGTCTCGGTCGCCCACGTCACCGGCAAGCCCGTGCTCTTCCTCGGCACCGGGCAGGGGTACGACGACCTCGAACGGTTCGATCCCGAGGCCATCGTCGACGACCTGCTCGGCGAGTGAGCGTCGTCGGGGGCCGTCGCTCTGCTCGCCACGCCCGGCCCGTCACGGGCGAGTGACCTTTCCGGCCGGCGCCCCTCGGCCCGCGCATGGCCACCATCGCCGGCGTCGAGTGCCGCGACGGCGCCCTGCTCGTCGCCGACCGGGTCCGGACGCGAGGGGGACGGATCGTCACCCGCGACGCCGGCCACCTCGTCGACCTCGGGGCGGCGGGGGCCGCGTCGGTCGGCGGCGACCCCGACCGGTTCGCCGACGAACTCGAGGCGGCGGTCCGGTCCTACCGGCTGGAGCGCGACGGGACGGGGCCGCGGATCGACGCGTTCGCGCGGCTGACCGACGACGCCCTCGGCCGGGACGCGGCGGCGGTCGTCGCCGCGCGCGACGACGACGGCCGGCCGCGGGTTCGCGCCGTCGACGGCAACGGCGAGGTGCCCGCCGATCCCGTGGCCGTCCGTGGAAGCGGGGCGGCACTCGTGCTCGGCGGCCTCGACGTCGCGGAGCCGCCGGCGCTCGACCGGGCGGCCGACGCCGTCGCGGCGGCGTTCGCGGCCGCGGCCGAGCGCGACCCCGGGACCGGGGCCGACCTCGACCGCTACCGGCTGACGCCGGAAGGGGACTGAACACCCGTCCCCGCGGCCGGACCGGCCGAGCGTGCCCGACGAGGGAAGCCTTTACCGCGTCGGTCACGTATCGGGCACAAATGGTACTCGACGACCTGGGGAGTTCCCTGCGTGGCACGCTCGACGGGCTACGCGGGAAGTCCCGCATCGACGAAGACGACGTCGCGGAGGTGGTCAAGGAGATCCAGCGGTCGCTCCTGGGCGCCGACGTGGACGTGGCGCTGGTGACGGAGCTGTCGGACTCCATCGAGAAACGGGCCCTCGAGGAGGAGCCGCCGGCGGGAACCAGCGCCCGCGACCACGTCCTGCGGATCGTCTACGAGGAACTCGTCGACCTCGTCGGGGAGTCGACGGAGATTCCGCTGGAGCCACAGACGATCCTGCTGGCCGGTCTCCAGGGGTCGGGGAAGACGACCACGGCCGCGAAGATGGCGTGGTGGTTCTCGAAGAAGGGGCTGCGGCCGGCGGTCATCCAGACCGACACCTTCCGGCCGGGCGCCTACGAGCAGGCCGAGGAGATGGCCGACCGGGCCGAGGTCGACTTCTACGGCGACCCGGACGCCGAGGACCCGGTCGAGATCGCCCGCGAAGGGCTGGCGGCGACCGCCGACGCGGACGTCCACATCGTCGACACCGCCGGCCGGCACGGGCTGGAGGACGAGCTCATCGCCGAGATCGAGGAGATCGAGGCGGCGGTCGAGCCGGACCGCTCGCTGCTGGTGCTCGACGCCGCCATCGGTCAGGGGGCCAAGGAGCAGGCCCGGGAGTTCGACGAGGCCATCGGGATCGACGGGGTGGCGATCACGAAACTCGACGGGACCGCCAAGGGCGGGGGCGCGCTCGCGGCGGTCGATGAGACCGGCTCGTCCATCGCCTTCCTCGGGACGGGCGAGACCGTCCAGGACGTCGAGCGGTTCGAGCCCAGCGGCTTCGTCTCCCGGCTGCTCGGGATGGGCGACCTCAAGCAGCTGAGCGAGCGCGTCGAGCGGGCGATGCGCGAGACCGAGGCCGAGGAGGACGACTGGGAGCCCGAGGACATCATGAAGGGCTCGTTCACCCTGAAGGACATGCGCAAGCAGATGGAGGCGATGGACCGGATGGGACCGCTCGACCAGGTGATGGACATGATCCCCGGCCTCGGCGGCGGGATGATGGACCAGCTCCCCGACGACGCGATGGACGTCACCCAGGAGCGGCTGCGGACCTTCGAGGTTGTGATGGACTCGATGACCGAGGACGAACTCGAGAACCCGCGGACCGTGGGGCGGGACCGGGTCGAACGGATCGCCCGGGGCGCCGGCGTCGAGGCGGAGACGGTGCGGGAACTGCTCGAACAGCACCGGATGATGGAGAAGACGCTCAAGCAGTTCCAGGGGATGGGCGACGGCGAGATGCAGCGGATGATGAAGAAGCTCCAGGGCGGCGGCGGTCCCGGCGGCGGGATGGGCGGCATGGGCCCGTTCGGGTGAGCGTCCCACGACCGGCGTCGTAGGGACCGCCTCGACGGGCTCCGATCCGGTCGGACCGGTGGGACCGGAAACGGGAGCGAGAGCCCCCGGCGTTTTTCCCGGCGGGCCGCGTGGCGTTCGTCGATGAGCGTCCGCGAGGTGGCCCGTGACGCCTACCGGGAGGCGCTGCCGGCCCTCGCGGTGAGCATCGTCGGGGGGCTCGGGGCCGGCGTCGTCCTCGGCGGGATGCGTGCGGAACTCGACGCGATGCCGGGGCTGCTCGTCCTCGTGCCGGCCCTGCTCGCCACCCGCGGCAACGTCTACGGCTCCTTTGGCGCCCGCATCGCCACCGCACTGCACCAGGGGATGGTCGAGCCGCGACTGACCGAGGTGGACGAGCGGCTGGTGCGCGCCACGACGGCCGCGCTGGGCAACGGGCTGCTCGCCTCCGGATTCGCCGCCGTCGCCGTCTTCGTCGTCCTCTCGACGCTCGGCGCTGCGGTGGCACCCGCCCGATCGCTCGTGGCCGTCGCCCTGCTCGCCGGGCTCCTCTCCGGGCTGACGCTCACCGTGGTCGTGGTGGTCGCGGTGTTCGCCGGCTACCGGCGCGGGCTCGACCCCGACACGCTCGTCGGGCCGCTCGTGACGACCACGGGCGACGTGTTCGGCGTCCTCTTCCTCCTGCTCGCCGTCCGCGCCGTGCTCGGCACGCTCGGCGCAGGGGGGGTGGGCTGAGTGCCGGTGACCACCGAGTGGACGGTCCGGGCCATCACCCGGGCAACGCTGCCACTCCTGCTCGTCCTCACGCTCGTCGAGGTGGGCAGCGGCCTCGTGCTCGGGAGCTTCGAGGCACAGCTCCTCCGGTACCCCTCGCTCCTGGTGCTCGTCCCGGTCACCATCGGCACGGCGGGCAACCTCGGGAGCGTTCTCGCGTCGCGGCTGTCGACCGCGCTCCACCTCGGCCTGCTCTCCTTCGACCCCCGCGACCCCCACCTGACGGGCAACGCGCTCGCACTGGTCGGGCTCGCCGGGTCGCTGTTCCCGCTGGTCGGCGGGGGCGCCTGGGGACTCACGGCGCTCGGCGGGCGCGCCAAACTGTCGCTCGCGACGGTCCTCCTCGTCTCCGTCTCCGCCGGCCTCGCGCTCGCGGTCCTCGCCGTGGCCGTCACCCTCGTCGCCACGTACGCCGCCTACCGCCTCGGCCTCGACCCCGACGACGTGGTCATCCCCGTCGTCACGAACGCCTGTGACGTGCTCGGCGTCCTCGTCCTGTTCGGGGCCGTCCGGGCGTTCGTCTGACGCGAGGCGGCGCGACGCAGCCGGGCGATTTAATCTCGTTTAATCGAGGTCAACTCCGGTTCACCGCGACCCGCCTTTACCATCGTCCGGTCGGTACGTCCGGCTGTACCATGTCTGAACGCGACCCCCTCTCGCGTCGCACCGCCCTGAAGACGCTCGGCGCCGCGGCCGCCGCGGCGGCGGTCCCCGCGGTCGGTGCCGCGCCCGCGGCCGCCGCCTCCGGGTGGACGACCGCCGAGACGCCAACCGGAAAGACGCTCCACGACGTCGAGTACGCCGCCGCGGGCGGATACGCGGTCGGCGGCGGCGGCCTGGTCCTCGAACGGACCGACGAGGGCTGGCGGAAGGTCCTCGACGGCGGACCGACCGGCAACGGCAACGACCTCTACGGATCGGACGTGACCGACGACGGGAAGCGCCTGTGGTTCGTCGGGGCGAGCGGCGCCATCGGCGAGTACGACGTCGAAACGGGGGTCTTGGAGGACCACTCCGCCCCGATGGACGTCACGAACAACTTCAACGACGTCGCCGTGACGGGGCCCGCCGGCGACGCGAACGTGTACGTCGCCGGCGACTCCGGCAAGATGTACTACAGCTTCGAGAACGGCGCCGAGGGCACCTGGGAGTACGTGACCCCCGGCAGCGGGTCGAACATCAACGCCGTCGACTTCTACGACGACCGGAAGGGCCACATCGTCGACGGCAACAAGTCGGTGTTCCACACCCGGGACGGCGAGACGTGGGAGAAGACCGGCATCGCCGACGCCAACGTCAACTTCTACGGCGTCGACTCCGACGGCGCCGACGACGTGTTGGTCTCCGGCGGCGGCGGCATGATCTTCCACTGGGACGGGGTCGAGTGGACCCCCGCCGACACCGGCGACGCCGGGCTGCGGGACATCGAGGTGACCGGGGCCGACGACGACGGGTACACCGTCGGCGGCGGCGGGAAGATATACGCGTACGACGGCGCGGAGTGGGTCCAGGAGTCCACGCCCGTCGGGGAGAACCTGAAGGCGGTCGTCCGGGGCTCGCCCGCGATCGCCGTCGGGGCCGGCGGGACCGTCCTCGAAGGCTGAGAGCCGGTTCCCCGTCCGTCGTTCCCCGCTGATATCGACGGCCGCTCCCTCCCCTCGTCGTCCGCCGTGTTCCCCGCGGACGCGTGGCGGACGATCAGCACACCTCGACGGTCCGGCGCCGGGGCCCATCGCACTCGACGAGCAGCACCGACTGCCAGGTGCCCAGGTCGAGGTCGCCCTCGGCGACGGGGAGCGTCACGTCGCTCCCGAGCAACAGCGCGCGGAGATGGGAATCCGCGTTGTCGTCGATCTCGTCGTGTTGCCATCCCTCGTCGGGCACGAGTTCGTCGAGCATCGCCTCCACGTCCGCGAGCAGGCGCCGCTCGGCCTCGTTGACGACCAGGCCGGCGGTCGTGTGCCGGACGAAGACCGTCGCGGTGCCCGTCGCGTCCGGGGCGAGCGCCTCGCGGACCCGGTCGGTCACGTCGACGACGGTCAGGCGGGCGCCGGTTTCGACGGTGAACGTCTGCATGGCGGGATGCCGGGGCGCGGGGAAGATAACGCCGACGCCGGGCCGCGGTCGCCGTCGCGTCGTCGCCGTCACCATCACGGCCGCCGCTCGCGATCCACACCGGACACCGACGCCGATATGCGGGCCGCGTCCCAAGCGCGGCCGTGGACCCGTTCGCCTCGCTCCCGGCCCAGGCCGGCGCGTGGCCGGTCGACCCGGCCCTGCTCGCGGACGTGCTCGTCCGCGTGGCCCGCATCGCCCTGCTCGTCGCCGTCGGCGTCTTCCTGGCCAACGTCGCGGTTGCGATGGGCGCCGTCGAGCGGATCGCGGGGCTCTCGCGGTACCTGACCGCGCCGGCCAACCTGCCCGACGAGGTGGGGACGGCCATCCTGACGACCGCCGCCTCGACGACCGCCGGCTACGGGATGCTCGCGGAGTTCCGCGAGTCGGGGGCGCTGGACGACCGCGCGACGCTCGTTGCCGTGACCATCAACACGTTCTTCGGGTTCGTCCAGCACGTCTTTACCTACTATATCCCGGTCCTGATCCCGATCCTCGGCGTGGAGACGGGCGTCCTCTACGTCGGTACGCGGGCGGCGATCGCGCTGGGAATCACGCTCGCCGGCGTCCTCGGCGGGGCCTTCCTGCTCTCCCCGACGAACGTGGACCGGACGGCGACCGGCGAGACCGCGTCGGCCCCGGACGGCGGTCGCCCGTCGCTCCGGGTCGCGGCCCGCGAGGCCTGGGATCGCACGGTCCCGAAACTCCGCCGGATCGTTCCGCGGCTGGCGGTCGTCTACACCCTCGTGACGCTACTCGTCGCACGGGCCGACCTGGGGACGCTGACCGCCGCCGCCGAACCGCTGACGGCCGCCGTCGGCCTCCCCGGCGCCGCCGTTCCGGTCGTCGTCGTGTTCGCGTTCGACACCACCGCCGGGGCGGCCACGATTGCCCCGCTGCTCGGGACGACGTTCACGCCGCGGACCGCCGTGGCGACGATGCTCGTCGGCGGCATCGTCTCCTTTGCCGTCTCGACGTTCAAGCGATCGATCCCGTTCCAGTACGGTATCTGGGGCCCGGCGTTCGGCTCGAAGGTGATCGCCGTGAACACGGTCCTGAAGGTGGCGTTCATCGGCGCGGCGCTGGCGCTGTTGCTGGCGGGATGAGCGGGTCCGTCCCGTCGCGTCGCCGCCCGTCCCGTCGGGAGGGAACGATCCCTCAGAACCCTTCCTGTTCCAGGGACGTGACCGAGCCGATCGGTCCGACCTCGACGTAGTGGGTCTCCCCCTCGCCCGACGGCGTCAGTTTGAGCCGGTAGGAGTTGCCCGGGGGCACGTCGTAGACGATCACGCCCGTCCGGGACTCCCCGGCCGGGATGGTCGCGAGCGCGAGGGAGTCCTCGTCGATCCGCGGGTCGTTCGTCGCCGTCTCGCTGGCGTCCTGGTCGACGTTCTTGCGCACGCCGTCGCCGACGACGACGATCCGTCCGGTCGGCACGTCCATGGTGCTGTTCCGGGGGTTCTCGACGGTCAGGAGGGTGGTCAGGAACACGCCGTCGGCGGTCTCGCCGATCCCCTCGCGACCGATCCGGTCGGCCCTGCGGAACCCGCGGATCGTGTACGGAACGGCGGCGTCCCCCTCGCCGACCACGAACCGCTCGCCGACCGCGTGCGTCGGCGGCCCGGGCGTCGCGGTGGCGGTCGACGTCGCCGTCGCGGTGGCCGTCGCCGTCGCGGTGGCCGTCGCCGTTTCCGCCTCGGTCTCCCCCCCACCGCCCCCCGAACAGCCGGCGATGCTCCCCAGCACGGCGCTCCCGAGCGCCGCCACGAGCGTCCGTCGGTTCATGTGCCCGAATGGTCAGTCGGGGGTTATATAACTAATCGAAAAGGACCGGCGAACCGTCGTGCGCCGGGCCGGGCGGCGAGAACCGACCGGCGGAATCAGACGGGGTCGCCCTCCTCCGTCCGCGGGGCGACGTAGTCGATGAACTCCGCCACCGAGGGTTCGCGCACGGTCACGTGGACCTCGATGTCGCCGAGTTCGTCCGGGGTCCCGACCGCGAAGTTGACGACCCCCACGAAGGCCGCCTGTTTCTTGAGCGCAAACGAGAAGCCCTCGTCGTCCGCGCGGCGCCGGAACTCGCGGCGGGCGGTGTCGAGGATTTCCTGCTCGTGGAGGCGCTCCGAGAGGTGTTCGAGGTCGTGGATCTCGGCCACGACCCGGCGGTCCTCGCGCCGGACATCGGCGTCGGGAAAGAGGTTGCGTACGGCGTCGGTCACGCGCCCGGGGACCTCCGTGTCCCGGACGGGGGCGACGACCCGCACGTCGACGCTGTAGATCACGTCACGTCCCACCCCCGGCGTCGGCGTTTCGCTCGACGTCGACGGCGGCGGTGGCGTCGGCGAGCGCGTCCGGGCCCTCCCGGAGCAGGCGGCGAACCCGATCGCGGAACGTCTCCAGCGATCCCGTGTTCTCGATCCGCACGTCGGCGTCGGCCATCACATCGTCCATGCCGAACCCGCGCTCGCGGGCCTCGCGGGCGCGGAGCGCTTCGCGGTCGGCGTCGGAGACGTCCCGGGCCCGGTCGGCGAGGCGTTCGAGGCGCGTCTCGAACGGCGCCTCGACGCTCACGATCACGAAGTCGTCGCCGAAGGCCGCCTCGAACCGGTCGACCTCGGCGGGCGACCGCAGTCCGTCGACCAGTACGGCGTCGGCGTCGGTGTCGGCGAGCGCCGTCTCGACGCGCGGGAGCGCCCGCGCGGCGATGGCGTCCGGGCCCTCCTCCTCGCGGAGCGCCCGCGCCACGTCCCCGTGGTGCTCGGCGGGGTCCAGTCCCCGCTCGTGACAGGCCTCGCGGATCACGTCGCCCATGACGACGACCGGCACCCCCTCCTCGCGGGCGACCGCCGCCGCCTCCCCCTTGCCGCTCCCAGGGAGGCCGACGGTCCCGATGACTCGCATCGACCGAACGTACCCGGCGACCGGCCTTATGCGGTTCGCTTCCGGCGGCCGTCGGATCGGGACGGTCCCTGCCGGACGGGACGTGGTGGAGACGGCGACCGACGGCGGGCTTTTGCTCGTGGGGCAGCAATCGGCGGGCATGGCGGATCGTTCCCCCCTCGTCCGAGCCCTCTGGTTCCTCGCCGTCGGGTGGTGGGCCACGCCGGTCGTCGTCAACGTCGCGTGGGCCCTGATGGCCACCGTCGTCCTCGCGCCGCTCGGGGTCAAACTGATCAATCTCGTGCCGACGGTCCTCACCCTCCGCGAACCGCGAGCGATCGTCGATCCGGCGTACGCCGGCGGGGACCAGCACTCGCTGCCCCTCCGCGCCGTCTACTTCGTCCTCGTGGGGTGGTGGCTCTCGCTCCTGTGGAGCAACGTCGCCGCGATTCTGGCGGTCACCATCGTCGGCCTCCCGCTCGCGATTCCGATGTTCAACCGGTTGCCCTACGTCACGTCGCTGTACCGGTTCGACGGGTGAGCCGTATCGCTTTTGCCCGTCGCCGGCCCATCGCAGACCGGGGCACGTAGCTCAGCCCGGAGAGAGCGCCGGACTTCTAATCCGGTGGTCGTGGGTTCGAATCCCACCGTGCCCGTGCAGCGACTGCAGGGAGCGAACCGGCACGCAGGGGATTCGAAGCAGGGAGCGGGGGGTGAGCGATCGAACGGGAGCGAGTGAGGTTCGAATCCCACCGTGCCCGTGCAGCGACCGGCCCGACGGCGCCGCCGCTGGGAGCGCGGCGTCGAAAGAAAGCGGATCGTTCGGCGAACGGGGCGCGGATCGGGTGGGGGGCGTGGTGTGGGCCGCGCCTACATCGCGCCGCCCATGCCGCCCATGCCGCCCATGCCGCCACCCATGCCGCCGCCCATGCCGCCGGGACCGCCGCCGGGGCCGCCGGGGCCTTCGTCCTCCTCGTCGCTACCGCCGCCCTTCAGGTCGCCGGCGGCGATGACGTCGTCGATGCGGAGGATCATCACGGCGGCCTCGGTGGCCGACTCGATGGCCTGGGTCTTCACGCGGAGGGGCTCCACGACGCCCTCGTCGTCCATGTTGATGACGTCGCCGGTGTAGGCGTCGAGGCCGGCGGCGAGCTCGCCGTCGTCGTGGCGGGCCCGCAGGTCGACCAGCGAGTCGATGGGGTCGAGACCCGCGTTCTCGGCGAGCGTGCGCGGGATGACGTCGAGCGCCTCGGCGAACGCCTCGACGGCCAGCTGCTCGCGGCCGCCGACGCTATCGGCGAAGTTGCGGAGCTGCAGGGCGAGCTCCGTCTCGGGGGCGCCGCCGCCGGGGAGGACCTTGCCGTCCTCGAGCGTGACCTGCACGACGCCGAGCGAGTCCTCGATGGCGCGCTCGACCTCGTCGACGACGTGCTCGGTGCCGCCGCGGA
>JBDGQA010000061.1:0-29993 GCA_042219325.1 Haloferacaceae archaeon | reverse complement strand
GCTCCTGGCCCTCCTTGTCGCCGATGTCGGTCTCGATGGTCGCCTTCTCGTCGACGACGTCCTGCATCCCCCGGTGCAGGAAGCCGTTGAACGATCGGAAGTGGTGTTCGGCCAGCCGCTCCTGGGAGAAGTACTCCCGGGAGACCGTCCGTCGGTCCTGTCGGTTCATTCGACCACCAGCCTGTACACCACCGCTTCGTCGGTCGTCCGCGAGTCGCGGACGATCTTCACCACGTCGCCCGTCTCCGCGTCCTCCGGCAGCGCGGGGTCGCCCCGCGTGATCTTCGGCAGGTTCGTCCGGCGCACGTTGTACTCGTCGAGTACCTCCTCCACGTCCTCCTCGTCGAGGAGCCGGTGCTCCGGCACCAGTTCGTGTTGGCTTACGTCGACCATGGATGGGCTTGTTCGGGGTAAGAAGCTGTCACGAGAGAGTGCGGTGTGATTGCGCACGCACGCATTTAACGCTTGTCAACTCTCGCCAGCAACGGCTCGTCGGCGCCGACGACCGGTCGGCGCGGGCGGCCACGCGACCCGTTCGGCCGCGTCCCACTAATCCGTTGTGGATGGGTGGGGTTCCCGCGACGCCGACGGATGGTAAGCCTTATTCCGTTCTCCCCGGTAGCCGAGAGTGCGTGCCCGGGTAGTGTAGTGGCCCATCATACGACCCTGTCACGGTCGTGACGCGGGTTCAAATCCCGCCTCGGGCGCTTTCTGTTGCGACCAACTGCCGAGCGACGAGCGTGACGAGGAGCGAGGCACGGTCGCAACGAAACGGCTCCAGGGATTTGAACACGAACAGTCGCAGGCCCGGACCGGCCGAGCGAAGCGAGGCCGCATGCCCGGAACGTCTGTGAACGGGTTCAAATCCCGCCTCGGGCGCGTCTTCGAGGACCTACTACCGAGCGCCGAGGCCCTTCCTGTATGCGCACGTGATTCGACGGCTTGCAGACGGCCGAATATGGGACACGTGCAGGCGATTCGCGTCGACCCAGAGGCCGGACGGCTCGAGGGGGATACTGACCCAGGCGGCGATGGATCGCTTTCGGCTACGGACTTGGCGGAGATGCGTCCGGGGACGCCGTTCTGCGCTCTTCTGCCGTCGACCAGCAACGTTTCGTCTCGAGACCGTCCGGGCCCCCGAGTTCAGCGTTAGATATAATGGGTGGTGTTTACTCGTTTAAAATGAAGGAATGTGGTACCCGTCAACGAGGATCCCAGGCCGGCCACGGGAATCGCGAATCTTGGCAGGTACGTTTCCGTTTCGTTCGAGTTCTAGCGACCGGCCGAACGTTGTCGAATCCGTAGCGATCGCTGGTGGTGGGCAGGATTAACATGGTGAACCAGCTCGCGACCGATTTATCGCACTACACGGTTGCGAACTCGCCGGTATTGCAGACCTTCGACTCCCTCCCTGTCGATTTGTTCCACTGGGGTGCTGCGGTTCTTCCGATCGCAGTTCTGCTGGTGTTGCTGATCGGGCTTCGGTGGCCGGCCGACGCGGCGGCGGCCGTTGCGATGTTCCTTGCGGTCGCTATCGCGTTGACGGTGTTTCGATCGCCGCTGATCACCCTCGCGGTCGCCGTCGGCAAGGGCGTCTGGTCGGCGATCTTCGTCCTCTATGTCGTGTGGGCCGCACTGCTCCTCTATCTCATTACTGACCGGGCTGGAGCGCTCTACACCCTCCGAAAGGGGATCGAACGGATCAGCTCGAACGACCTGTTTTTGGTGCTGGCGTTCGGTTGGGTGTTCGTCTCCTTCCTCCAGGGGATCACCGGGTTCGGGACGCCGATCGCCATCGTCGCGCCGCTGTTGCTCGCACTCGGCGTCCGACCGGTGTACGCGGTTGCCATGCCGCTGATCGGCCACGCCTGGAACAACACGTTCGGCACCCTCGCCGTCGCGTGGTACGGGACCCGAACTGTCGTCGACCTTCAAGCCCCGATTGAGACCGCGCTCCAGACGGCCATGCACTTCACGATCATTACGATCGCCGGTGGCTTCGCGGTCGCGTGGCTCTACGGCCGGTGGAAGGCCATCGCACACGCGTGGCCGATGATCGTTATCCTCGGTGCGATCCAGTCGATCACCCTGGTAACGACCGTGGTCTACAGCCAGTTTATTGCGGGCCTTCTCGCCTCCACGATAGCCCTCGTTGCGTTGTATCCGATCTCACGGTGGGATCGATTCGGGACCCAACACGAGCCGTTCGAGCGACCGGCGATGGACGTCTCGATGACCAGAGACGGGCACAGTGCACCTATCGCAGACGGTGGTGAATCGGTGCTGGACACCGAGACTGGCGGCGGCACCGCCCGTGTCCGGGACGAAGGGGATCCGGAGCCGGTTATGAGTTTCTTCGAGTCCCTGCTCCCGTATATTGTCCTGACCGCTATCGCGCTCGTATCGTCGATTCCAAGCGTTTCAGATTTTCTCGGTCGATTTCAGGTCGGCTTCGCCTTCCCGGCAGTCGAGACGGCTTTCGTCCGACACACCGCAGCGGACCCCTACTCGCCGTTTTCGTTCTTCACTCATCCTGGGACGATCGTTCTGATCGGTGTGCTGGTCGGCTGGGTCGTCTATCGGGACCGCGGCTACTACGACGCCTGGCAACGGCGGGTGGCCGACTCGCCGCAGTTCGAAGCGAAGCCGAGCATCCGGCGGGAGGCGATCGCGAACGGCGTTCCTGCGTCGCTGGCCATTATTCTGCTCGTGATAATCTCCCGCGTCATGCTCGATACCGGGCAGATCCGGGTGCTAGCGCTCGGGATAGCCGCTGCGCTCCCCGGCGCAGTGTATCTGTTCGGGGCGAACTCGATCGGCGTGCTCGGGGCGTTCATCACCGGAAGTAATACCGCTTCCAACATTCTCTTCGCTCCGCTTCAGGCCGAGACCGCTGCGGCGCTGAACCTTCCCGAGTGGACGGTTCTCGGCGCTCAGATGAGCGGCGGCGGCCTCGGAAACGCCATCGCCCCCGCCAACGTCGTGCTCGGTACTGGGACTGCCGGCATCGTGGGTCGCGAAGGCGAGGTCCTCCGAATCACGCTGAAGTGGACCGTTCTGGTTTCGATCGTCCTGGGGATCGTAACTATGGTTCTGAGCCGGTTCGTCTTCCTCGGAGGGGGCGCATGAGCGCGAACTCCACCGGCTTCGATCCCCTCGACGTCAAGGGGGTGAGCGTCGTGTTACTCCTGCTTGCATTACCGCTGACGAGTTTCGGGACAGTGGAGGGACCCTACGTGCTGTGGTTGCTGGGCCTTGCGTTCCTCGTTATCGGCGGAGTGACGACGCTCGTAGCGGGATTCGTCCTCGATGGGAGAGCCTGATCTCCGATCCGTTATGGCCGAAATTGACTGCGTTTCACCAGATCGAATTGCCGGAGATCTGATCGTCTTCCCGAAAGAGTCGTCCCACGTAGTATACGAATGAGACGAGACCGAATAGAAGCATGACGCCGGAGATGGGGATGAGCACGTTCGAGAAGCCGAGCAGGGACTCGAACACTGCCGATACGACCCCAACCAGCAACAGCGTCACCGAGATTCCCATTCCCCGTACAGCGGACGTGTGATTGAACGTGACCCTCTTCCGCGTCTCTATGGTTTCGTTTTTCAAATCGGCAACGACGTCCTCGAGATCTGCTGCCGTGTCTTCCAGTTGGTTAATCTGATCATCGAGCCCCTCGACGCGCTGGGCGACCCCTCCGTCGGTGTACACATCGCTGGCTGTGACCGCTGGACCGTTACTTCTCGGCACCCACCACACCGTCGTCTGTCCCACGTCCTTTCTCGCAATCTCACCACCGTCGGCGAGGCTCACGAGCCGGTTATGTACCCCCCGCCGCGTAATCGGAACCGCCTCAAGATCTGCTATCTCCGGCGTCGAAGCGAACGGATCCCCCGCCTCCAGGACTGCGTCGATCAGTTCGTCGTCAGTTATCTTCATCGTCCGGGCTCCTCGGGAGTTCCTACGGGTGTTCCGTATTAGGAATTTTCGGTGAAACGTCGAAACACCCATAACCCTGGGGGAGAACCATGTGGGTGACTATCACGCACTACCACGGCGAGCGGGAAAGGGGTCGACAAACGTCCCGAGCGCATTCAAGGTAGTTCAAAACGGCCCCAACTGGACACGTCCCAGCCGGGACCGCTGAACGGAATGGAACACGGAACGCGGTTCCGGCAGGGTGTGTCTCGTTGACGCCCCAAAGCCTCGATCGAACGGGGACGCCAACGGTGGCTTCATCCCCTAGGGGTTAAACCATTACGATGGTTTAATCTAATATATCTGGTGTGATAATAACTATTAAATTGATAAGAAATAGGGAATTGACTTTCTTGCGTTGCTCCGGAACGACGGCGGTTAGAGATATACGCTCGCAACCGCCAGAATCAGGCCTACTCTTCCGGGTCTGTGGATACGGACAGTGTGATCTGGATCGACGGTTCGGACAGACTGATATCATAATATTTTTTGCAAAAAATTTATCAACATACAGTTATCTGTTGGATGTGGTGTTATCACACACCATGTTCAACGGCACCAACGACCGCGGGGAGGCACCATGAGCACGGAAACCACAACTCAAGAACCGCGCATCGAAGACCCACCGGACGAAAACCTCGCTGACTTCATCAGCTACATGGGCCCGGCGTGGATTTTCACGTCGGCGCAGATCGGGGGTGGCGAGGCGCTCAGCGTGCCCGTGATCGCCGCCGCCCTCGGGATGGAGGGCATCTGGCTCATCCCGCTGGTCGGGTTCACCAAGATCTTCGGCCAGTTCTACCTGGTCAGCCAGGGGGTGGTCTCCGGCGACACCTTCCAGCAGCGCCTCTCGGAGAAACCCTGGTACCTCAGATGGATCTTCTACTACGTGATCCTGGGGGGCTTCTTCTACGCCATGGGCATCTCCGGCCACCTCGCCACCACGGCGGGAGCCTGGCAGACCCTCCTCCCCAGTTCCACCGACATCTGGATGATCATCATCTCCCTCGTCTCGTTCAGCTTGGTCATCACCCGTCGCTACGACATCATCGAGAAGGTGTCGACCGTCCTGCTGTGGATCTTCCTGGCGATGGTCCTGATCGTCGCCATCCTCCTGTTCCCGAGCACGCAGGAGTGGATCACCGGTCTCACCAGCTATCCGGGGCAGGTCGAGGCGCTCGGGGGGAGCGGCATCTTCATCATCGCGGTGGCGTTCGGCTGGATCGGCGCCGGCTACGCGCCGACGACCACGTACGTCTGGTACGCCAAGGACCGCGGGATGGGCATGTTCAAGCCCGTCAACGAGGGCATCGAGATCGAGCAGGAGGACCTCACCACCGAGGAGACCTCGCGCCTGCGCGGCTGGCACAACGTCGTCCTCTGGCAGAACCTCATCGCGTCGGTCGTCCTGGTCGTCTTCTCGATGGCGCTGTGGATCGCCTCGGCGAAGACGCTCCACGTGCAGGGCATCCGCCCGAGCGGCTTCGAGGCCGTCTCGCAGATGGCAGGTATCTTCACCGGCACCTACGGCGCCTGGTCGGGGAACCTGCTGCTGATTGCGGTGAGTTTCGCCCTGTTCTCCTCGATGTTCGCGCCCGCCTACGGCGTCGCACGCATCTGGGAGGACTCCTTCGGCTACATGGGCGGCTTCGAGAAGTTCGATATCGACCGGAAGCTCTTCTACCGGCTCGGTATCGTGTTCTTCCTGGCGACGCCCCTGGCGCTGAACCTGGTGCTCGAGGTCCCGCTGATCCTCTTCTCGGTCGGCGGCATCCTCTTCGCGCCCATCATCGGCCTGCTGTACCTGCTCGCCATCTACCTCTTCTTCAGCGACATGCGCGAGGAACTTCGCCCGTCCCGGTGGTGGGCGTTGCTGCTCGGCATCACCGCCGCCGTCCTGACGCTCATCTCCTCGCTCTCCTCTGCGTTCTAAGCGGCTCTTCCCCCCTTGTGGTTCAGATCGGCGACGGGACTGCACGGAGAGCTACGAAATCCCCGTAATCGGAGAACGAGATGATCACGACACCTGATAAAGTGGACTGTCAGGACGTAGAGGAGGCAATTAGACAGCTGAAAGCGGAGGGCAATAGGGTCGTCTCAGCAGGCGAGGTCGCTGATAAAATAGCCGAGCCGGTAACTGCCCGGGCCGTCGGGTTCGCACTGACGTACGATCGTTGGTGCGGGTATTTCGAAAACGAGTTGTACGCGATCGACCGGGATGACGACGGCTCGAACGATTATTGGTTACTGTAACGGCAGTCGGAACGCACCTCCTCGCCGTCTCCCGACGTGGACGTTGCATCGCACAGACGTCCACCAGACCTGCCACGACCGGGCCTCTCCTGGGTAGGGGCCGCGAGCGGACGAAAGATTTGTGTGTTCGTACCGCCAACCTATGCATAGAAACAAAGATGCACGAGTGTGATCAGTGCGGTTCCGGCGTCACCGATCAGTACTGGCGGGTGTTCGCCGTCGCGGGCACGCTGCACGGCTGTCTTCACTGCGAGAAGAAGTCGGGCGAACACATGCCGGGCGAGGCGGGGGAGCGGTCCGGTTCGGCCACGGTCTGAGCCGGCGTCGTCCCGCCGCGACGTCGGGATGCGTCGTAGCGACGGACGTCTTCTAACGGATTTCGTTCGGGGTCCGGACCGACAGGTCCCGGACTGCGCGGCCAACGGCTCCGCGCGCCACTCCAGGAACCGCCGCGGCGTCGGTCCCGTTCGGAACGGTCGGGCGGCCGCGCTCGGCGGCGGGCGATCACCCGCTCACCGCCGCGTGGCGGCCGCTCCCGACGTGACCGAGCAGTCCGGCGAGCAGGAGTTCGACGGCGACGAGGACGAACGGGGCGAGCACTAGTCCGACGACCCAGACGGCGCGGACCGCGGCCGGACCGAGACCGGACACGGCCACGATTCCGGCGACTGCCGCGCCGACGAGAACCAGTCCGAGAACGCTTCCGAGGCCGATGACGAGGCGGCCGATGACGGTAGCGAACACGGCTCGTGGGCCGTCGCGGTCGGTTCGCCGGCGACGGTGTTAGTTCTCCCGGCCGGGGGTCGGCTTCCGTCCGGTCCCGGCGGCCGCGACGACTGGATCCGTCGAACGACCTCTCTCTCCGCATCACTCCGCCGGACGACACGAGCGACGAGACGGCCCACGTCGTCCCGGTCGGTCCCTACGACACGATTCCGCAACTGGAGTGACGGGCGCCGGATTTCCCCGGTCCTCGATGGCGCGACCCGTCACGCCGGAAGACGGAACCCCGGTGACCCGATCAGCCGGGCACGGCGGCGAGGACGAGGAAGCGCCCGACGAGGACGGCGGCGACCGCCGCGGCCAGCGTTCCGACCGCGTAGGCCGCCGTGCTCCGCCGCGTTCCGTCCCCGTCGACGGCCCCCTCCGCGACCGCGACGGCGAGGGAGGAGAAGGTCGTGAACCCGCCACAGAACCCCGTGCCGACGAGCAGCGCCGGCGCCGTTCCCTCGCCGAACCCCGCGCTCGCCGCCCCGAACGCGAGGCTCCCGAGGACGTTGACGACCAGCGTCGCTCGTCGCCCCCCGACGGCGACGTCGACGGCGTAGCGGGCGAGCGCTCCGGCGGCCCCGCCCCCGCCGACCAGCAGCGCGGTGACGGGCCCGGTCACCGGCGCCCCTCCCACCGACGCCCGACGCTCAGGCCGAGGACCGCGGCCGTCACGCCGAGCAGATACGTCGCGGCGACGTTCGCGCCCCCGCCGACGGGCCCGAGCCCGACCGTCTCGGCCGCGAAGGTGCTGTAGGTGGTGAACGAGGAGAGCAGCCCCGTCCCGACGAACAGCTGGACGCGACGGCCGGGGACGCGCGCGACAAGGACGCCGAGCGCGAGGCTCCCTCCGACGTTGACGGCGAGCGTCGCCGCCGGACTGCCGACGGCCAGGGCGACGGCGTAGCGGGCGAGCGCCCCGGCCCCCCCGCCGCTCGCGACCAGCAGCGGGGCCGCTCGGTCCATGGCGTGAGTCCCGCGGCGGGTCCCTCCTAGCTTTCGCTTCCGCGCCCCCGGCGTTCCTTCTGCGCTCCCGGCGTTCGCTTCCGCGCTCTCCCGGTCCGGCGTCCCGGCCGCGGCGAGGGTTCCGTGTGCCTGCCCCCGTTCTCGTCCCGTAACCACGACGCCTGTTTGAGCCACCACGAAGCACTTGTCCCCCGGTGCGGAGGTGGGAGACGACATGCGACGACAGTCACTCATCGCGCTCGGACTCGCGGTCCTCCTCCTCGCCGCGGGGTGTTCGGCCGGCACCGGGTCGTCACCCGGCGAGGCCGAGGCCGAGGGGCGGACCATCCACGTCTCCGGGTCCGGGAGCGCCGAGGCGGAACCGAACCAGGCCGTCCTCAACGTCGGGGTCGTCGCGACTGCCGACGACGCGGCGACCGCCCGCCAGCGACTCGCCGCGAACGTCTCCCGGATGCGGACGGCGCTCGACGGCATCGGCGTCGACGACGACCAGATCACGACCCGGCGGTACGACATCGACCGCGACCGGCGCCGCCCGCGGCGGGAGGGCGGGGAGCCGCGGGTCCAGTACCGGGCCGTCCACGCCTTCCGGATAACCCTGTCCGAGACCGACCGCGTCGGCACCGTCA
The DNA here is from genome assembly GCA_042219325.1 of Haloferacaceae archaeon. Taxonomy (GTDB): domain Archaea; phylum Halobacteriota; class Halobacteria; order Halobacteriales; family Haloferacaceae; genus CAZMLQ01. Next base: position 21,396 of record JBDGQA010000061.1, on the reverse strand, counting down.
TCGACACGGCGGTGCAGAACGGCGCCACGCAGGTCGAGAACATCGAGTTCACCCTCTCGACGGACCGCCGCCGCCAGTTGGAGCAGCGCGCCCGCCGCGCCGCGATGGCCGACGCCCGCGCGACCGCCGACGGTCTCGCCGCGTCGGCGAACCTCACCGTCACCGGCGTCCGGACCGTCCGGACCGGCGGCGGGGCGCCGCGACCCGTCGAGGAGGGTGCCGCCCTTGCGACCGCGACGGCGACCCCCGCCGCCGGGATGCCGTCCGACGTCGAGGCCGGTCCCGTGACCGTCGTCGTCACCGTCCAGGTCGTCTACGACGCGGCGCAGACCGACGGCGCGGGGGCGGCGTAGGCACCGACCGCTCTGCTCTCGCCGTTCCCCTGTCACTCGCCGCTACTCCCCGCTCTCGGGACCGAACAGTTCGTCGGCGTCGGCCGGCACGTCGAAGTCGTGGTAATGCTCGCCCTCCTCCTTGCTCAGGATGTTCAGCGCCGCCGCGGCGCCGTCGCCGGCCGAGATGATCGCCTGCCACTCCTCGGCCCGAACCATGGCCCCCGTCGCGTACGCGCCGTCGACGCTCGTCTCCATCGTCACGTCGACGTCGACGACGTCGCCGTCGAACGCGCAGCCGAGCGACTCGGCCAGGTCGCGCTTCGCCCCCGTCGCCAGCACGAGGTAGTCCGCCTCGTACTCCCCTTCCTCCGTCGTCGCCCGGAAGCCGCCGTCGGTCGCCTCGACGTCGGTGACCTGCTCGCCCTGGCGGCGCTCGACGCCGAAGCTCTCGACCTGCCGGCGGGCCGTCTCCAGGAACGCGGTGCCGTCCTGCGATCCGACCCCCAGATAGTTGAACAGGTGGGCCTTGTGGAGCCACGTCCCGTCCGTGTCGAACACCGTCGTTTCGAGGCCGTTCTTCGCCGTGAACAGCGCCGCGCTGAGCCCCGCCGGTCCGCCACCGACCACGATGACTGTGGACATGCGACACACGTCGGCGCGGGGCCCCATTAGTCGTTCGCCGCGGACCCTCCTCCGATCCCCCGCGACGTCCCCTGCCGGCACCGCGATTCCGCACCCGCAGACCTATTCGTCCGCCGACCGAGGGGCGTACATGGACCGCGACCGCGCGGAACCCCGCGTCGAGTCGATTCCCGGGGAGCGAGCCGAGCGGTGGGTCGACTACCACCGGGAGGCGGCGGCGACGAGCACGCACGCCTACGGCTTCGTCTGGGACCCCACGGCCGAGGCCGACGGCCCCTTCTGTACCGACGTCGACGACAACGTGTTTCTCGATTTCACCAGCCACGTCGCCGCGAACCCGCTCGGCTACGACCACCCGCGTCTGCGGGAGCGCCTTGACGCGGTCGACCTGCCGACCCCGACGAAGATCGCCGGCCACAGCTTCTACACCGGCACCGGCACCGGGGAGACGCCCGACGACGTCGACGTGCCGGGCCCGGCGACGCTCATGGACCGGCTCACGGACCTCACCGAGGGGTACGGGCTCGACACCGTCTTCCTCTCGAACTCCGGCGCCGAGGCCGTCGAGAACGCGCTCAAAATCTGCTACGACCACCGCGAGGCCGCGACCCGGGCCGTCACCTTCCAGGGCGCGTTCCACGGGCGGACGGTCGGGGCGCTCTCGCTCAACCGATCGAAGGCCGTCCACCGGCGTGGCTTCCCCGAGATTTCCGGGGTCCACGATGTGCCCTACTGCACCGACCGGACCTGTACCCCGGCGACCTGTGACTGCGGGTTCTTCCCGGGTGATGACCCCGACGGGTCCCGGTTGCGCGCCCTGCTCGGCGAGGGCGGGTCGCTCGACCCCGCGGACGTCGCCTACGTCGTCGTCGAACCGGTCCAGGGGGAGGGCGGCTACCGCTTCCCGAGCGAGCCGTTCGCCGCGGAACTGGCGGACGTCTGTGCGACCAACGACGTCCCCTTGATCGCCGACGAGGTCCAGACCGGCCTCGGCCGGACCGGCGAGTGGTGGGGGAGCGACCACTACCCCATCGAACCGGACGTGATCGCGAGCGCGAAGGCGCTCCAGGTCGGCGCGACGGTCTCGCGCCGCGAACTGTTCCCCGACGAGCGGAGCCGCATCTCCTCGACCTGGGGCGCCGGCGACCTCGTCGCCGCGCTCCAGGGCGTCGTCACCATCGAGGTGATCGAGGAGGAGGGCCTGCTGGCGAACGCCCGCGAGCGGGGCGCCGGGCTCAGGGCACGGCTCCGCGAGGCCGATCCCGACCCCGTGACCGACGTCCGCGGGAAGGGGCTGATGATCGGGGTCGAGTTCGACTCGAAGGAGCGCCGCGAGTCCGCCGTTCGCGCCGCGCTCGAACGGGGGCTGCTCACCCTCGGCTGCGGGCGCCGGACCGTGCGGCTCCTCCCGCCGCTCGATGTGACCGAGCGCGAGGTCGACCTCGGAACGCGCCTGTTCCTCGACGCGGTCGCGGCCACGGCGGACGACGGGAGCTGAGCACGTCGGTATCGTTGCCCGCCGGCCTGCTGTCGCCCCCGACGGCGCGCCTATTCGCCGCTATCGCCCGTGACCGCCACCGGCCGGTCGGCGTTCGACAGGACCGACTCCGTGACGCTCCCGAACAGCACCTCGCCGGCGGGGCCCGGCTTCCGGCTGCTCATCACGACGAGGTCGGCGTCCACCCGGTCGGCGAGCGCGACGATTCCCTCCGCCGGCGGCGGCGAAATCTCCGTGACTGTCACCGCCACGCCGGCCTCCCGGAGTCGGTCGCTCGCCCGTGAGACGGCCTCGACCCGATCCGGCCGCCGCATCGCCGCGGGCGCGTCCCGCTCGTCCCCGTGGAGGGCGTGGGTCACCGTCGCCTCGACCGCCTCGGCCGCGTCGGGAAGCCCGGCGACGAACTCGGCCTGTGCCCGCCCGCGGTCGACGTCGTCGCCGACGGGCACCACGACCCGGTACATGGTCGCATCACCGGGCGACCGGCGGTTAACGGTTGTGCCGCCCGCGCGGGACCGGCGGGAGGGATCGACCGACAGTCAGTTCGGGGACCGGGCGTCGCGACCTGCGGTCGGGCCGGTGCTAGCGGGTCGTATAACCGGTCGGTGGACCGGCGATCAGCGTGCACACCTGACGGCCGCTTATTCCCGTGAGTCCGCTACCGACGGTCACGCCATGTCAGACAGTACCAGTCGCCGCGCCGACCGATGTGCCGTCTGTCGGACCGAGTACCGCGACGCCGGGGAGCGCATCGCACGACGGATGCTCTGTATCCGCGGATACGACGAAACCTGTCGGTGACGCGTCCGGGTCGGATACCTCGCGGCGGATCGGGCGTCCGACCGGATCAGCGCAGGGCCGCGAGGTCGGCCACGTACCGGTAGTAGACCGCCCCGTGGAACAGGGGTCGCGCCGTCCGGCGCATCGTGACGCCTGCCACGTGCCCGCCGTCGACGTCCGTCCCGACCGTGATCCGCCCCTTCGGGTGGCCGATCCGCACCTCTCCGTCGACCGGGTCGGCCACCTCGTCCGGAATCGTCCCGTCGAGGTGCGCCGCCGCGCCGAGACACATCGCGCCGGTCATCGCGTACGCGTGGTGGGGGTGGCCGTTCGACATGATGCGGCCCGTCACGTCGACGTCGGCCGACTCGACGCGCCCCTCCGTCGAACAGCCGTAGGACTGCGGCGGCGAGACGATCTGGAGGAAGGGCACTTCGGGGCTCTCCGTCGCGGCGTCGGCGGGGTCGTCGACGACCCCCAGTCGCGCGGCTGCGGCGCCGCGAACCCGCTCGATGCGGGCCATCAGGTCGGCGTCCGCCTCGATGGCCGCCGGGAGTTCGACCCCCGAGAGCCCGAGGTCCGCGGCCCGGACGAAGACGTTGGGGTTCGTGACGTCGACGAGCGAGACCGGGTACGCCTCCCCGTCCACATCAAGCGATTCCTTCGCGCGTCCGGTCGGGAGCGCGCCGTCCGAACCGGCGGGGTCGACGAACGTCGAGTCGACGCGCGCCCCCGTCCCGGGGACGCCGTCAACGGCGTACTCGCCGTAGACGTCCGGCTCCCCCTTCCTGACGGGCACGGTCTGCTCGACGGTCGTTCCGGTGTTGGTGTTGTAGAGGGTGAGGTCGGTCGTCGGCTCCCGCGGGCGGACCATTCCCTCCCGGAGGGCGTAGACGCCGATGGCGGCGGTGAGGTTCCCGCAGTTCGCCCCCCACGCGACCGTCGGCTCCTCGACCTCCACCTGGCCGAACGTGTACGCGATGTCGGCCCCGTCGCGATCGGTCGGCTCGACGATCATCGCCTTGCTGGTGTGGGACTCCCCGCCGCCGATGCCGTCGACCTGTATCGAGTCGGGGGAACCGAACAGTTCGACCAGCAGCGCGTCCCGGGTGGGGCCGGCCGGCGGCAGTTCGTCCTCGCGACAGAACAGGCCCCGGCTGGTGCCGCCGCGGATCAGCGTCCCCTCGACGCCCCCCTGGATCGGGCGCTCCGACTGGTTCGGCATGGGCGGTAGCGGCGGGCCGTCGCCTTCTACCTGTGGGTTCGGGTCGGCGCCCATCCCCCGTCGGCCCGACCGCTCCCGACGGCGAACGGATCACGGTTCGACCGCGCTCGCGCTCGGGTTCTCCCCCCGGTGTGGCGTCGTCCGCTCGCGGACGCACACGCCGTGGACGGACTCGGTGGCGTCGTCCACGACGACGGCCGCCCCCGGGGCGGCGGGCAGGCGTTCGCGGAGCGTTCCCTCCAGGTACGTCGGCGTCGCCCGGGCGAGCGCCGCTACGTCCGGTTCGGCGGTGAGCCGATGGGCGACGAGGAGGTCGGCCTGCGAGACGGCCACGTCGGGCAGGGCGCCGGGGCGCTGCGTGGCCGCGACGAGGCTCACGCCCGGCGCCCGGCCACGGGTGCAGACCGTTCGAAGGGCCGACGCGGCCGCGCCGCCGAAGAAGGCGTGGGCCTCGTCGAGCAGGATCCAGGGGAGTCGCCGGACCTCGTCCGCGACGCGGGCGGCGTACAGCCCGCGCGCGACGGCGGCGACGACGGCGTTCGCCGGGGCCGGGTCGAGTCCCGAACAGTCGAGCACCGTCGCGGTGCCGTCGCACAGTGCCCCCGCGTCGAGGCCGTCGGGATCGAAGACGTCCCACGACGCCGCCAGACGGAGGTGGTTGCTCGCCGCCCGGCGGACCGCGGGGTCGGCGTCGGCCGTCGTCACTCGCTCGCGCATGTCCCGGAGCGTCCCGCACTCGCTCGCCGCCAGCCACACCAGTCCTCCCGTCGGACCGGTCGGATCGAGGCCCAGCAACTCGGGCCACGCGGGCGCCGGGAGCGCGCCGGCCCGCACCCGCGGGCGATCGACGACCCGTGCCGGAACGCCGGCGTCGTTCGTCGCCAGTCCGCCCATCGCCCCCATCGGGTCGACCACGACGGGGGCGACGCCGTCCGCGCGGGCCGCCCCCTCGGCCAGGACGCCGAGCGTGTACGACTTGCCGTACCCCCGCTTCCCGACGACCAGGCCCGCGTGGGGGCCGTCGAGGTCGAACGCCACGGGGGCCCCGTCGCTGCCGTCCGGTGCCCGGTACCGGCCGAGGCGCACGGTCGGTCCCGCGTCCGGTCCCGCCCGTCGACCCAGCACGTGCATCGGTCCCGGTGGTTCCGGCATCGGGCTTGAACCCTCGGCCGACTGTCCGGGCCAGTCGGGCGTTCGTGCGGCGTCGCCGACCGCGGTATCCGGCTTCCGGAGTAGGGACGTGACCTTTCCGTGTGCGGGCCGACACCTCCCGACGAGCCGCGATGTCAGACCCGAACACGCGCGGCGGCCGCTCCCGGACACGCCTGCCCCCGCGGGGTCCCGTGACGCCGCCGTCCCGTCCCTCTCCCCCACCCGCACGGCCCTCCACGACGACGCCCGCGAGCGCCCCCGGGACCCCTCCGCGGAGCGCCGACACGTGAACGAGAACCGCCTCGCCGTCGCGGCGTTCGGCGCCCTCGTCGCCGTCGTCCTGGGGGCCATCGCGTACCGGTTCATCGCCCCCATCACCGTCGCGGTCTTCCTCTACTACTCGACGCGGCGGTTCCACAAGTCGCTCGTGCGGTTCCGCCTGCCGGCCCGGGTGCGGGCCGTCGTCAGCCTCGCGGTTCTCGCGGTCCCGCTGCTCGGATTGATCAGTTACACGGTCGTGTTGCTCGTCGTCGAGGCCCGCCGCTTCGTCGCCGCGTCCGACCTCGTCGGCGTCGTCGCCACGAACGTGGAGTGGCTCGGGGCGCCGACGCGGGCCCCCGACCTCACCCTCTCGGGGATGTACGAGGCGTACCGGGCGGGCCGGTTCGACGTCGTCCTCCGGTTCCTGACCGAGCACGCGAACCTCCTGACCGACGTCGTGACTGGCTTCTTCCTCAACCTCGTGATCACCGTCATCGTGACCTACTACCTGCTGGTCGACGGGGCCAGGATCCGCGAGTGGCTCCTCCGGTTCGACGAGGACGCCATCATCCGGGAGTACCTCGAGGCCGCCGACGCGGAACTCGAGGCCGTCCTGTTCGGCAACCTCCTGAACGTGATCGCCATCTCGATCATCGCGATCGGCGCGTACTTCGGCTACAACGCGCTCGTTCCGGCCGCCGTCGAGGTACCCTATCCCGCCCTCACCGGCGCCCTCACCGGCGTCGCCAGCCTGGTTCCGGTCGTCGGCATGAAGATCGTCTACCTCCCCCTCGCCGGCATCGCCGCCCTGCCGGCCCTGCTCGCCGGCGACCAGTCGCTGCTCCCCTACGTCGGTGGCTTCCTCGTCGTGGCCATCGTCGTCGTCGACACGGTCCCCGACATCGTCCTCCGGCCGCTCCTCAGCGGCGAGGAGACCCACGTCGGCCTCCTGATGCTCGCGTACATCACCGGGCCCGTCGTGCTGGGGTTCTACGGGCTCTTCTTCGCGCCGATCGTCCTGGTCCTCGGGCTGACGTTCGCCAACACCGCCGTCCCGCGGTTGCTCGGCGCCGAACCGGCCTCCGATTCCGATTCCGCCTCCGCCTCTGAATCCGCCTCCGCCTCTGCCTCCGATTGACCCCCCGACGCGGTCGGGGTCCCGGTCGGTTCGCCCCGGTCGAAAATTTCACGTTGGCGGTGACGACACACGCACAGTCGGCTGACGCTCGTCGAGAACCTGCCGTCGCTGGTCCCGCCGCTTTGAGCCCCCGGATTGAAATAGGGAGACGGGGCCACCCGCCCCATGTCCGAACGGTCGCGGTTCGAGGCGTTCCGGCGCGACACTAGGGCCATCGAGGGCCTGCCGATCCGACTGGTCATCGCGCTCGTGGTCGGGGTGGCGAGCCTGAGCCTGATGCTGAACATGCTCTCCGGCGTCCAAGGGCTGACGACGACCGAACTCGACGTCCGCCCGTCGCCCGAGGTGATCGGCCCCGGCGAGACGACCGTCGACCTGACCGTGGTCGGGAGCGACGGGGCGCCCGTCGCGGACGCGACCGTCGTGGTGAAAGCCGGCAGCGCGTCGCTCGACGGCGTGGCGACCGCGACGACCGGCGAGGACGGGGTCGCGTCGGTGTCGATCACCCCCGCGCTCCGTTCCAACCAGGCGGAGGGTACGCTCGTGATCGAGGTGAAACCGCCCGCGGCCGGCGGCTACCGCGACCGACGGGGGAACGCGAAGGTCCTCGTCGTGCGCGGCGGGCCGGGATGACCGGCGCGAGCGGGATAGGATGAACTAAGACCGCGTAGCGCGGAGAACCCGTATGGAGACGCGCAAGGTCCAGCAGCTCGGACCGGCGACGCTGGCGATGACGCTCCCGGCCGAGTGGGCCCGGGACCACGAGGTGACGAAAGGCGACGAGGTCACCCTCCGGGAGGGGGGAAACGGCGCCCTGACCGTCCTGGCGTCGAGCGGCGGCGGCGGCTCCGAGGTGATCGTCCGGGCCGAGCGGCTCGACGCCGACGGGCTCGAACGGGCGATCATCGCCCAGTACGCCCTCGGGCGGCACGTCATCCACGTCCGTACAGAGGACGGCCACCTGCCGAGCGACCACATCCAGGCCGTCTACGACGCCGAATCCCAGCTCATGGGGCTCGGCGTCATCGAGGAGACCCCGGAGGACATCACGATCCGGTGTTCGGTCGAGGCGGCGGACTTCGAGCTGGAGAACCTGCTCGAACGGCTGGAGAGCACCGGTAGCACGATGCGCGAGGAGGCGATGAAGGCGCTCGCCCACGGGAACGCCGACCTCGCGACTCGCGTGATCAACCGCGAGCGGCAGGCGAACAAGATTTTCGTCCTCCTCCTGCGCCTGACGTTCACGGCCTACCGAAACCCGGAACTCGTCCCCGAGATCGGGCTCGAATCCAGCTTCCCGCTGATCGGCTACCGCTCGGTGGCGAAGAACCTCGAACTGACCGCCGACAACGCCCAGGACATCGCGGCCATCGTCGTCGACCGCGACGGCGAACCGCTCGACGTCGACCAGTCGACGATGCACCGGCTCCGCGAGTTCGCCGACACCATCGACGCGCTGACCGCCGACGCCGTGCGGGCGCTCATCGACCGCGACTACGAGCTTTCCGTCGACTGCCGACAGCGGTTCCACGACGTCCGGGACGCCGAGCAGGACCTCCTGCGCGAGCTACCGGAACTGTCGAACGAGACGCTCCTGCAGGTGCGCGAGGTCCTCGTCGGGCTCCGGCAGACCGCCGAGTACGCGATGCGCAACGCCCAGATCGCGGCGAACCTCGCGCTCGACCGGGAATCCGAGCACGTGGAACTGGTGTGAGCCCGTCGGAGCGACCGCTCCGACGCAGTCCCGTCCCGGTGCGTGGCTGTCGTTCCGCGACGACCCCGCTCAGTCCCCGTGGTGGCCCCGGCCGCCGTCGAGGCGCTCGTCCCAGTCGACCCACTCGTACTCCCAGCCGCTCGGGGCGAAGTGGCCCTGGGTCGCGAACTCGCGGTCCTCGCGCTCGGTCCGGTTGCGCGGTGGCGTGCCGGCCTGCTCACCGTCGACGAGCAGGGGGTCGAACCCGACGGGCCCGTGCTCCGCGAGCACGCGGTGGCCCGTCCCGCGCTCGGTGGGCGCCACCGCGGTCAGCGTCTGGTCCGCCCCGCCGAGCGGCAGTACGAGCCGTCCCCCGCTCGCGACCTGGTCGAGGAGTCGCCGCGGGGGACTGACCGCCGCGGCCTCGACGAGGACGCGGTCGAAGGGCGCGTACTCGGGGAGGCCGTCGGCCCCGTCGCGGCAGTCGACGAGGACCGCCCCGTAGCCGGCCCGGTCGAGGTTCCGGCGGGCCACCAGCACGGCCCCGCGGGCGATGTCCACCGCGTGGACCCGGGTGGGGCCGACAATTTCGGCGAGTACCGCCGCGGTGTATCCCACGCCCGCCCCGACGACGAGAGTCTCGTCGTCGCCGTCGAGCGCGAGGGCGTCGAGCAGGCGGGCGACCGTCGTCGGCGCGAGGATTCGGGTGCCGGTTCCGGCGTGGGTGGTCTCCCGGTCGTCGTAGGTCCCCTCGTCGACGAACGCACGCCGGGGGACGGTCCGCATGGCCGCGGCTACGCGCTCGTCGACGTCGTCGAGGGCGTACTCCAGCCCGTCGACCATGTCGTCGCGCAGTACCGCGGGGTCCATGCCCCCGCGTCGGCACTGCGCGATAATAAGGGTGCCGTGCCGCGACGACCGGTCGCCCGTCGGTCCGCCACTCCGGCCGCAGTCGGTCGCTTTCCCGTGCCGGCTGCCGTCAATCGCCCGTGCCCTGCATCGTCACGAACCGGACGCCGCCGAGGTCCTCCTCCGCGACCGATCCGTCGGCCCGTCGGGTGAGCCTGACCAGCCGCTGGCGGGCCGTCCCGACCGGCGCCAGCACCCGGCCACCGGGGTGGACCTGCTCGACGATCGCGTCCGGCACGGCCGACGGCGCGCAGGTGAGGTACGCGGCGTCGTAGGGGGCGTGTTCCGGCCACCCCTCGTGGCCGTCGCCGACCCGCACGTCCACGTCGTAGCCCAGACAGTCGAACCGCTCGCGTGCCTCGGCGGCGAGTTCGGACTCGTACTCGACGCTGTAGACCGCGCCCGCCTCGCCGACGGCCTCCGCGGTGACCGCGGCGTGGTAGCCACAGCCCGTCCCGATTTCGAGGACGCGGTCGCCGGGGTCGAGCGCCAGCGCGTCGGTCATGATCGCCACCATGTGCGGCGCGCTGATCGTCTGCCCCGCGCCGATGGGGAGCGGGCGGTCCTCGTAGGCGTGGTCCCGCCGTGACTCGGGCACGAACTCGTGGCGGGGGACCGCCCGGAGCGCCGCGAGCGTCGACTCGCGTTCGACGTCCCCGCGGGCGGCGAGGCGGTCGACCAGCCGTTCCCGGGCGGCCGCGAAGTCCCGATCGGACGACCCGTCGCCGTCCCCGTTCCGGTTCCCCCACATCCCTCTCGGAACGCTACCAGCCCGACCAGGCCGCCGTCGTGTCGTCGCGGCCGTAGAGCCGTTTCACGTCCTTCGCGAACACCGCGTCGCCCTCGTGGTCGAACGTGTCGAACCGGTAGCCGACGGCGTCGTCGCGGACGTGGATGGCCTCGACCTCGAACTCCTCGTCGCCCAGCGACTCCGTCTCCCCGACGACGAACTCCCGGTCGCCGGGGACGTACGCCTTCAGGCTGTGGGACTCGTCGCGGTTCCCGTCCGTCGGGTGGACCGTGACGTTCACGCCGACGTTGTCGACGACGCGCGTCCAGAGGGTCGCGATGTCGCCGGCGGCGGCCCCGTCGACCCGGCTGTCGTCGCCGAGTTCGACCGCGGTGACCCGGACCTGGGCGAGCACGTCACCGTCGACGACGAGTTCGTCGCCCACGGCGATGGACTCGTCCGGCGGCGCCGTCACGTCGGCGGTGAACGACTCGCCGTCCTGCGAGACGACCACGTCGACCGTCGTCTCCGATTCCGTCCCGACCGCCGCCTTGTGCGTGTGCCCGCAGTCGCCACAGCGTACGGTCGCCTGTCCGCCCGGCGACAGCACCTCGTGAACGGTCTCGGCGCCGCAGGCCGGACAGGCGACGGCGGCGCGCTCGACCGACTCCCGTTCGCTCATACGCGCTCTACTCGCCTCGCAGGTAAAAAGCCGTCAGTCGACACTCGTCCCGCCGCCCGGGCGGTGGCCGCCGGACCGCCGCCGGTCGGCTCCCGGTGTGCTCGTCAGGCCGGCAGCGCGACCTCCTCGCCGTCCGCGTACACCGTCGGCTCCAGCAGGATGCCGTCCATGTGGATCGGCGCCTCGGTGTCGCCGCCGATGCTGGCGTCGTCGCCGACGGCCAGATGGACCGTCCCGCCCGCCTTCTCGTCGAGCAGGACCGAGCCGACGAGTTCCGTGACGCCAACGTTGGTCCCGAGCCCCAGTTCCGCGAGGTTGTAGGCCGCGTCGCCGACCTCGGCGGCGGCCGCCGCTAGCTTCTCCCCGACCGCGTCGTCGCTCACCGACGTGACGTACCCGTCCTCGACCTCGAACTCGATCCCCTCGTCCAGCCGCCCGTGGGGCATCATCGTCCCGTCGACGACGTAGGTGCCGGACGCGGTCTCGGGGCTGACGAACACCTCGCCGGCCGGAAGGTTCGAGAACGCGCCCGGATCGTGGATGGTCCCGGTGTCCTTCAGCCACTCGCGGGCCCCGGGTTCGACGGTGACGTCCGTCCCCGCCGGCGTGGTCACCCGGACCCGGTCGGCGCCGGCCACCTGCTCGTACACCGCGTCGCACGCGTCGGCGATGGCCCCGTAGTCGGCGTCCATCCCCGCGACCATCACCGCCTCGGTGATGCCGGGCATGGTCGCGCCGCGGACGCCGGCCTCGGTCGCCTGTCCCCGGGCCCGGGTGTGGCTCAGGCTCTTGGTCGTCGGGGCGACGAACGCGTCGGCGCCGGCCATCGCCGCGGCGACGGGCGCCGGCGGCTCCTGCCCGTGTTCGTCGCCGGGGGGATAGCACACGAGCGTCGCCCCGTCGGTCGTCTCGGCGGCCACCCCGTACAGCAGGTCCCCGATTTCCCGGCGCTCGTCGTCGGTGATCACCGCGACCGACTCGCCGGCCGTCACGCCGAGACACTCCCCGACCGCCGTCTCGGCCGCCGCCCTGAGCGCCGCCTCGTCCGCGTCGCCTGTCATGGATCCCCGTTGGCGCCGGGGGATGGTATGTCTTGGTCCCGTCGGGGCGGCCGAGCACGACGAGGACCGGGCCGGGACCGGGGACGCGGCGGACGGGGCGGCCCCCTCGCCGGACGACGTGTACGGGGCGTGGAGCCGTTAGAACCCCACACGACGGGCGAACTCGACGCCCCCGGACGCGTCGCCCGTCGGCTCCTCGACCGCCTGAGCGGGGACGACCGGGGGCGCAAGCAGGAGCCGGAGCCGAACCGCGTCATCCGGATCCGCGAGCCGCCGACACACGCGTCCGAACTGCGGGCGCGGGACACACAACGGCCCTGTCGTGAGGCACGACCCGGGTGCGCTCCCGCGTGAGGCACGACCCGGGTGCGCTCCCGCGTGAGGCACGACCCGGGTGCGCTCCGCGCCCGTTTTGCCGGTCGCTCCGCCCCGTTCTACGCGGCGTCGCCCCGCGCTACCTCCGTCTCGTCGAAGGCCGTTATCTCGGTTCCGCCGAGGGCCTCCAGCGTGCGGAGGTCCTGGGGACGCCCGATGGCGAAGAGACGATCCCCCGCCTGGATCACGTACTCCTGCTGGGGGATGGTGTCCACGTCCCCTTCGGACGACCGCACCGCGATCGGCGCGACGTCCAGGTCGCCGATCGGACGACCCACGAGCGGGCTCTCCGCGGCGACGTCGACGACGCTCATCGTCTCGTCTTGCCCCCGGAGCATCGCGGCGAACTCCCGGTCGGGGTGGGCGTCGGCCGACAGGGTCATGAACCGGTGCTCGGCGCGCGGATCGATCTCGTCGGCGACGGGGACGTCCGTCGCGACGGTCGCGACCTCGCCGACGCTCGCCCGCAGTTCGGCGACGCCGAGCCGGCGGCTCCCCCCGCCCTCGTCGCGGCGCCAGATCTGGACGGTGTCCCCGGGGGTCGCGCTGAACGGCGGGTCCGCCCTGAGGGCGACCGCCGCGGAGTTCGGCGGCAGGGTCGGTCCGAGCCCCGCGGCGCGCTGTCCGAGTGCGAGGAACGCGACGTCGCCCTCGTCGGTGAGGTCGATGTCGACGTAGCCGACGTAATCCCGCTCCTTGAGCCGCTCCCCGACCTGGGTCTCCAGTTCGGCGACCGTCAGCCCCCGCGGGAAGTCGAACGTCTGGTTCGTGAGGGATTCCTTCGTCTCCTCGGGCACGGGATCGTAGCCGTCGATGTCCCCGATGTCGGCCGGGAGGGTGACCGTGATGAACCGCCCCGATCCCCGCACCACCGGGCCGAGGTCGGGCTGGAGGGCGCCCCACGTGATCCGTTCGGACGCCGCCATCCTGTCGCCGAGGCGGCGGCCGCCGTACGTCGCCATCCCGGCCAGGACGAAGACGAACATGTTCACCATCGCCGCCTCGGCCGTCAGCGAGATGCCGCCGCCGCGGAGGTACTGGACGAACACGTCGCGCGTGTTGAGGTAGATGCCCGCGACGCCCAGGCCGAGGATCAACGCCGCCCCGTCCGGCAGCTGTATCCGGCCCTTGGCGCGGAAGACGAACGCGACGAGCATCGTCACGACCCCGGCCAGCAGTACCGGTCCGAGGAAGTGCGAGACGGCGCCGACCACGGACGTCGCGAGCGCGACGGCGCTCACGCCGCCACCTCCGCGAAGGCCCCGAGGTGGTCCCGCTTCCCGACCACGATCAGTTCGTCCCCCCCTTCCAGCGTCACGGCGCCGGCCGGGAGGATGTGGCGTTCCGACGGGCGCCGCAGCGCCACGATGGCGACGCTGTGCGTGCCCCGGGGACGGATGTCGTCGATCGTCCGACCGACGAGCGCGCTCCCCTCGTCGACCGTGATCTTCTGGAACCGGTTGCCGTACTGCTTGAGGAGGCCGATCGCCTCGTACTCGCGCTGTTTGCCCCGCGAGTGGACGACGACCGGCGCGAACTCGGCGCCGATGACCCGCCGCGCCTCGTCGTAGGGGAGCGCGACCGTCACCCGCCCTTCACCGCCGGTCGTGGTCGGCGCCTTGCTCGTCGTCCCCTCGACGACCCCGGCCTCCGCCTCGTCGGCCTCCGCTTTGGCCTCCGTGGGCGGCGACTCCCGCGGCCGGGGTTCGTCGTCGAACGTGCGCGCGCTCACCACCGCCCCCGTCACGTCGCCGTCCGGCAGTTCGATCGTCACCCTGTCCCCGCGAGCGATCCCGGTCGGCAACACCGCCCGGACGCTCACGGCCCGCCGCCCGGACGGCACGCGCCGCGAGAGCCCGGCCGTGCTCGGGGCGGCCGCGAGCTCCGCCCGGCCCCGCTTGTCGAGGGTCACCGATACCTCCGCGAGTTCGTACTCCCGCGTGAGCCGTTCCGCGAGCCGGTCTTCCAGCTCTCCGAGCGACAGGTTCGCCGGGAACTTCCACGATCCGCTCCCGAGCTTGGCGCGGAGGTCGTCCGAGAGGGAAGGATACCCCTCGATATCGCCGACGACCCCCCGGGGTCGGACCCGGATCTGGCCGTACGAGTCGACCCGCTCGACGAGGTCGGCCGAGAGGCGGTTCTGCTGGATGGTCTTGAGTGTGAGCCACCGCGGCGTCGCCGCGCCGAGCTTGTCACCCTGGCTGTGTGCCCACAGGCAGGCCATGAGGATCACCATCACCGCCGTGATGCCGCTCTCGCTCCCGGCCAGCTGTGGATCCACCAGCCCCATCAGCCCGCCGGACACGCCGGCGAGCGCCCCGCCCAGCACGACGACCCCGAGGCCGGGCACGGTGACGTTGGTGAAGTACTTGAACACGAACCCGATGGTGAACGCGATGAACGCCGGAAAGATGGCCGCCAGCAGTCCGAGGTAGATCCCGACGAGGATCTCGGAGACGGGGATCGTGGCCATGGGCGGCCCTGTCGCCGGGGACGTATATATCGGTTCGTTCGGGAACGCGCCCGGGGCCGCACGCACCGGCGGACTTTTTGCCGCGACGGCGGAACGAACGGGTCATGAGCGACGGGGAGCGCGAGCGGTCCGACCGGGCGGAGCCGTCGGCGGACCTCCTCGAACAACTGTTCCGACACGGCCGGACGAACGCCCTCGTCGCGTGGCTGCTGGTCGGCGTTCTCGTCCCGGTGTTCGTCGAGAGCGTCCTCGATTTCGACCTCCAGTGGACGGTGTTCGTGGCGACGGTCGGCCTCATCGTGCTCGTGCCCCCGCTCACCCACCGCGAGTGGCGCGTCATGCTGCCGTGGGAGGTGCTGGTTCTCGCCCTCCTGCCCGTCCTCGTCCGCGGGCTGTTCGGCGGGACCGTCGGCACCTTCGCCGCCTACCTCTCGGTCGCCGCCCTCGCGCTGATCGTCACCGTCGAGCTCCACACGTTCACGGCGCTCCGGGTCACCCACTGGTTCGCCGTCACGCTCGTCGCCCTGATGACGACGGCGGCCGTCGCCGGGTGGTCGATCGTCCGGTGGCTCCTCGATAACCTGTTCGGGACCGCGTACCTCTCGACGAACGAGGCGCTGATGACCGAGTGGCTCTGGGTGACGCTCGCCGGCCTCGCGGCCGGCGTCCTGTTCGACGTCTACTTCCGGCGGCGGGACAGTCAGCTCCGCCGGGCGATCCGGCGGGTGGTCGGCCGGTGACGCTGCTCCCCCGTCCCTCGATCCGGAACCAGCGCCGGATCTCCCGGACCCTGCAGCTCCTGCTCGCCGGCCTCGTGGGCTACGGGGTCGTCGCCCGGCAGCCGAAAGCGATCGTCAACGGCAGCGTCGCGCTCCTCGTCACGTTCTCGCCGGCGCTCCTCGAACGCAAGTACGACCTCCCCCTCGATCCGTGGCTCGGGCTCTGGATCACGGCCGCCGTGTTCCTCCACACCCTCGGCTCCGCCGGCCTGTACGGCCACATCGGGTGGTGGGACCACCTCACCCACGCGACGTCGGCGTCGCTCGTCGCCGGCGTCGGCTACACGGCCGTCCGCGCGGTCGACCTCCACGCCGACGACATCCGCCTGCCGTCCCGGTTCGCGTTCGTCTACATCTTCATGGTCGTGCTCTCGTTCGGGGTCGTCTGGGAGCTGTTCGAGTTCGGGCTCGACATCCTCGCCAACGCGACCGGGCTCACGATGCCCCTGGCTCAACACGGCCTCGACGACACGATCCGCGACCTGCTGTTCAACTCCCTCGGCGCGTTCGTCGTGGCGACCTTCGGACAGGTCCACCTGACTGGCGTCGCCGAAACGGTCCGCGAGACCCTGTGGTCCGCCGAGCCGTAACGGCGCCCGGGTCGGCTGTGACGGCGGGGCCGCGCTATCGCGGTGCCGATCGGGACCGGGGGTCGCGTTCGCTACCGGCGCCGTGGGACCGAGGATCGCCCGCGTCCGACAGCGTTTATGAAAGGCGCGGTCCCGATGCCGGTATGTCGCTCTCGGCCCGCGTCAAGAGCAGTTTCGGCGCCGGACTGATCCTGATCACGCCGCTGATCGTCACGCTGTACGTCCTCCGGATCCTCGTCAACTGGTCGCTCCAGTTCGTCAACCCCCTCGTCAGGAGCACCCGGCTGACCCGGTATACGGCGAACATCGAGGCGGTCGCCCAGGTGCTCGCGGTCGTGCTCATCCTGCTGACGATCACGCTCCTCGGCTACGCCGCCCGGAGGAGCGCCGGGCGGCGCGTGTTCGGCAACATGGGACGGATCGTGAACGTCGTGCCCCTCGTCAACGTCATCTACACGAGCGTCCGGCAGGTCGCCAACTCGCTGGTCGACCGGGACACCGCCTACGAGAGCGTCGTCCTCGTCGAGTACCCCCGCGAGGGCGTCTACACGATCGGTCTCGTCACCGGTGAGAGCCCGGCGACCGTCGAGGCGTTCGCGGGCCAGGGGGTGTACAACGTCTTCCTCCCCAACAGCCCGAACCCCACCGCCGGACGGCTGGTCCTGCTCCCCGAGGATCAGATCCACGAGATCGACATGAGCGTTCGCCGCGGGCTCCGGCTCATCGTGACGACCGGCATCGGCGACCAGGAGGCGCTGCCGACCGTCCCGGAGGCCGAGCGGCTCCCGGAGTGACGCCCGGTCCCGACGCCCCCTCTCGGTTCCCACCGCGCACACGTCGTCGGCGCGGGACCCCCGCTCGGCCTCCTCGCCGTCGCCCATCCTCCGCAGACCGAGCATCCGGTAGCCGTCGAACTCCCCGCGTTCGATCTCGCGTTCGATCTCGCGCTCGATCTCCGCGTGGGTGTCCGCGTCGATCCCCGACGTTTCTGCGTACGAAGCGGACACACCAGCGGACGGATCGGAGCGGTCGGATGCCCTGGCCGGCGACGCCTACAGCACCGCGCCACCCGCGTCGAGGAGCAGCGACCCGGCCAGGGTCGTGATGGCGACGCCGGCGACGATCCGGGCGGCGCCGTGGACCGTCCGGCCGCGGTCGCGCAGCAGGCCGAACAGGGCGCCGGCGCCCGCGCCGAGCAGGCTCATCGTCGCCGTGATGGTGACGGCGTAGGCGACGACCGCCAGCGCGACGACGCTCGCGCCGTAGTCCGGGAGGAGCGCCGCGGCGAAGGCGAGCATCGACACCGGCGGCGAGAGGGTAAAGAGCGCGCCGACGAGGCCGGTCTTGAGGTAGGCGACGACGCCGTGAGCGTGGTCGTCGCCAAGGAGGGGCCAGCGGACGTGGGGGTGGCTGTGGGTCACGTCGCCGTGGTCGTGTTCGTCCGTGCGTACGACCGTCCGGAGGCCACCGAGGGCCATCCCGGCCCCGAGGATACCGAGCACCAGGCCCGCGCCGACGGTCCCGGCGGCGTCGTAGACCGGCGGGAACTCGGTTTCGCCGAGCACCACGGCGGCGACGGCGAGCCACGCGACCACGAGCGCGACGTGGCCGAGGCTGAAGCAGGCGCCGGCCAGCGCCGACAGCCGCGAGTCGCCGTACTCGCCCGTCACCGAGGAGATGCCGGCGACGTGGTCCGGTTCGACGGCGTGCGTGACGCCGAGGGCGCCCGCCGTCGCGAGCGCCGCCAGTACGGTCGTGCTCATCCGTTCCTCCCGCTCCTGTGCCCCGTGGTGCTCATCCGTCTTCTCCGTCACTCCTGCGTGGCCCGACACTCATCCGTCTTCCCCTCCGCTCGCGCGCCCGGGGCCCTGACGCGTCCGAAGTAGTCCCGCTGGCCGAGTTGCCCGCCCTTGAGGGCGATCTGCACCCCGTCGAAGCGGTCCTCGCGGGCACTGGCCCGGCACAGCGGCGCGCCGGCGGCGGTCGGATCGACGACCTCCAGCGCGTAGACGCCGAGTTCGGGGATCACGTGCCCGCATATGTCCCCGCCCGCGACGCAGGCCCGTCGGACTCGCGTCTCGCGGAGCACCGCCCGGAGAACCTCGCCCTGGCGGCGCCCGATCCGCCGCCCGACGGTCGTCCGATCGATCCCGACCCACGCGGGCACGCACCTGGAGGCGCCCCGGCACCTCCACGAGGACGGCAGGACCATCGACGAGTCCCCGGCCGAGCGGTGGCTCTCCCGCGGTCTGGTCTGCGAGGTCGACGCCGACCCGCTCGAACGGATCGACGTCGACCGCATCGATCCGCCGGCCGACCCCGAACCGGGCGACGCGCTCCTGCTCCGCACCGGCTGGGAGGATCGCGTCGGCGAGGAGAGCTACTTCGAACAGCCCTACCTGAGCGCCGAGGCGGCGGCGTGGATCGTCGAGGCCGGCTTCGGCTGGGCCGGCATCGACTCCCCGTCGCCCGAGATGCCCGTCCAGCTCCGCGAGGAGCCGTTCGACTACCCCGTCCACGCCACCCTCCTGGGGAACGACGTCCCCATCGCCGAGCACGTCACGAACCTCGCGTCCGTCGCCGGGAGCGTCGTCGACGCAATCGCCCTGCCGCTGCGGTACGTGGGCTCGGACGGGGCCCACGCGCGGATCGTGGCGTGGCCCGGCCGCGCTGCTCGCGCCCCACGGTTCTTCCGTATCGGGGGCGACGACCGACGTATGGAGATCACGGTGTACGGCCCGCTCCGGTCCGCGACCGGCGGGAAGCGGGTCACCGTCGAGCCCGAGGGGACGACGGTCGCGGCCGCCATCGACGCGTTCGTGGCCGCCTACCCGCGGGCCGCGTCTCAGATCCTCGACGACGACGGCGACCTCCGTCCGAGCGTTCGGGTCACCGTCGACGGCGAGCGGGCGCCCCTCGACGCCGACTGTCCCCCCGACGCCGAGGTGGCGCTGTTTCCGGCGATGCGCGGCGGGTGAGAGCGGGCGGGGCGCGGTCGGGCTACAGGTCGTACTGCTCCCGGACGACGTCGGCGAGTCCGACCGCTTCCAGGCGGTCCATCGGGGCGAGCATCGAGAGCTGCACGACGCCCGGCAACCTGGCGATCTCGACGCCTCCAGTGAACGTACAGCGGGCCCGGACCTCGCCCTCGCTCATGTCGAGCAGGTCGCCCGCGCGGTCGAACGCGTTCTCGGTGGCGTCGTTGATCGTCGCCCCCGATCCGACGACCTGGATCGGGCCGGCGTCGACGACCTCGTCGACCCCGTACTCGTCGGCCAGGTCCGCGCCGGCCGCCCGCTCGGTGTCGGTGTACGGTTTCGCGATGTCCGGCAGGTCGGACTCGTTCGGCAGGAGCAGCGGCCCCCCGATGTCGAGCCCCTTGACGACCTCCACTTCGAGCTCCGTGTGGCCGCTCACGTCGGTGGTGTGCAGGGAGAGTTCCCCGTCGCCCTGGTTCGCGTGGAGGTCGCCCACGTAGAGCCCGGCGCCCTCGACCTTCACCGGACAGATCAGCGTCGCCCCCGGGCGGACGTCGTTGGAGTCCATGTGGCCGTCGGTGCGGGCCTCGAGGGCCGCCTCGTCCGGCAGCCCCCAGTCGTGTTCGGCCCCGATCAGGAACTGACCGAAGTCCCCCGCATTGTGCGAGTCCGGCAGTTCCGTCGGCGGCGTCGTGCCGATGTTGCCGACGAAGGGCTGGAGGTGACCCAGCGCCCCGGGCATCTCGTCGGGCTCGTAGAGCAGAATCGGGTGCTGGCGGGAGTGTTCCGGCAGCGCCATCGCCTCGTCGGCGCGCTCGGCCAGGGCGCTCGCGCCCTCCTCGCCGACGGTCAGCCCGACCGTCCGGTCGTCGTCGAACGCCACCGTGTAGCCGTACTCGAAGCCGAACGACGAGGCGTTGGCCCCGCACTCCGCACACCGGATCGACTCCTCGCCCGTCCCCTCGACGACGGTCTCCGGCCACGCGGTCCCGCACTCGGGACAGCGGTGGTCGACGAACGGATCGTCGCCGAACGCCCCCTCGCGCTCGGCCATGCTCCCGGTGCTCGTGGCGACGCTGGTCACCTCTATCTCCTCGATCCGGACGACCAGCGCGTCGCCCGGTTCGGCGTTCTCGACGCGGATCGGCCGGGTGACCTCGTGGCCGCCGCGGAACTCGGGGGTGATCATCGGCCCCCAGCACGCCGGCGGCGTGTGCGTGCGGACCGTGCCGCCGTCGGCGACCGTGCCGGCCCACTCCTGGGCCGGCCCGACGAGTCCGAGCGTGAACCGATCGACGTCGAGCTCCTGTTGGATCTGCTGGGACATGCGGGCGGGGATCTATCACGAACTATCATAGCTGTTCCCCCGGTCATTTCAGGGCCCGAACGCAGGTCAGAGGTAGCTCCGCTGGACGTCGAACGGCGTCGGCCCCGAATCCCGCCGTCCGACAGGCCGTCCGTGCTCCCCGACTGTCGCGGGGGCGCCCCGCGCCACGCACTCAGTCCTCGCCCACGACCGTCGGATCGGTGCTCCCCGGCCCCCCGTCGACCTGCCGTCGCACCCGCTCGACGGTCGCCGCCTCGTCGGTGCGGAGGTCCGAGACGAACGCGAACAGGTCCTCGAAGTCGTCGACCCCCTCGCGGACGAGGTACTCGACGTACCGGTGCTTGCGGTGGAACTCCGCCTCGACGGCCTCCACCGACCGGTCGGTGGCGTCCGCGATCCGGTGGAGGGCACGGAACCCGAACTCCCGGTCGGGGTCGCCGAGTTCCGGATGGGCGTAGTCGAACCGGAACTCGCCGCCCACGCCCCGCTCCGCGACGGCGTTCCACGCGATCCGGCGCCCGTCCTTCTCGACGACGCCCGCGGGCAGGCCCGGCCGCGCGACCGCCGCCCGCTCGTCGAGGTCCGCGAGGTCGGCGTCGACGAACTCCACGGCCTCGGCGACGTACCGCTCGCCGTCGACGTGGTGGGGGAAGACCACGAGGTCGATCTCGCGGAGGAGATACGAGGGCAGGCCCTGCTCGATGACGCGGTTGATCAGCGTCTCGACGTCCTCGGAATGGGTGGTGCCGACGACGCCGTGGCCGGTGT
>JBDGQA010000096.1:0-30393 GCA_042219325.1 Haloferacaceae archaeon | reverse complement strand
CTCGGCGTCGGCGAACCCGACTTCAGCGCGCCGTGGCCCGCCCGCGACGCCGCCATCGACTCCCTGGAGCGGGGGCAGACCTCCTACACCGCCAACCGGGGGATGCGGGAACTCCGCGAGGCCATCGCCGACCACGTCCCCCGGTACGGGCTCGACTACGACCCCGACGAGGAGATCATCGTCACGACGGGCGCGAGCGAGGCCGTCGACGCCGCCCTGCGGGCGACCGTCGACCCCGGCGACCGGGTCGCCGTCCACGAGCCGACGTACATCTCCTACGTCCCCGGCGTCGTCTTCGCCGGCGGCGAACCGATTCGGGTCCCGACCCGCCCGGAGAACGACTTCGTCCTCACCCGCGAGGCGCTCCGCGAGGCCGGCGCCGCCGACGCCGAGGCGCTGGTGCTCTGCTACCCGAACAACCCGACCGGGGCGACGGCCGATCGGGAGGACCTGGCCGAAATCGCCGCGTTCTGCCGGGAGCACGACCTGCTGGTGATCGCCGACGAGATCTACGCCGCGCTGACCTACGACGGCGACCACGCATCCATCGCCACCATGCCGGGAATGCGCGAGCGGACCGTCGTCGTCAACGGCTTCTCGAAGGCGTACGCGATGACGGGGATGCGCCTCGGCTACGCGCTCGCCCCGCCGGAGGCCGTCGAGGCGATCAACCGCGTCCACCAGTACGCGATGCTCTCGGCGCCGACGACCGCCCAGTACGCCGCACTCGAGGCGCTGGAATCCTGTGACGACGCCGTCGCCGAGATGTGCGACGCCTACGACCGTCGCCGGCGCCTCGTGCTCTCGCGGTTCCGCGAGATGGGCCTCTCCTGTTTCGAGGCAACGGGCGCGTTCTACGCCTTCCCCGAGTGCCCCGGCGACGACGAGGAGTTCGCCGAGGACCTCCTGCGCGAGAAACGCGTCGCCGTCGTCCCCGGCAGCGTCTTCGGGGACGGGGGCGCCGGCCACCTCCGGGTGTCCTACGCGACCGGCATCGACGAACTGAAAGTAGCCATGGATCGCATCGAGTCGTTCGTCGCCTGAGGCATCGGTTCGCCCGCGCGTGGCGCGCGGTCGACGCACGGCGGCACCTCGCGGCCCCGCCGTCTTCGGAGTTCCCCTTCTCGATTACCGGTCGTTCCCGGTCACGTTCCCGACGTCCCGGTCGAGGTCGCGGTAGAGTTCCGTCAGTCCCGAGTCGCTGCTGAGCGAGTCGACGGTCGCGTCGAGGTCCTCGCGGAGTTCCGACATCCGCTCTTCGAGTTCGCGGTACTCCTCGTTCTCCTCGAGTTCGGCCGGTCCCTTCTCGGCCTCCAGGAGCGCCTTCTTCGAGGCCAGCGAGAACAGTTCCTGGACTCCGTCCGCGTACTCGTTGCGCAGGAGGAGGTTGGAGACGGTCTCCAGGAGCGCCTCTTTCGAGACCGGCTTGACCAGGTAGTCGTCGAACCCCATCTCGACGATGTCGAAGTCCGGTTCGACCGCGGTCACCATCGCCACGCGGCAGTCGATGCCCCGCTCCCTGACGGTCCGTAACACTTCGTCCCCCGGGAGGTCGGGCATTCGACGGTCCAGAAGGATGGCGGAGATGTCGTCGTCGAGCGCTTCGAGCGCCTCCTCGCCCCCGTAGGCCGTTCGCACGCGGTAGTCGTCCTCCAACCACGTCGCGTACAGATCGGCCAGGTCGCGTTCATCCTCGACGACGAGAACAACGGGCTGTGTATCACTCATCTATAGTCGGTCGTGATTCCTCGACGTATGCGCATTACTGCACGGGCTGCCATATTAAAATATCCCTTCGCGTATCGTCGTCCGCTCGCCGTATAATCCCGCGTTTATCGGTTTGAAGCAGTGATTAAACCCGCCGCTACCGATCAGTCGGGCCGATAGTTCGGCGCCTCGTCGGTGATCGTCACGTCGTGCGGGTGGCCCTCGGTCTGTCCGGCCTGGGAGACCCGGACGAACTCCGACCGCTGCTTGAACGAGGGAATCGTCGCCGCCCCGACGTAGCCCATGCCGCTCTTCATGCCGCCCACGAGCTGGTGGAGTTCGCCGGCCAGCGGGCCCTTGTACGGCGTCGCCGCCTCGACCCCCTCGGGGACGAACTCCTCGTTCTCCTCGGGTTCCTCTTTCAGGTACCGCTCGCCGCCGCCGGAGCGCATCGCGCCGACCGATCCCATCCCGCGGTACTGCTTGTACCGCTTGCCGTTCATCGTGATCACCCGGCCGGGCGCCTCGTCGGTGCCGGCGAAGTAGGAGCCGAGCATCACCGCGTCGGCGCCCGCCGCGATCGCCTTGATTGCGTCGCCGGAGTAGCGGATGCCGCCGTCGGCGATCACCGGCACGTCCTCCCGGGCCGCGACGTCGGCGACCTCGGCGATGGCGGTGATCTGTGGCATCCCGGCCCCGGTGACGACCCGGGTGGTACAGATCGATCCCGGGCCGATTCCGACCTTGATCCCGTCGGCGAATCCGACGACGTCCGCGGCGGCCTGGCGCGTGCCGACGTTGCCGACGACCACGTCCGCGTCGACCGTGGTGCCGATCTCGCGGGCGCTCTCGATCACGTTCCGGTTGTGGGCGTGGGCACAGTCGATGAACAGCACGTCGGCACCCGCCTCGTCCGCGGCCGTCGCGCGGTCGTCCTCGAAGGGGCCGACCGCCACGCCGAGTCGCAGGCGACCCTCCTCGTCCCGGACGGCGTGTTCGTGTTCCCGGCGCTCCAGGATGTCCTGCATCGTCACCAGCCCCACCAGCCGGTTCTCCTCGTCGACGATCGGGACGCGCTCGATCTTGTGGTCGTACATCAGTTCGAGCGCCTCGCGGGCCGTGACGTCCTCCCCGGCGGTGAACACCTCGTCGGTCATCGCCCGGCGCACCTCGTCGCGCTCGCCGACCTCGATGTACGGGCGGACGTCGGTCGCGGAGATGATCCCGAGCACCCGGTCGTCCTCGTCCACGACGGGCGCGCCGCTGATCCCCTCCTGATCCATCATCTCGTCGACCTCGCTCACGGTCTGATCGGGGTCGGCCGTCACGACGTTCTCCCGCCCGATGACGAGTTCGTCGGCCCGCTTCACCTGCTCGATTTCGGCGACCATCGCCTCGACCGGCATGTTGCGGTGCAGGACGCCGAGCCCCCCCTCGTGGGCCATTGCGATCGCCATATCCGCCTCGGTCACGGTATCCATCGCCGCCGAGAGCACCGGCGTGTTCAGCCGCACGTTCCGCGAGACGCGCGTCGAGACGTCGGCCTCGTCCGGTTCGATGTTACTCTCCTTGGGACGGAGGAGCACGTCGTCGAACGTGAGCGCCTCGGGAACGCGAAGTTTCTCCGAAAACGGCCCGGGATCGGACACGTCGTTCGCCATGTAACGGGTGGTCCCGCCGCGGCCAAAAGCGTTGCGAGACGACCACCTTCGGGCCCCGAACCGGGTCGGTTCTCCCCTCCCGACGGCCCGGCGTTCGCGTGCGGTTCGATCGCCGTCGAGCGCCCGGGTGGCCGTCCGTGGGCTTCGCCGGCGCAACCGCGCACACTCCGACGGCCCCAGCGCTCGCACGCCGGGTCCCCGACTGGCCCCCCACGGTTGGGTCCGGCTCTCACGCAACGTTTAATAGTTCGTTAGGATTATTGAGGGGTATGGACTCCGACAGTCCCCTCGCGTTCGGCATCGCCGGTCAGGAGCGGAACGACACCGGCAGCCGGTTTACATCCATTACGGGGGCGTTCAAATCGGAGTTCAGCTCCGGATTCGACGGCCGGACCGTCGGCGCCGCGGGGCGCCGCTCGCCGGGGTCACATCCACATCGCCGTTCGGCCGATGGTGACGGCCGCTAGCGCGGGATGAGCGTCTCGCAGCATCCGATCGCGCTCCGCCTGGAGCGACGCGTCGGCGGCCCGATCCGCCTGCTGGCCACCGTGATGGGCCTCCCGCTGGTCGACGGCATCTTCCCGGCGCTGGTGATCGCGGGTGCGCTCGACTCCCCGGCCGGCGTCCTGGAGACGGGGCTCCTCGTCTTCGGCGGATCGGCCACCGTCGCCATCCTCCTCGCCGAGATGGACGACCCCTCGAAGGCAGTCCCCGCGGTCCTCGTGCTCGGCGCGGTGCTCGTTCCGCTCGCCGCACTCGAGGCGGCGGTCGCCCCGGCCCTCCGGAGCCTGCTGGCCTTCGAGATCTTCGAGCGGTTCGCCGGCCTGGTGATCCTCGCCGTCGCCGCCAAGACCGCCTCGGCCCGCGTCGGCGAGTATCTCCCCCGCCCTGCCGTGATCGTCGGCCTCGGCGCCGTGGCGAGCCTCAGACCCGCTGGCGCCTCGCTCGCGCTGCACCCCGACCTCGCCCTGGTCGGTCGCGCGGCGGCGGCTGCCGCCGTCGGCGTCGGATTCGCGCTCGCCGTGGCGGCGTTCGGCCCCCGGCTCCGCGGGTCGGTCGACCTCGATCGCTTCCGGTTCGGCAGCGCCGTCGCCCTCGGCCTGCTCGCGCTCTCGGTGCTCGGCCTGCTGCCGACCGAAGCGCCGGTGGCCCTGGGCGCCCTCCTCGTGACGGCCCTGTTCTCGTTCGATCCCGACGGTCCGCTGGTGCTGACCGCCGACGCGGCGGACGATCGACCGGCGGACGCGGCGCCGACCGGGGACGACGTGGGCTTCGAGACCGCCGCCGGGGCGTCCGACGGGGGCTACCCGATCGATCACGACGACGCCGACGGTGACGGCGAGGCGTGGATGGGGGACGGCGATTCCCGGGCGCCGTGGCTCTGAGTCCCACGCCGCCTCCCGTCGCGCGGCCGTGAGCGTACCTTTACCTGTCCGGACCCACTCCCGACGCACATGACCGGCGAGAACCGCGTCGTCCAGGGACGGATGGTGACGGCCGAACGACTGGCCGAACTCGTCGAGGGCGAGCGGCCGATGGAGGCAGAGGACATAGAGGAGGCCGACCGCGACTGCCCGGAGTGTGGGGGCAACGTCCTCTCGGTCGGCTACATGCCCAGCGTGACCGAGTTCGTCACCGCCTACAAGTGCCAGGACTGCGACTGGGCCACGACGGACCGGTGACCGTAATTCCTTTAGTTTCGACTGCCCTCCGGAAGGCTGACGACCCGGGGCCGTGGCCCAGCCAGGCAGGGCGACTGACTCCAGAGGTCCCAGTGACGAACTCCAGACTGATATACCGAGCGCGCGACTGATCACCGCGCGCGACGACGACCCTCTGGAGTACCGAGACGGACCGGAGATATCAGTCGATCGGGGGTTCAAATCCCTCCGGCCCCACTCGACTTTGCCGCCGAGTGAACGCGAGGCGGCTACACCGGTACGCCTCCGGCCCCCTCATCTCCGTCGGAACTCGCTTGACCGCCGACGACCGGGGGTCGAGGCCGAGAAGAACCGGACCGTCCTCGCATATCCGCTCGATCGGAAACGACCCCCCCGACGGGACCGACATCCCCTTGCCGGCTCGTCGCCACACCCCTCCATGGAGGAGTCGTTTCGGGGTGACGTGCTGCACACGATTGCGCCGACGGAGCTGGACGACTACGACCTCACCGCCGACCTCAGGGAACGAGCCGCGGACGACGACCGATACGTCCTCGTCTGTCGGCGCGGGGGCCATCCCTCGTGGGCGGAGCGCATCTGGGCGTTCGTTCGCCGTGATCCGATCGAGGCGGTGACGATCATCGCCGACGAGGAGGTCGCGGCGGGCGAAACGATCACCGTCGCCGTCGAGGCGACCGATCTCGCCGGTGTCTACAGGGCGACGACCGCACCGCAGGTCGACTAGGACCCCTCACGGCGCCGTCGTCGCCGGGATATCAGTGCACTGTACCGCAAGGTCGACGAGCCCGGGTACTGGCTGGACCGCCGGTCGCGCGGCCCGGATCTGCTCCAGACGGTCCTCCCAGTCCTGCTCGGTGAGTTCGCGAAGCACGGACACACACGGCCGCCGAGCGCGAAATCCCGCACTGACAGCTCACCAGAACGGCGTGTTCCTGCCGCCACTCGCGCAGAACCGTCCACACCGCCGCCTGAAACACCGCCGGGTCGTTCCGCCCGTCGCGTAACGGGTGCCAGTGCGTCGTCGACGCGGTCCACGTCGGCGCCAGATTCACGACGACCTCGATGTCGGGGGGAGGCGCGGATGCGTCGTCGATATCACCGATATACAGGCGGTCGTACACTTCCTGTGCCATGCCACCCCGCCGGATCAGTCCGTCGAGGCCCATCACCGTTTGCCCGTCGGCATCACTGTCGCTCGCTCCCACCGGTAGCGATGCGACGCTCCCGGGTTCTCACACCTGTCCCGCTAGATCAGATTTCGTCAGGCTGTTCGTCGCGTCCGTCGGCAAGCGTGAGTTGCTGGAGCACCGTCTGCGGACGTGACGCTCACGTCGTCCGCCGTAAGCCCGCTCGCGGCGACTGCGGGGTATCGAACTCCGGGGGCCACCGCTCCCCTACCGATGATCGCTCCGCCGGCGACTTTCGACAGTGTGCGTCGGGTGAACTCCGGCCGATCGTCTACTGACCCCCATTACAGCAGCAGACCGGTTCACGCCGAAAAGAACCGCGTCTAATTCGATAGTGGGGATCCCTCCCGGCGATTATGGAACAACACCCGGACGAGATTGACGGAACATTCACTCGAGTCATGAGACGTACGCCGACGTTCACGGGGTTGCATCCGGGACGACGAGGGAAGGAAGATGGCGAGAAACCGCTTCCCTACCTCGTCGCGATCATCTCGGGAGTGCTCGTGATGGGCGTTACGACGCCACTCCTGGCGTCCCCCCCGCTTTTCCCGTCTTCGCTCTCCGCACGCTGGCGATCGTGCTCGGCTGGACCCTGATCGGGTGGTGGCTGGCGACTCGTGCCCCCGGAATCGAAGGCTGAGCCCGCGAATTTCCCCTCGTCAGTCCCCCTCGGATACGAGAGAGGTTCACGCGGGTCGGTACAGACGCTCGCCCCGCGTCAGTTGCCGACCCCCGGTCGCGGCAGCGTGATGGAGAAGACGGCACCCTCGGGATCGTTGTCCCCGACGGTGATGTCGCCGCCGTAGACGTTGACGATCTCCCGGACCAGGTGCAGTCCGAAGCCGGTACCGGGGCTCTCGAAGCCCTTCTGTCCCTCCTCGAAGATCAGATCCTGCATCTGTGCGGGGACGCCCGGCCCGTTGTCACGAACGTGGACAGTCACCGACTTCTCGCCGGTCTCGACGTCGACGGCGACACGCGGGACCGTCTTGTCGTTGTGCCGGACGGCGTTGACCAGCAGGTTCTCGAAGACCACCTCCAGCAGGTCGTCGGCGAGGACCGCCGGTACGGAGTCGAGGTCCGCTCTCACCTCGAAGACCGCGTCGTCGTAGGTCTCCCGTGTCCGGTCGAGTTCGTCCCCCAGAACGCGCCCGAGATCGATCGGTTCGAGTTCGTACTCGTCGTCGATGAGACCCCCGGTCAGCGCCCGCAGCGTCTCGATGAGGTCGACCATCTCGTCGGTCCGATTTCTCGCGGTTTCGAGATGGTCGCGGACCTCGAAGTCGACGCGTCCGTCGAGCATCTCGAGGCGTGCGCCCACGAGGTTGAGTCCGTTGAGCAGGTTGTGCCGGAGCAGGCGGTTGATCAGTTCGAGGCGTTCCCGTTCGTGCTCGAGTTCCTCCTCGCGTTCGATGGCGGCGATCGTCAGGCCGACGATCTCGCCCAGTTGGGTGACGACCGCCCGCTCTTCGTCGTCGAAGGCCCCCTTCCGGGACGTGAAGACGTTCAGCACGCCGTACGTGCGATGCTCGTAGACGATGGGAACCGACACCGAGGACGACAACCCCCGTTCGCGTGCCAGTTCGCGCCACACGTCACACGGGGCATCACCGATGTCGGTGGCTATCTGCGTTTCGCCGGTCCGCACCGCCGTTCCGGCGGGACACCCCGCCTCGTCGACGGGGATCGTCACCCCGTCGAGGTGGCCGTCGATGTTCGCGGTCGTGGACGGGACGATTTCCCCGGCCGGATCGTCGAGTGCGCCGATCCACGCGAGGTCGTAGGAGTCGGACGCGGCCAGGTGCTCGCAGACGACCGCCTCGATCTCTTCGCGGGTCGGCTGCTGGACAAGTTCCCGGTTGATGTCCCGGGCGATCCCGTTGAGGTCGTTGAGCGCGGTCAGTGTGTCCGTATCGTGCTGGTGCTGGAGTTCGTACTGGATCCACTGGCCGATCAGATGGTGGAACGTCCGCTCGAATTCGGAGAATCCCTCCTCGCGTGGCTCGCTGGAGACGAACCAGAACGTCCGGTCGTCGGCGCCGTCGAGTTCGATGTAGGCCCCGAGGTACGACCCGACGCCGAACTGCTCGTGGCAGAGGCTGTCCTCGAACCCCGCGGGGTCGGTGATGGCCACGGTGTCCCGTGCGGCGACGGTTTCCCGGCAATAGGTCTCCGAGAGGGGGTACTCGTCGCCCGGGCCGAGGTCGTCGTGGGTCCCGTTCGTGACCTCGACCTCGAACCGGTCAGTCGCGGGATCGACGGCGGCGAGGCCGCCCAGTCCCATGTCGATCCGGTCACACCACAGGTCCAGGACGGCCCGGAGTTTCCCCTCGAACGACCGGTCGGGATCGGCGACGGTCTCGTAGAGTCGGCGCTGGAATCGCTCGCGCTCCCGGAGTTCGGTGATGTCGTGGCCGCTGGGGACGATGCCGACGACCTCGCCGCCGTCGACGACCGGTTCCAGTATCGCGTCCATGATCGCGGTTTCGCCGTCCCGTGACTGGTGGGGCAGTTCGGCCCGGACGTACTCGCCGGCGGCGGCGCGAGCGACCCACTCGCGCAGGTTCTCCCGCACCTCCGCCGAGTGGGCGAACCAGGGCATCTCCCAGAACTTCTCGCCCCGGACGTCCGACTCCTCGAGACCGGCGAACTCCAGGGCGTTCTCGTTCACCCGCCGGACGGTCCCGTCTGGATCGAGCAGGCCGACGAACGAGACGGGGTTGTTGAACACCGCCTCGAACTGGCGTTCGGCCCGTTCGAGTTCCCGCTGGCGTTCCTTGCGCTCGCTGATGTCCCGGACCATCGCGAGCATGCACTCGCGGCCTTCGTACTCGATCGCCGACGCCGAAATCTCGGTTGGGATCCGGTGGCCATCTGCGTGGAGACAGGTGAGTTCGTCCGTCCAGCCCGATCCCTCGTCGTAGACGTGGTCGACGAACGCGCGGAACCGCTCCATCTCGTCGGGGTGGAAATCCGAGGGCCCCCGCGCCAGGACCTCCTCCTCGGTGTAGCCGAGCATCTCACACCCCGCCGGGTTGATCTTGAGGAGTTCGTCGGCGTAGGGATCGTTGATGAATATCGGGTCGTGGCTGTTCCGGAAGATGCGCTCGAACTGCTCTTTGGAGCGCTGGAGAGCCGCCTCGCGCCGTTCGCGCTCGAGTTCGTACTTCACCCACTGGCCCATCATCTCGATGTAGGCCCGATCCTCCTCGGAGAACGGCGCCTCCCGCGATTCGGACGTGAGGAACGCGAACGTCCGGTCCGTGCCTCCGGACACCGAGATGTGGGTCCCGATGTACGCCCGGGCCCCGTACTCCTCGTAGATGGCGACACCGTCGAACCCTTTCCCGCTCGGATCCGACACGCTCGCCGTGTCCATCACCTCGGCAGGTGCCCGGCAGTACGTCTCCGACAGCGGGACTTCGAGGCCCGGTTCGAAGTAGTCGTGTTCGCCGCTGAGATACTCGACCTGGAACCAGTCCTCGTCGGGGTCGACGCGATTCAGTCCCCCGAGTTCCATGTCGAACCGTTCACATCCGAGGTCGAACAGCGCCTGGAGTTTCTCCTCGAACGAGCGGTCCGGACTGGACATGACTCCGTTGAGTTTCCGGAGGAACCGCTCGTGCTCGGCCAGTTCCGTCCGCGCTTCAGTCCGGTCCTGGAGCGTCTGTAGCATCCGGTCGGCCTCGTGGTCCGCGCTCTCGTCGCCGAGGAGTTCGTCCGGCGGCGTGTAGTAGAAGTTGTGGCAGACGTTGTCGTCGTAGATCAGGTGGGGATGGGACCGGACGACGTCGGCGATCACGTCCGCCGAGATCCGCGTGCGGTCGTACTGACACATCGCCATGGCGTCGTGTTCGTCGAAGAGGGCGTTCACCCGCCCCTCGTACTCCAGGAAGGCCTCCAGCGGGACGTCGTCGATCCAGTCGGTTCCGGCGACCACCCGGAAGCCCTCGTACTCGTCGAACACGTCGTCGAGGGTGTCGGCATAGAACGAGATCATCTCGTCGGGGTCGAACGGCTCCGATCGCAGGTAGGTCTCCCCGACCGTGGCGAAGGTCAGCGCTCCCGACTCGAGGGCCCCGTCCACGTCGACGCCGCGCTCCCGGAGTGCCTCGACGAACTCCTCCCGCTTCGTCCGGCTCTCGACGACGTAGAGAACGTGCTCGTCCCGTTCGAACCCCTGCCGGACGAACGGGATCGTGGCCGCGAGTCGCTCCGCCGCCGTTTCGTAGATGAGTGCGAAGTGGCCGTTCGCGTGGTCGTGATCGTCGAGCGGTTCAACCGGCCCCCGGAACTCGGCGCTCTCGCGGAGCGCGTCTAGCCCGAGTTCCCCGTCCAGTCCCCCGAGATCGTTCGACGATCCTATCCGTGTGTCCATGCGTCGGGGGGTGAAGCTGTGGGTGCATATAAACGGGGGACCTAATCCCCGTCTGTCGGGGCTCTGCCGTGCGCGCTTTCGACCGGAGACGTCGTCGTACCGACTGTGCGCCCGCCATTCGGTGGACCATCGCCGACGTCGCACGGGTCCGATGACCCGGCTGATCGAGCAGTCCCGGCGGTCGGGCGCCCGCCGGCCCCGCCGCGTCCCGACTCCCCGGCCGCTCCGCGGTGCCGAGGGGACGAGTTACAAGGGGTCGGTGCCCGAACGCGGCCGTATCATGCGCGGGTACGAGGCCGTCAATCGATTGCTGTTCGCGGCGGGCGTCGAGACCGTCTTCCAGTACATGGCTGAGGACACGATGGAACTGGTGGCGGATCTGGAGACGACCTGGGGGGACGCGATCGAGGCGGTCCACGCCCGCCACGAACAGGGCGCCATGGCGATGGCCGACGGATACGCCCGGTCGGGCGACCGGATCGGGGTCTGTGTCGTCGGGCGCGGGCCCGGAATCGCCCAGACCGGCACGGCCCTGTGCAACGCCCGGAAGAACGGGACCCCGCTCCTGGTCGTCGTCCCGACGCCAGCGCGAGACGACCGGCACGATCCCAAGGAGTTCGACCAGGCGGCCCTCCTGCGTGCGACTGCCGGGGAGGTGGTCACGGTCGGGAGCCCGGACACGCTCGTTCCGATCTTTCGCGAGGCGATCCGTCGCGTCCACGTCGGGGAGTGCCCGCTCGCCGTTCAGATCCCGACGGACGTTCTCGAAGGGTCGGTGGCGGTTCCCCCGGACGTGGCCGACGTCTCCCCGCCCGAGGGACCGGACGCGAACGCCGGGGGGAGCGGTGGTCGGGGAACGCCACGGCCGCCGGCGACGTCGCGCCCGTCCGCCGGACGGCTGGAGCCCGACCCCGACCTGATCGACGAGGCCGTCGACCTGTTCCGCGCCGCCGACGCGTCCCGGCCACCGGTCGTCCTGGTCGGGCGGGGTGCGGTCGCCGCGGACGCGCGGGAGGCCATCGAGGCGGTCGCCGAACGCATGGGCGCCGTCGTCGTCACCTCGCTGCTGGGGCGCGACTACTTCGAGGACCACCCGTTCGCGGCGGGATTCAGCGGCAACTGGGGAAGCCCGCTCGCCAACGAGATCACGAGCGAGGCCGACTACGTGCTCGCCGTCGGCTGTAGCCTCAACGACCACACGGTCGACGAGGGACGCCTCGTCGACGACGCGACCGTCGTCCACGTCGACGCCGATCCGGCCAGCATCGGGCGGTACACGGACGTCGACCTCGGCATCGTGGGCGACGCCCGTATCACCGTCGACGCGCTCGCCCAGGCGCTCGACCGCGAGGGGGTCCACCGCGCGGACGCGCTGTGGACCGACCGGCTCCGCGACCGGATCGCCTCGTACTCGCCGCTCGACGGGCCCGACTACCCCGAGAAGCCGGGGCGGATGGACCCCCGTGCGCTCACCCGGAAACTCGAGGACGTGTTGCCCGACGCGCGGCTCGTCGGTGCGGACGGCGGCCAGTTCCGGAAGTGGGCCCTCCACGAACTCACCGCGCCCCCGTCCGACTCGATCGTCTCGTGTGACTTCGCGGCCATCGGCCTCGGACTCCCCCTGGGGATCGGAATCGGACAGTACCTCCGGGACGAGAACCGATCGAACGGCGACGACCGGACGGCCATCACCCTCTGTGGGGACGGCGGGTTCATGATGTCACTCCAGGAGGTAGAAACGGCCGTCCGACACGAGGTCCCGGTCGTCGTCATCGTCGGCAACGACAGTTCGCTGAGCGCGGAGTACCACAACCTGGCCGCGCGGGGCGGGCCGGCGGACGTTGCACGGCTGTCGACGCCACCGATCGCCGAGGTCGCGACGGCGCTCGGGGCGGACGGTCACACGGCCCGGCGTCTCGAAGACGTCGACGCCATCGCCGGTCGGCTCCAGGACCCCGACGGCCCCGTCGTGGTCGAGTGTATCGTCGATCACGAGGTCCGCCACCACAGCTACTGAGGCTGCGAGCCTCCGCGACCGCGACGGACGGGCGGCGCTGGTCGATCGCTCGTTCCTCGACGGTCCCACGACGCGACCGTCGGCACACCCGACCGGAGGCGTCCGGTGTCGGGGACGATATCCCCTCAGGCGACGACACGGACCGCGCTGCTCGCCTCGCCCCCCGGCCAGCCGAGCCGGTACGTCATGTCCGTGTCGCCGTCGGCCACGTACGCCGATCCGTCGGGGTGGTTCACCGAGTCGTCGGCCAGCACCCACGTCGTCGACTCACCCGCCGGCACCGGGACGGAGGTGCCCGACACGGGCGCGTACGCGGTCATCGGCCCCTGGCGGTTCAGCGCGCCGACGAACCGCCCGGGGAGAGTCCCCGCGTTGGAGACGGTGCCCGCGAGCGTCGGCGCCTCGCCGTCCGGGACGGTCTCGGGGAGCGAGGGGGTGACGGAGCGCCGCGGCAGGGCGCGTTCCAGCCGGCGGCGGAGTCCGTCGCCGGGCCGCCACGCGCCGTCGCTCCACGCCAGTCGGGCCCCCGCTGCGTCGCCGGTTTCCGGGAGCTGAAAGAGCAGCCACCCGCCGCCCGTGGCGGTCTCGTAGGCCCCGTTCTCGTTGTACGCCCGGAACAGCCGGTTCCTGCGGATCGAGCGGCCGGTACGCGCTGCCGTCGAACCGGAACGCGAAGTCGTCGCGGGCGGGGACGGCGTCGGCGTCGACGGACACGTCGAGGGAGAGGTACTGGCCGCCGCGCTCGACCCCGACAGAGTCCGGCGAGGTCATCGTCACGACACCGGGCTGGAGGGCATCGAGGGACACGGAGGCCGCCGTGTCGGTCGGCCGTCCCGTCGTCCCGCCACGGGCCACGGTCGCCGATCCATTGGTCCCGCCGCCGGCCGGTGAGCCACCCGGACAGCCGGCGACGCTCGCGGCGGCGACGCCGACCCGGGCGAGCACGTCGCGTCGCTGCACGACCGGGGCTGGCTCCCCCGACGGTAAGTGTCTTCAGGGGACTCCACCGCGCGCTTCACCCATCGTGGTGTCGCCCGTCACCGGCGCTTCACGTCGCTCGCCGACGTCCCCGGCGCTCTCGCTCTACGCCCCTCCGATGCTCCCCGCCGTCGTCCTCCGATCGGCCGCCGCTTTCACCGGGTTTAACCCCGCCATCGTCGTAGAGCCGGTCATGTCCCAGGATGGCACGACAGCGGCGACGGCCACGACTCCCCGCACGGGTCCGGGTCCCGCGCCGACGCCGGGCGCGGACGGAGGCGACCGGAGGTGACGACATGGCGAGCAAACTGACCATCCGCCGGTACTACGACGTCGAACTGGGTCGGACCGTCTACAACGTCGCGTTCGTCGACAAGCCGTTCCAGCGGTCGGTGCTCCTCGCCGACGACGGCGAGACGTTCGTCGAGATGCACGGCGCCGACCTCGACCCCGACGTCGAGGACATCGACCTCGTCGAACGGGCCCGCGAGGCCGTCGACGCGTTCGAGGACGTCGCGGACGACGTCGAACTGCTATGACCGCCGGTGGCGACGCTCCCGGGGGCGGAGACGTCGACCTCTCGGACGACCCCGCCGCCGCCGTTCGGGAGCGCGTAGCCGACCGCCTTACCGTTCCCGATGGGGACCGGGGGCGGCGGGTCGTCCACGAGCCGACGGGCACCGAACTCGTCTCGGTGCGGCGGTTCGAGCCTACCCGTCGGATCGACCGCGACTCCGAGTTCGCCACCCAGTTCGAGCGGCCGGTCGACCCCGATGGCGGTACCGTCGACGACGGGACCTCCAGCGGTCTGTACGCGGGCTGGTTCAAGAGCAAACTGCTGGAGGACGACGAGTTCGCCGCCGCCCTGTCCGACCTGTACGGCGAACGGCTCGGCTGTCACTGTCTCCCGCAGCCGTGCCACGGCGAGGTGATCCTCGAACACCTCGCGGAGGCACACGACGGGTAGGATCACGGGCCTGACGCGTCACGTCGTGACGGGCGCCGCCGGGCGAACCCCGCCCTGCGGCGAACCAGTCGCCCTACAGTTCGACTCGACGCTCATCGCACTCCTCGCACACCACCGCCGCCTCGCCGCTCCCTCCGCTGTCGAGCGTCAGCCGGCCGCCACAGTCCGTACACTCCCCCTCCAGCGTCTCCGACTCCGCGGACAGCACGGCCACCTCCGACTCCAGCGTGGCGACCCGGTCGCGGAGTTCGTCGAGTTCGTCGCGCAACTTCTTGTTCTCCTGTCGGATCTCCCACGCCGTCCCCTGCGACGCGATGCCGAACCCTTCGGGGTCCGCGATCCGCGTCGCGTTCAGCTTCACCGCCCGCTCGACCGGCATCTTCATCGTCTCCCCGACACCGAGGGAGACCTCGACCTCGGAGCCGCTGGGGCCGTACCCGCCGCCCCGCTCGACCGTCTGTCGCTCCCGGCCGTCCATCTGCCGCGTGTTCTCGCGGATCTGGTCCATGTACGCCTCGCCGCGCTCGCCCGCGTGGTCCTCGTCGTGTGCGCCGTCGATGTGGGCCCGCGTCTTGTACGGCTCGTCGAACGGCTCTCCCCGGCTGTTCACCGCCTCTCCGCACAGGGGGCAGGGATGGACGATCATGGGGGTTCCTTGCTCCTCGACGGGCAAAAGCCCCTTCGGAGCGACGGAGCCCGCGGAGAACCGGTGGAGGGTTCGCTCCCGCGACGAACACGAGAGCAGTACGCCAGTCTGCAGATCTAGTGGCCGCGAGGGGTTGACGGACGCGAACGGGGAGTTGCTCCAAGCTCTGCCATCCGATGACCGGACCGTGATAAAGGGAGAGCAGTGGCGGCTACGGGATGCCGATGCGACGGGTCGCTCGGACTGACGAGGCTAGCGCTCTGCCGTGAGCCGTGGTGTCCGCAAGCGGCCGACCGACCCGCGCAGTCGGCCGAAGTCTCTTCCGACTGGCGACCCGAAGATGTGCGTGTCGGTTATCCCTGCAGTTTCCTCCGCCAGAGACATCGCGCCGAAGTTGGTCCTGACGTCCTGGCTCGGCGTCGGTGTTATGGTCGTCGGCGGTGCGTTCCTCGTGGCCGTTCTCGCATACACCGCATATACCACGTTCCGCCAGTTATCGGAGTCGTCGTCGCACCGGCGACCGCGGAACTGAGTCCGGGATTTATGCCCCCCGCACGGAGTGCTGCTCGTGTGGTGACCCGAGAACGTCCGGCGGGCTGTCACTGGATCGGGGTCGGGTTGGTGACGCTCGTCGTCGTGCTCGCTGCCGTGCTGATGGCCGGCTGGATCTCGCTGCTCTTCTGAGGAAGGGGTCTCGGCGTCGCTACTCGGTGCCGCGATGTCGGCGTGGCTTCCAGTTTATCGCAGCACGGTCGGTGAACTGTAGTTCCCGGACAGGGCCCGCGTGCCGGTATCCGGGGTCGTCGATTTTCGCGGGCGTCCGCTCACACCGGGACATCCCCGATCCAGAAGCTGACGGCTGTGGCGTCCTGTGCCTATCGAGAGGCGGGCTCTGAACCCGAAAAGCGGAGCCGGTGGAGGGGATTGTGAACCACGGTGGTTCCGCTTTGCTCCACTCCCTGGCTCAAATCCCTCCACACGAGGCTCTCCGCCTCACGTTGTTCGGCAGGAGAGCCGGTGGAGGGATTTGAACCCTCGGCCTATTCCTTACGAAGGAATCGCTCTGCCAGCTGAGCTACACCGGCACCGTGTCCTGACGTACCGGAATGGGGAGCAAAAGCGTTGCGGAATCACCGGGTGAGCCGGACGTCGAGCCGGACGTTCAGTTCGTGTGGCGCGTACGAGCGGACGACGCGCTCGTCGGTGATTTCGACCTCGTATCCGGCGGGTTCGGCGGCGGCCGCGACCGCCCGGCGACCGGGCCCGAACGGGTCGTCCTCGTTCTGGATGTCGTAGTAGTGAATCGTGCAGTCGTCGCCGGCGAGCGTCACCGCCGCGTCGAGGAACTCGTCGGCCGAGTGGGGCAGGTTCATCACCAGACGGTCGGCGCTGTCGGCGTACTCGTCGGCGACGTCGCGAACGTCGCCCCCGACGACGGTCACGCGGTCGGCGACGTCGTTGCGCCGGGCGTTCTCGCGGCAGTACCTGACGGCAGCGGGGTTGAGGTCGACCGCGATAACCTCGGCGCCGGCGGCGGCGAAGGGGATGGCGAACGGTCCGACGCCGGCGAACATGTCGACGGCGAACTCGTCCGCCCGAACCTGCTCGGCGACCAGATTGCGGTCGGTCGCCAGCCGGGGGGAGAAGTAGACCTCCGCGATGTCGACCAGATACTCGAAGCCGTACTCGCGGTGGACCGTCTCGGTGCCGTCCCCGGCGAGCACCTCCCACTCGCGGACCCGGTAGTCGCCCTGCACCTTCGAGGCACGGTTCACCACGGTCTTCGCGGGCACGTCGGAGTCCATCACCGCCTCCGCGGCGGCGCGGGCGCGCTCCGCGTCGTCCTCGTCGAGGATGACGATGTCGCCGAGTCGCTCGTAGGTCGGCTCCCACCCCAGGAGGTCGCCGGGCGTCTGCTGTCCCGGGCGGGCGGGCACCTCGTGGCGGACGACGTCGAGGTCCGACGGGACCGCCGCCGGGTCGGTCACCGGCAGGTAGAGGCGGCCGTCCTCGACCACGATGTCGTGGTCCCCGTCGAGGAGGCCCGCCTCGGACAGGCGCTCGCGGGTCCGCTCGCCCGCCTCGCGGGCCACGCGGACGCACGGCTGCTCCATACCGGCTGGTGGGCGGTCGGCGGGAAAGAGGGTGACGGTGTGAGGAACGCCGCGCCGTCGCCGGTCCCGGGGGAGCGCAGGTGCGGGTGGTACGGCCGGGCACCGGGCACCGCCGACCGGCGTCTGCGCACCGGGCACCGCCGACCGGCGTCTGGACCGACCCGGCGCGCCCGAGCGTAACCGTATTACCGGCCGCTCCCGTTCGTGCGATATGGTCGAGAACGTCATCTGGCCCGCCTACCTCGACGCTGACTGCACGCGGGCCGAGGGGCGGCGCGTCTCCCTCTCGGATGCGGTCACGGACCCGTCGGTCGACGAGATCGCCGAGGCGGTCCAGCAGGTCGGCTACGACGCCGTCATCGAGCGCGAGGCGACCTACCCCCGGGAGTACGAACCGCGCGGGCGAGTGCTCGTCCAGGGCGCGGACGACGCGACCAAGAACGACCTCGTCCAGGCGGTGGCCGCGTACGTCGGCCTCCTGCGGGACTGAGATGCCGTTGCGCCGCCTCGGTACCGTCGACCGGGTCGCCCAGGGACTCGTCGTCGTCCGTGCTCCCCCGGACGCCGACCGGGACGCGCCGGAAATCGGGACCGCGGCCGTCGACGAGTCGCTCACGACCGTGGGCCGCGTCGTCGACGTCTTCGGGCCGGTCGACCGACCCTATCTCGCGCTCGACACGACCGACGGGGTCGATCCCGCGGCGCTGCTCGACGAGGCGGTCTACGCCCGCTGAGCCCGTACCTGCCCCGCCCCGCGCCGTCCCGATCCGTCGCCCACAACGAAAACGGACATACGGCTCCGTTCCGAGGCTACCCCATGGACCCCCGCGCGTTGCGCGCCGTCGCGTTCGCCGTCCTCCTCTTCGTACTCGTCCAGGCCGGCGCGCTGGCGCTCGTCGACCCGTTCACCGCCGCCGGATACCGGGTCGTCGAGAACCCCTCCGACCCGACGAACAGCCTCGTCTACCTCCTCGCCGTCCTCGTCGCGACGGGGCTGATGCTCGCCGCCTTCCGGTACGACTTCGAACGGGCGGTTCGCGCCGTCGTGATCCTCGCTTCCGTCTCCCTCTCCTGGTACGTCTTCAGCGTCGTCGTTCCGTCGGCGGTGCCGGCCCGTGGCGCCGTCGCGCTCGCGTGTTCGCTCGGCATCGGCGCCGCGCTCGTCGTCCACCCCGAGTGGTACGTCATCGACGCCGCCGGGGTGCTGATGGGCGCCGGCGCCGCCGGCCTGTTCGGCATCAGTTT
Source organism: Haloferacaceae archaeon (assembly GCA_042219325.1). Classification (GTDB taxonomy): domain Archaea; phylum Halobacteriota; class Halobacteria; order Halobacteriales; family Haloferacaceae; genus CAZMLQ01. Next base: position 11,808 of record JBDGQA010000096.1, on the reverse strand, counting down.
CGGCCCCCTGCCGGCCATCACCCTGCTCCTTGCGCTCGCCGTCTACGACGCCATCAGCGTCTACGGCACCGAACACATGCTCTCGCTCGCGGAGGGCGTGATGGACCTGCGCGTGCCGGTCGTCCTCGTCGTTCCACTTTCCCTCTCGTACTCGCTCCTCGAGGACGACTTCTCGGGCGCCAGCGACGTGTTCGAGGACGCCGACGGGACCGAGGGCGGCCAGGAGTCGGCGGCGGACGGGGGGACGTCCGACGCGGATGGCGGATCGAGGGGAATCGATGACCCGTCCGGCGGGACGGAAGGAACCGACGACACGGCCGAAGATGGCGGCATCGAGCGCGACGCCTTCTTCGTCGGCCTCGGCGACGCCGTGATGCCGACGGTGATGGTCGCGAGCGCGGCCGCCTTCTCCTCGGCCGCTCCCCTCGGCGTCGGCGTCCTCCCGGCGCTCAACCTCCCGGCGCTCGGCGCGGCAGGGGGCACGCTCCTCGGCCTCGGCCTCCTGCTCGCCGCGGTGATGCGCGGGCGCGCCCACGCCGGCCTCCCGCTCCTGAACGGCGGCGCCATCGGCGGGTATCTCCTCGGATCGGCACTCGCCGGCGTCCCGCTCATCCGCGCGGTTGGCCTCGCTCCCTACATCTGATTTGATTGGCGCTCCGGGCGACGTCGCCGTCCCGGCCGTCGGTGACGCTCCGGTTCTCAGTCGTCGTCCGCCGGCGCGCCCTCGCGCACGTCGACGGCCATGCCCGTCCCGAAGTCGAGCATCGCGTCGCCGGCGAGGGTCGTCGTCCCGACCCCTAGCAGTTCGTCGCGCCCGTTCACCACGAGCACCTCGTCGCGCGGCCGTATCCGGGGGTCGGCCTCGCGGACGAACTTCGCGAACGCGTTGGCGCCGTCGCGGACGTGTGGCTCGCTCTCCGCCCCGACGACCACCCGATAGGCCGGGGGGTCGAGGGCGTCACGGAGGCGTTCGCCGCCGGCGACCCCGAGGGTGAACCGCCCGTCGGTGCCAAAGGAGATCAGTCGCCGGCCGCCGGCGTGGACCTGCCGCGGGCGGCCGCCGGTCGAACGGCTCATCGTGCGGTCCTCGTCCGGCGGGAACAGCGCCGCCCCCGCGCCCGCCCCGAACTGGTAGTCCGCGACGACCCGGAGGGCGGCCACGTCGCGCGCCATGCCCGGACGCCGGGCCGGCGACACATAGCGGTTTCCGTCCGCCCGTCGCGGGTCCCCGGCGTTCGAGGGACGGACCCCGCCCCAGTTGCGGGGGCTTACAGCAGGAACTCGTCTTCCCGCTCCGTCAGGTCGAGAAAGGAATCGGTCGCATCGATCAGTTCCTCCGCGGTGGAGTCGGCAAAGGAGAGCACTTCGACCCGGACGCCCTCGTGGCGCAGGTGCGAGCAGAGCCGCGAGAAGTCGCCGTCGCCGGTACACAGGACGACGACGTCGACGTGGTCGGCCAGCGTGACGGCGTCGAGACTGATCCCGACATCCCAGTCGGCCTTCTTCGTCCCGTCCCCGAACGTCTTGATCCGCTTGATGCGCGTCTCGAAGCCGATGTCCACGAGTGCCTCGAAGAAGCGTTCCTCGTCTGGCGAGTCGGCCCGGATGACGTACGCGATGGCCCGGACGAGTTCGCGACCGCCGGCCGCCTCGTCGAGCAGCGCCTCGTAATCGATATTCCGGGAGTAGAGACTCTGTGCAGTGTGATAGAGATTCTGGGCGTCGGCGAGCACCGCGACCCGCTGGTCGCCGTGGAGCACGGTGTCGGCCCGGTCGGAGTCGCTCACGCGTCGGGGTACGCGGATGCGGGGTTTATGACTTGTGCGCTCGCCCCGGATCCGGGCCGACGCCAGCGAACGCAAGCTATATGCACCCTCCGGCGCCTTCTTCGACCGTGACGGACACACGCGCCGGCCGACGGACGCGCCCCGCGCCAGCGGCCCGTGTGTCCCCCGCCCGGCCCGTCTTTTCGAAAAAACGCGCCCGGTGAGCGCTCGCGGCGGGCGTGGCGCCCCCGTCGCCGGCGCGCCTCCGGCGCGCGACGCGTCGTTCGACCGACCGATCCCACCGCACCCAACACCACATGTCAGACATCGACCTCCGCGGGGTCTATCCCGCGATGACGACTCCCTTCGGGGAGGACGGCAGCATCGACCACGATCAACTCGCGACCGACGCCCGACGACTCGCGGACGGCGGCGTCGACGGCCTCGTGCCCGTCGGCTCCACCGGCGAGTCGGCCACCCTGTCCCACGACGAACACGTCGAGGTCGTCGAGACCGTCGTCGCCGCGGTCGACGTTCCCGTGATCGCCGGCTCCGGCTCGAACAACACACGCGAGGCGCTGGAACTCTCGCGACGCTCGGCCGACGCCGGCGCCGACGGCCTCCTGCTCATCTCGCCGTACTACAACAAGCCCGAACCGGCGGGAATGCTCGAACATTACCGAACGATCGCCGACGCGGTCGACCTCCCGCAGATCGTCTACAACGTCCCGAGCCGCACCGGGCGGAGCATCGACGCCGACACGACCGCCGAACTCGCCCGCCACCGGAACATCCGGGGATACAAGGCCGCTAGCGGCGACATGAACCTCATAAGCGAGGTCGTCGAGCGGACCCGTGACGAGGACTTCGCGGTGCTCGCCGGCGACGACGGGATGACTCTGCCAATCCTCTCGGTCGGCGGCACGGGCGTCATCAGCGTGAGCGCCAACATCGAACCCGAGCGGATGGTCGAACTGGTCCACGCGGCGCTCGACGACGAGTTCGAGCGAGCCCGCGAGATCCACCACGAACTCGGCCCGCTCTTCCGGGCCATGTTCGTCGAGACCAACCCCATCCCGGTGAAGGAGGCGATGACGATCCGGGGCTACGGCCCCGCCGCGATGCGCCCGCCGCTCTCGCGGCTCTCCGAGGAACACGTCGAGGACCTCCGCGAAGTCCTCGCCGACCTGGAGCGGACGCCGGTCGAGGCGGACGCCGGTGCGGAGGGGGCGGAGTGACGGGCGACGCCACGCGGCTCGCGGTCACCGGCGCCGGCGGCCACATGGGCGGCGAGGTCATCGCCGCCGCGGCCGCCCGCGACGACGTCGACGTCGTCCTCGCGGTCGATCGCCCCTCGGTCGAGGGTCCCGCCGGCGTCGACGTGGCCGACGAGGCCGACCTCCCGGCGCTGCTCGCGGACCGCGACCCGGACGTCCTGGTCGACTTCACCGTCCCCGACGCGACACGCCGGTACGTCGCGGCCTGCGCCGACGCCGGCGTGGCCGCCGTGGTCGGAACGACGGGCCTCACTGACGACGTCCGCGAGCGGGTTCGGGCGGCGAGCGACCGCGTCCCCGTGCTGGTCGCGTCGAACTTCTCGCGGGGGGTCGCGGCCCTCCGCCGGGCCGTCCGCGAAGCCGTCGGGACGCTCCCGGGATACGACGTCGAGATCACCGACACCCACCACAACCGCAAGCGCGACGCCCCGAGCGGCACCGCCCGCACCCTGCTGGACGACGTCGACGAGGTCCGCGGGACGGACGCGGAGCGCGTACACGGGCGCGAGGGCGAACAGCCGAGGGAGGAGGGCGAGATCGGCGTCCACGCCCGGCGGGCCGGCGACGTCACCGGCAGCCACGAGGTGCTGCTCGCGGACAACCACGAGGTCCTGCAGTTGCGCCACCGGGCCGAGTCCCGGGGCGTGTTCGCGGCCGGCGCGCTCGACGCCGCCGCGTGGATCGACGGCCGGGCCCCCGGCCGGTACGAGTTCACGGAGGTACTGGAATGAGCCTGGAATCCGACGTCGACGACCTGTGGCACCGCTACGACGCGGGCGACCTGACGGCGGCCGTCGCGGGCGACGACGACCTCGCCGTCCTCGACGAGTTCCTCTACGCGCTGGAGGCCGGTGACGTCCGCGCCGCCGAACCGTCCGCCGGCGACGGCCCGGACGGCTGGACGGTCAACGAGTGGGTCAAGCGCGGCGTCCTCCTCAACTTCGGCCTGCGCCCGACCCGCGGCCGGGAGTACGGCGGCGTCACGTACCACGACGTCCTGCCGCTCCGGCGCACCGACGACCTCGGCGAGCGCGGCACCCGGAACACGCCCGACGGCACCACGATCCGCCGCGGGGCGTACCTCGGAAGCGACTGCATCATGATGTCGCCCTCGTTCGTCAACGTCGGCGCCTACGTCGACGACGGAACGCTCGTCGACTCCTGTGACACCGTCGGCTCGTGTGCCCAGATCGGCGAGGGGGTCAAACTCGGCGCCAACACCCTGATCGGCGGCGTGCTCGAACCCGTCGAGGACGCGCCGGTGATCGTCGAGGACGGCGCCGCGCTCGGCGCCGGGTGTCGGGTGACCAGCGGCTTCCACGTCGGCCGGGACTCCGTCGTCGGGGAGAACACCCTGCTGTCGCCGCGCATTCCCGTCTACGACCTCGTCGACGAGGACGTCATCTACGGCTACCTGCCGCCCGAGCGGCGCGCGTTCACCCGCTACGTCGAGTCGTCGCTCGGCGACCACGAGCTCTTCGCCGGCGGGGCGTACAAGCCGGCGGTCGTCGCGCTGGACATCGAGGAGGACACCCTCGACGCCACCCGGCGGGAGGAGTCCCTGCGGGAATGACCCGCGTTCGGGCGTTCAGCCCCCAGTAATCCGTCGGCCGCCCGCATCGTTCCGCTCAGAACGTCGATCCAGTTTCCTCTTGCGACCTTCCGGCGTTCGCGACGGTCGTATCCCCGGTCGGCCAGCCGTCCGAGGACCGCCCGGAGGCCGGTCACGCCGTCCACCGTGCGTGGTACCGTCCGCCCCGTCTAGGTCGGATCCGATGCCACGTGGTCGGTCCCGAGCCGTTCGGCGACGTAGTCGATGTGATCGACGACCGTGTCCAGGTCGAGTCCCCTGTCCCGCTCGCAGGACGGGTGCAGGTCCGGGACGTGGAGTGTCACCCCGACGAGCCCGCCCGCTCGCGGACCGCATCCAGCTGTTCGTCGGTGAGGCTGCGGGCCGACGGGCTGAGCTCGTGGACGGCGGTGTGGCTGACGACGAGCGGGTCGTCCGACAGCTCCGCCACGTCCCAGAACCCCGCCGTTGATGTGGGCGAGGCCGACGACGACGCCGAGACGGTCACACTCTCACACGAGTTCGCGCCCGGCCGGCGTCAGGCCCGGGCCGACGTCCGGCGACGCCGGCCGACGGAACGGGGTCCCGTGGCCGAACGCGTTGACCCGACTCCAGACGAGGCCGACCGACCGGCGTCCCGCCTCGTAGCACATCGGCAGGTACGAGAGGTCGTGGCCCAGCGGCTCCGCTCCCTCGAAGTGCACCACGGCGGTCACGGCGTCCGTCGACTCGGCCGAGTGCCGGAGTCCGTCCGCCGGCCGGACCACCTCGAGGTCGCCGCCGGCCGCGGCCTTGAGGCGGCAGCCGGCCGAGCTGTGCCAGCGCCCGCTCCCGAGCGTACGACTCGGTGATCGCCGGCGCGACTTCGACGACGTCGCCGTCGTCGGTCCGGAGGTGTGTGGACCCGCCGGTCGTCGCGCTCCCGCGGATCCTCGGGGAACACGGCGAAGGGGCCTCCGATCAGGTCGCCCGCCCTCGCACGCGGGAGGTCGACGTGCGTCGAGGCCGTCCCGTCGAGGCACTTCACGTCGTCAGTGCCGGCCAGCGCCGAGAGGACGCCGTTGTGCCCGTCGAAGATCGGATGCGGCCCGGTCACGACCAGGCGCACTCGGCGCCGCGTGTTAAATCACCCCGTCGTTCCCGGTCGGTGCCGGCGACGCGCCGGAACCCGAAAACTTGAGTCGCGTGCCGCCACAGCTAGGTGCGATGACCGACCCCGCCGGTTCGCCGCCCGTTCGTCGGGTCTCCGACTGGAACTTCGAGCGCCTCCTGTCGCTGGCGGAGGCGCACGGGACGCCGCTGTACGTGGTGGACCTAGCGCGGGTCCGGGAGAACTACCGGCGCTTCGCGGGAGCCTTTCCCGAGGCGCACGTGATGTACGCGGCCAAGGCCCACACCGGTGGGGCGGTCCTCTCCACGCTGCTCGACGCCGGCGCCGACATCGAGTGTGCCGCACGCGGGGAACTCGAACGCGCGGTCCGCGCGGGCGCGGATCCGAACACGCTCCAGTACACGGCGGTCAACCCGCCGGCGGCGGACCTCGACTACGCCGTCGACCTCGCGGCCGACAACCCCGGCCTTACCGTCACGGCCGGTGCCGAGGACACCTTCGACCGCCTCGAGGCCCGCGGGTACGACGGCCGCGTGGCGGTCCGGATCAACCCCGACATCGGGACGGGTCACCACGAGAAGGTCGCGACAGGCAAGGACGCCAAGTTCGGCATCCCGTACGAGCGGGTCCCCGCCGTCGTCGCCGACGTCCGCGAGCGCTTCGACCTGGTCGGACTCCACGCCCACGTCGGCAGCGGGGTCTTGCACGACGACCTCGACGATCACTGCCGGGCCATCGCCAAGGTCGCTGATATGGCCCGCCGCGTCGGAGCGCTCGAGTTCGTCGACGTCGGCGGCGGGTTCGGCGTTCCCTACCGCGAGGACGAGGCCCCGCTTGACCTGTCGGTTGTCGCGGATCGCGTCCGCGAGGCCGTCGGCGAGCTGGAGGCGCAGATCCGGCTGGAGCCCGGCCGGTACATCGTCGCCGACGCCGAACTCGTCCTCACCCGAGTCAACACGGTCAAGGAGGCGCCCGACGCGACCGTCGTCGGGGTCGACGCGTCGCTCGCGACGCTCGTCCGCCCGGCCATGTTCGACGCGTACCACCCCATCGCGAACGTCTCCGCGCCCGGCCGTGACACCCGGCCCGTCTCCGTCGGCGGCCCGTGCTGTACGAGCGCCGACGTCTTCTGCGTCGACCGTCCCATCGCGGCCCCCGAACGCAGCGACGTGCTCGCGATCGGCAACGCCGGCGCGTACGGCTACGAACTCGCCAGCCAGTTCCACTCGCAGCCACGGCCCGCCGAGGTCGCCATCGACGGCGACGCGGAACGCGTCGTCCGCCGTCGGGAGACCCTCGAAGACGTGATGCGCGTCGAACGGGGATGATCCGCGTGACGGCCGACGACCGGCGCGTCCGGGTCAGGGTCCGCCCGCGGCGAGCGTTCGCCGCCGCCGACTTCCACCCGAGCGTTGACGAGTTCAAGAACGCCATCGTCGTGCCACACACGGTGTTCGAGCGGCTCTTCCCCGAGAGCGATCCCGGAACCGAGACCGGCTACGCGTACGCCGCGGCGGTCGACGCGGACCACCGCCGCAGTTACTGTACGTGCTCACGTTCGGCGACGACCACGTGCCCGACGACGACACCCTGACGGAACTCCGGGCACGACGGCCCGTCCGGCTGTCCGCACACGACATCGACGCCAGGAGTCCCGTCGCCCGCCTCCGGGACCGCCTCCTCGACTGGAGCGTCGGGTGCCACGAGACGCGCCTCCGGGTTCACATCGGCCTCAACGTCGACGAGGGCGTCGTCGTCGAACGCCCCGACCATCGGCCGCCGGAGACAGCGGTCGACGTATCCGGCGAGGTCCGTCCGCCCGCGCTCGTCGTTGCCGCGCGTGACGGGGGCGCGCTCGGCGTCCGTCAACGGAGGGACGAAGGAGTCGGCGGTGGCGGCGAGCAGCCGCTCGACCGCTCCCCGGTGGGGTTCGCGTCGGGCGACGTACCGCGTCGTCACCGTGACGCTCGTCTTCCCGGAGACGGGCAAAACCCGTCCGGTTCCGATCGACGGGTTGTTGCCCGTCCCCGTGCACGTGCGACGTATACACCCGGCGGTTCGCCCGGGCCACCATGACGTTCGACATCGAGACCTTCCACCGACGCGCCGTCGAGACCCCGTCACACGAGGACGTGAGCCGCATGCGGACGCTGCTGGTCGACACGCTCCGGGAGGCCGGAGTGGCACCGTCCGTCGACGACGCGGGTAACGTCGTCGCCAGCCGGGGCGACGGCGACGGGCCCCACGTCGTCCTGAACACGCACGTCGACACCGTCCCCCCGCACGTCCCCTACGACCGCGACGGTGACGTGGTGTACGGCCGCGGGGCGTGCGACGCGAAAGGGCCGCTGGCGGCGATGGTCGCGGCCTTCCTCGACGTCGACGACCCCGCCGGGCCCGTGACGCTTGCGGTCACCCCGGACGAGGAGACGACGCAACTCGGCGCAGCACACCTCGCGGAGAGCCTCTCGGCCGACGCGTACGTCGTCGGCGAACCGACCGGGCTGGACGTCTGTCCGGCCGCACGCGGGCAGTTCGAGGGCACGGTTACCCTCCGCGGGACGAGCGCCCACGCCGCTGACTCCGGGGCGGGCGTGAACGCCGTCGCGGCCGCGGCGCCCGTCCTCGACGCCCTCGCCGCCTACGACGACGAGCGGGGGACGGAGACCCACCCGACGCTCGGCCGGCCGAGCCTGACGCCGACGGTCATCGAGGGTGGCCGGGCGCCGAACCAGGTGCCGGACGAGTGTCGGATCACCTTCGACCGCCGGAGCGTACCGCCGGAGACGAGCGACTCGTTCCGGGCCGACCTCGAGGCGTATCTCCGCGACCGGCTCCCCGACGACATCGGGCTGTCGGTCGACCTGGTCCGTCCCGACACGCCGTTCCCCGACGCCTTCTCAACGGACCGGGACGCCGACCTCGTCCGGACGCTCGCCGCAGCGGCCGCTCGAGTCACCGGGGGCCGCGCCGGCGACGTGCGCCCATTCGGGGCCGCCACGGAAGCCTCCTACTTCGCACCGGCGCCCACGGTCGTCTTCGGGCCCGGCGTCCTTGCGGACGACGAGGGGGCCGTCGCCCACGCCGACCGCGAGTACGTCCGCGTCGACGAGGTTCGTCGGGCCGCGGCGGCGCTCCGGCGGGCCCTCGCGTCCGGGACGCTGGCGGCCTCCGGGTAGGGAGGGCGGTCCTACCGGTAGTCCGTCTCGCGCACCTCGCGGACCACGTCGGCCAGGTCGTCGACGAAGGCCTCGAAGTCCGGATTGTCACCCTCCCGCACCCACCGGTGGCGGACGACGCCGTCCGAATCGAGCACGAAGACGCTCCGCTCGGCCACCTCGAAGTGGCCGTACATGTCCTCCTGGACGACGCCGTACTCGTGGATCACCTCGTGCTCGTGATCCGAGAGCAGGGGGACGCCGATGTCCTCCTTCACGACGAACTCGTTTTGTGCGAACGAGAGGTCGACGCTGATGCCGTAGACGTCGGCGCCGAGGGCCTCGAACGCGGTGGCGTCGGCGGTGAACGCGCGGAGTTCCTCGGTGCAGCCGCTGGTGAACGCCGCGGGAAAGAACGCGAGGACGATGGGGCCGTCGTCGAGGGCGTCCCCGAGGTCGAACGTCTCGATGTCGTTGTACGCGCGGCCGTGTGCCGCCGGCAGGCTGAACCGCGGCGCGCGGTCCCCTTCGTGGACGCTCATGCGGGCCGGAGGCCGCCCGGGCACATATCGCTTTGGAGGGCCCCGTCCGCGCGGGCCCGAAACGCCCAAATCCGGGGCCGGAGTACGCCGTTCCCGTGTCGGACGCCGCTCCCTACGAGGCGGTCTACGCGCGCCCCGCGGACGGGACCACGAGTACCGTCGCTCGCCACGCCCGCACCGCGGCCCGCCAGGGGTACGAGGGCCTCGTCGTCCGGACGAGCGAAGCGTCGGTCCCCGACGGAGTCGCCGGGCGGTACGGCATCGACCTGGTGGACGCGGCCGAGGTCGTCGCGGACGATCCCGCGTCGGCCAGCGGTGCGGTCGGGCGGGTCCGGCAGGAGCACACGCTGGTCCTCGTGCGCGGCGGGACGGCGACGATGAACCGGTTCGCGGTCGAGCAGGCGCCGGTGGACGTGCTCGCGGCCCCGACCGGCGACGGGTCGGGATCCGACCTGTTCAACCACGTGCTGGCCCGGGCGGCCGCCGAGAACGGCGTCCGGGTCGAGTTCGACCTCGGCCCGGCGCTCCGGCGGACGGGCGGCGGACGGACCCGGGCGATCTCGGACCTGCGACTGCTCTACGACCTCGTCGAGCAGTACGACGCGCCCCACGTCGTCAGCGCGCGGGCGACCGGCCACCTCGCGCTCCGGGCGCCGCGCGAACTCGCCGCCGTGGGCGACGAGATCGGCCTGAACCCCGAATTCGTCCGCGAGGGTCTGGCCGAGTGGGGGCGACTCGCGGAACGCAACCGCGACCGGGCGAGCGACGCGTTCGTTCAGCGGGGGGTACGACGGGCCGAGAGCGGGTCGGCCGGCGGGGCCGGTGACCGAGAGCGCCCGCGCGACGGAGGGGACGGGGACGACGAGGGAACTCCGAGCCCTCCGGACCGCGGGCGGGAGGGGGGCGGATGAAGCACCTCCCGAAACATCTCCGGCCCCGGTGGCGGTACCTCGGGGTGGGCCTGGAGGCGTGGCCCGACACAGCGCTGGACCGGCGGGCCTTCCAGCGGGCGCTGTGGGAGAGCGCCCGGGCGCTGCTCGGCGATCCGGGGAGCGCCGCGGCCGATCTCTCGGTGCTGGCCTTCGAGTTCGCCGACGGCGAGGGCGAGACGGTCGTGCGCGCGCGACGGGGCGAGGTCGGGGCGGCCCGTGCGGCGCTCGCCTGCCTCGACGCGGTCGACGGCCATCGGGTCGGCGTCCACGTCCGCGGCGTTTCGGGGACTGTGCGAGCCTGTGAAGAAAGGTATTTAGGACGCCGGGCCGGACCCGTTGAGGAGAGCCACGTCGTGTTCGAGGACGCGAGCCGGGACGCCCTCACGCGCGAGGACGCGGTCGACGTGCGACTCCCGGACGGGTTCGCGGGCGCGACGGACCTCGATTTCCGCCACGAGTGATACCATGCAGGGGCAAGCCCAACAGCAGGCGTACGATCGCGGCATCACTATCTTCTCGCCCGACGGCCGCCTCTACCAGGTCGAGTACGCGCGAGAGGCAGTCAAGCGGGGGACGGCCAGCATCGGCATCCGGACCGATGGGGGGATCGTCCTCGCGGCCGACAAGCGCTCGCGCTCCCCGCTGATGGAGCCGACGAGCGTCGAGAAGATTCACAAGACCGACGACCACATCGGCATTGCCAGCGCCGGCCACGTCGCCGACGCCCGCCAGCTCATCGACTACGCCCGCCGGGGGGCTCAGGTCAACCGCCTCCGGTACGGCGAGCCGATCGGCATCGAGACGCTCACGAAGGAGGTGACCGACCACATCCAGCAGTTCACCCAGGTCGGCGGCGCCCGCCCGTTCGGCGTCGCGCTCCTCGTCGGCGGGATCGAGGACGGCGAACCCCGTCTCTACGAAACCGACCCCTCGGGGACGCCGTACGAGTGGAAGGCGGTCTCCATCGGGTCCGACCGGTCGACACTCCAGGACTTCCTTGAGGAGCACTACGACGAGGACCTCGACCTGGAGGGCGGGATCGACCTCGCGCTCCGGACCATCGCCTCGGCCAACGACGACGAACTCGCACCCTCCGGCGTCGACGTCGCGACCGTCGCCACCGACACCGAGGCGTTCCACGAACTCGACGACGACGAGGTTCACGACCACCTCGACGACCTCGACCTCCTGCCGGACGAAGCGGACGGCGGAAACGGGGACGAAGCGGAGAGCGGCGACGAATCCGACGGCGACGAGGAGTAACTCAGTACTCCTCGTACGCGAGGTTCATCAACCACTGCGAGAACGCGTCGCTGTTGGGGTCGACCTCCTCCTCGCCGACGAACGGCGACAGCAGGTCGCCGGCCATCAGCAGCGAGAAGTCGAGGTCCTTCGCAACCGGTCGCAGGAAGTAGGTGTTGTGGCCCTCGTAGACGGTCGGTTCGCGCTCGA
>JBDGQA010000079.1:0-30986 GCA_042219325.1 Haloferacaceae archaeon | reverse complement strand
GCCACTACGAGCACAAGGTGTTCTACATCCAGGAGTTCGTCGAGAAGCCCGGCCGGGACATCCGCGTGGTCGCGACCGACGGCGAGCCCGTCGGGGCGATGATCCGCACCTCGGACCACTGGCTCACCAACGCCGCCCAGGGCGGCACCGTCGAGGAGTTCGAGGTCGACGACGAGGTGGCGGACCTCGTCGAGCGGGCCTCGGCGGCGGTCGGCGACGGCCTCCTCGGGGTCGACCTGATGGAGACCGGCGACTCCTACACCGTCCACGAGGTGAACCACACGGTCGAGTTCAAGGCGCTGAACTCCTGTACCGACATCGACGTGCCGGCGGTGGTGGTCGACTGGCTGGAAGAGCGGGTGCGCGCCCAGGAGGGAGCGGAGGCGACCGCATGAGCAAGCGGGCCCGCGCGACGGAGGCGACCACATGACGACGGCGAGCGTCGTCGGCGGGAGCGGCTTCACGGGCGGGGAACTGCTCCGCCTGCTCGACGCCCACCCGCGGTTCGAACCGGTGCAGGCCACCAGCCGCTCGGCGACAAACCGGACGGTCGGTCACGCTCACCCGAACCTCCGGCACATGGACCTGCGCTTCTCGGACCCCGGCGACCTCGCGGACGTCGACGTCCTGTTCGCGGCGACGCCCCACGGCGTCTCGATGGAGCGCATCGGCGACTTCCGGGCCGCCGCCGACACCGTCGTCGACCTCTCGGCCGACTTCCGCCTCGGGACCGAGGCGGAGTACGACGAGTGGTACGACGGCCACGACCGGCCCGAGTTGCTCGCGGAGTCGGTGTACGGCCTGCCCGAACTGACCCGCGAGAACCTGCCGGGCGCGGACCTCATCGCGACCGGCGGCTGTAACGCGACGGCGACGATTCTCGGACTGAAACCGCTCGTCGACGCCGGGGTCCTCGACGGCTCACAGGACGTCATCGTCGACGTGAAGGTGGGCTCCTCGGAGGGCGGCGCGGGCGGCGGCGACGCCTCCTCGCACCCCGAGCGCTCCGGCGTCGTCCGGCCCTACGCCCCGACGGGCCACCGCCACGAGGCCGAGATCGAGCGCTACCTCGACCAGCCGGTCTCCTTCACCGCCCACGCGGTCGACATGGTGCGCGGGGCGTCCGCGACCTGTCACGCCTTCCCCGACGGGCCGGTGACGAAGGGCGACCTCTGGAGCGCCTACCGCGAGGCCTACGAGAACGAGCCGTTCGTCCGGCTGGTGGCCGGCGGGGGCGGCGTCTACCGCTACCCCGAGCCGAAGGCCGTCGCCGGGACGAACTTCGCCGAGGTCGGGTTCGCGGTCGATCCCGGCAACGAGCGGCTGGTCCTCTTTGCGGCCATCGACAACATGATGAAGGGCTCGGCCGGGCAGGCGGTCCACGCCGCCAACGTCGCGCTCGGCTTCGAGGAGGACGCGGGACTCGGCGGGCACGGGTTCCACCCGGTGGGCGCGCCGTGAGCGACGCGGACGCCGACGCGACGGCGGACGGAACGCCCGTGGTCGTCAAAATCGGCGGCGCGCGGGCGGTCGACCCCGCCGGGGCCGCCGCGGACGTGGCGGCGCTGGCGGGCGGTAGCGGGGGCGGTGAGGACGAGGCCGCCGACGAAACCGGCGACGGCGACGGCGCCGGGGACGGCGGGACGGACGTCGTCGTCGTCCACGGCGGTTCGACGGCGGTCGACGACCTGCTCTCCCGCCTGGGGATCGAACCGGAGTACGTCGAGACGCCCGCCGGCGTGACCGGCCGGTTCACCGACGAGGAGACGATGGAGGCGTTCACGATGGCGATGTCGCGGGTGAACACGGACCTGGTGGCGACGCTCCGCGAGGCCGGCGCCGACGCCCTCGGCCTGTCCGGCGTCGACGGCGGCCTGCTGACCGGTGCCCGGAAGTCCGCGGTGCGGGTGATCGAAGACGGCAAGAGGAAGATCCGCCGGGGCGACCACTCGGGGACCATCGACCGGGTGAACGCCGACCTGCTCGAGACGCTGCTCGCCGACGGCTACACGCCGGTGGTCGGCCCGCCGATGCTCGCCGACGACGGCGTCCCCGTGAACACCGACGCCGACCGCGCGGCCGCGGCGGTCGCGGGGGCGCTCGGCGCGCGCCTGGTGCTCCTGACCGACGTGGCCGGCGTCTACACCGACCCCGCCGACCCCGACACGCGGATCGACCGGGTGACGAGCCCCGGGGGCTTCGACGACCTGGCGGACGCCGCCGAGGGGTTCATGGGCCGGAAGGTGATGGCGGTCCGCGAGGCGCTCGAGGGCGGCGCCGCGGCGGCGGTCGTCGCGAGCGCCAACGCCGACGCGCCGGTCCGTGCGGCGCTCGGCGGCGACGGGACGACCGTGACCCGCGCGGCAGTGAGCGCGGACGCCGACGACGGCGTCGAGGCCGACGGAGGGGCGCGATGAGCGGCTTCGTCTTCTCCGAGAAGCCGATACGGATCGAGCGCGGCGAGGGACCGCACCTCTACGACGCCGACGGGACCGAGTACCTCGACGCCGGCGCGAGTTACGCCTGTACGCCGCTCGGCCACTGCCCCCCGCGCGTGGTCGCGGCCGTCGAGGAGCAACTCGCGGACCTGCTGTACGTGCAGGCCTCGTACCCGGTCGCGGCCCGGACGGAGCTGTACGACCGTCTCGCGACGGTCGCGCCCGGCGACATCGACAAGGTGTGGCTCTGTAACTCCGGGACGGAGGCCAACGAGGCGGCGATGAAGTTCGCGCGCTCGGCGACGGGCCGCGAGAAGATCGTCGCCACCCGGCGCGGCTTCCACGGCCGGACGATGGGCGCGCTGGCGATGACCTGGAAGGACAAGTACCGCGAGCCGTTCGAGCCGCTGGCCGGCGGGGTCGAGTTCGTCGACTACGGCGACGAGGCGGCCCTGGCGGCCGCCGTCGACGACGAGACGGCCGCCGTCTTTCTCGAACCCGTCCAGGGCGAGGGGGGGATCCGGCCGGCGCCGGACGGCTATCTCGAGGCTGCGCGGGAGGTCACCGCCGACGCGGGCGCGGCGCTCGTCTTCGACGAGATACAGACGGGCGTCGGGCGCACGGGAAGCCTGTGGGCCTGCGAGCGCGCCGGGGTCGTCCCCGACGTGCTGACGACCGCGAAGGGCATCGCCAGCGGGCTTCCGCTCGGCGCGACCCTCTGCCGGGAGTGGATCGCCGACGGCGCGGGCGACCACGGCTCGACGTTCTCCGGCGGGCCGGTCGTGTCGGCCGCGGCGACGGCCACCCTCGACGCCGTCGTCGGGGACGACCTCCCCGCGCGGGCCGAGCGGATCGGCGAGTACCTCCGGGCGGAACTGCGTGACGCCGACGTCGACGCCCGCGAGGTGCGCGGGCAGGGGCTGATCGTCGGCGTCGAGGTGAAGCGCGGCGCCAACCGGATCCTCCGGGACCTGGCGCTGGAGGGCGGCGTGCTCGCCCTGCCGGCGGGCCGGACGGTCGTCCGCCTGCTCCCGCCGCTCGTGATCGACGAGGGCCACGCCGACCGGATCGTCGCGGCGCTGGAGGCGGCGACGTGACGGCCGAGAAACCGACGACCGAGCGGCCCGCCGAGATCGACTCGGAGGCCCGGGAACTGCTGTACGACCTCGTCGCCACCCCCTCGCCGTCGGGCGAGGAGCGCGCCGCCAGCGAACGGCTCGCGGCGTACTTCGAGGCCCACGGCCGCGAGGCGTGGCTCGACGCGGAGGACAACGTCCGCGCGCCGGCCGACGACGCGGTCATGCTGACCTCCCACGTCGACACGGTGCCCGGGGACATCCCCGTCGAGGTCGCCCCGGCCGCGGACGGGAGCGGCCCGGCGCTGTGGGGGCGGGGGAGCGTCGACGCCACCGGGCCGCTGGCGGCCATGGCGGTCGCCGCCGTCGCGACCGGCGTCAGTTTCGTCGGCGTCACCGGCGAGGAGACGACCTCGCGGGGGGCGCGCCATCTGCTCGATACCCGGGAGTCGGCGCCCGACGCCGTGGTGAACGGCGAGCCGAGCGGCTGGGACGGCCTGACCCTCGGCTACCGCGGCCTGCTCTCGGGCACCTACGTCCACACCAGCGAGTCCGGCCACACCTCGCGCCCGGAGAACAACGCCATCCAGGACGCCATCGGCTGGTGGTCGCGGGTGGAGTCGCGGGTCGCAATCGACGAGTGGACGCCGGTGTTCGAGCGGGTGACGCCAAAGCCCGTCGAATTCGAGGGCGGCACCACCGAGGACGGCCTCTCGGTCGAGGCGACGATGGAGGTCCAGTTGCGGATTCCCCCGGACCACACCGTCGAGGAGGTCCGCGAGATGGCCGACGGCGAACTCGGCCGCGGGACCGTCCGGTGGCACGACAGCGTCCCCCCGGTGATGACGAGCCCGCGCACCCCGGTCGCCCGGGCGTTCCGAGCGGCCATCCGCGGGGCCGGCGGCGACCCCCGGATGCTCCGGAAGACGGGGACGAGCGACATGAACCTCTACGCCGCCGCGTGGGACTGCCCGATGGCGACCTACGGCCCCGGCGACTCGTCGTACGACCACGCGCCGGACGAGCACCTGCCGCTGGCCGAGTACGACCGCGCCGTCGACGTGCTGACCGACGTGTGCGAACGGCTGACCTGACCCGATCAAACGCATGAGCGACACCGACACGCACCCGCGCCACCTGCTCGACGTGGACGACCTGTCGGCCGACGACCTGATCCGCGTCCTCGACCGGGCCGCGGGACTGAAGGACGACTCCGACGGCACCGAACTCCCCAACCGGACGCTGACGATGGTGTTCGAGAAGCCGAGCACCCGAACCCGGACGTCCTTCGAGACGGGGATGACACAACTCGGCGGGCACGCGGTCTTCCTCGGCCCGGACGACATCGGGCTGGGGGGCCGCGAGCCACTGAAGGACATCGCCCGGTCGCTGTCGGGCTACGCCGACGGCGTGATGGTCAGACTCTTCGACCACGCCGACGCCGAGGAGTTCGCCGACTACGCGACCGTGCCGGTGATCAACGGCCTGACCGACGACGCCCACCCCTGTCAGACGCTGGCGGACCTCCTGACCATCCGCGAGACCGTCGGGTTCGACGCCGCGGTGGCGTGGGTTGGCGACGGCAACAACGTCGCCCAGTCGTTCGCGCTCGGCTGTGCGCTCGCCGGCGTCGACCTGACCGTGGCGACGCCCCCGGCGTACGGCCTCGACGAGGACGTGGTGGAGCGCGCCGCCGCGCTCGGGAGCGCGCCCACGGTCGTCGACGACCCGGAAGCGGCCGTCGACGGCGCCGACGTCGTCTACACCGACGTCTGGGTGAGCATGGGCGAGGAGAGCGAACGCGAGGAGAAGCTGGCGGCGTTCGAGGCCGGCGGGTTCCAGGTGAACGCGGACCTGCTCGCCGGCACGGACGCCCGCGTGATGCACTGCCTGCCCGCCCACCGCGGCGAGGAGATCACCGACGACGTCATCGAGAGCGACCGGGCGCTCGTCTGGCGGCAGGCGGCAAACCGCCTGCACGCCCAGAAGGGGCTGCTCGTCGAACTGCTCGGTTAGGTCGTCCCGGCCGTTTCGTTCCCGGCCGTGCCGCTCGTCGCCGCGCGGGCCTCGTCCAGCCAGTCCGGCGCCCCGACGACGGTGTCCCCGATGCCCGTCACCCGCAGTCGGACCCGGACGACGAACGGGCGGCCGTCCGCCGTCGTCCCGCTGGCGACGAACTCGAAGGAGCGGACCACGCCGTCGGCGCCGACCAGGGCCCGGGAGGCGAACGACTCCGTCGTCGCGTCGCCGAACGCGCCCGACCGGAGGTCCTCGCGGTCGGCCGCGAGCACGACGACCGGCTCACCCCGATGGACGGTTGTTCTCATCGGGGCGTACCGGGCCATCGACATGTACTGGCGGAGCACGCTGGCGCCGGAGAAGGCCGGGTTGCCGACGAACGGGCCCATCCGGTACGAGACGTTTCCGCCGGCGACCGTGCGCCGGTAGAACCGACCATCCTCGTAGTACTCCACGCGCGTCCGCGACGGCGACTCGGACCGGATGCGGGTCGGGACGGGGCCCGACGTCGCCACGACGATCCGCCGGCGGGCATCCCCGCGCCTGACGCTCACGTTCAGGGTGTAGGAGGTCCGGTTGAGCGCGGCCTCGTGAGCGGCGGTCAGGCGGGTGACGTTGACCCCGTCCGCGCGCACGCCGGGCACGGACGTGGGGTCGAGAGTCGTGGCGGGCGTCGGGGTCGTCGGGGCCGCTGTCGGGGTGGGGGAGGGCTGTGCGTCGGTGCCGGATGGTGACGTGGCGGAGGGACCCGCCCCGCATCCGGCCAGGACGGCGAGCAACGCGACGAGGACGGCGAGGGACGGACGCATCGGGCGCCGGTTCGGCGCGTCACGGCATACGTCTGTGGGTTCCGTCCGACGCGTCAGGCATATTACCGGCGGGGGCGCAGGGCGGGACGTGTCACGCGACGGGTCGGGCGCCGGGGCGGCGGTCCGGCGCTTTTTCCCCTACGAGAAGCCCTACCCGAACCAGCGGGCGGCGATGGACGGGGTGGCGACGGCGCTCGCGGACGGCCGGGACGTCCTGTTCGAGGGCGCGCCGGGGACGGGCAAGACGCTCTCGGCGCTCGTGCCGGCGCTGGAACACGCCCGGGAACACGACCGCACGGTCGTCATCACCACCGACGTCCACCAGCAGATGCGGCAGTTCGTCGCGGACGCGCGGGCCATCCGCGACGAGCACCCGATCAGTGCCGTCGTCTTCCGGGGCAAGGGGTCGATGTGCCACATCGACGTCGACTACCGCGAGTGCCAGACGCTCCGGGACGCCACCCGGTCGCTGGTGGAGGTCGAGAGCGAGCGAGCCGACCTGGCCCGACGGGCGGAGGCGCTGCTCGACGAGATGCGGGCCGGACACGAGGGGGCCGGCGAGGCCCGCGCGGCGGTGCTGGACGAACTCGACGCGCTGGAGGCGGAGGCCGCGGAGTTGCGCGAGGGGAACGTCTGTGACCGCTACCGGGCCAACCTCGCCCGCGACACCGGGGGGTTCCGGGAGTGGCTGTTCGACGGGGTGCGGACGCCCGACGAGGTCTACGAGTGGGCGGAGGAGCACGGCTTCTGCGGGTACGAGCTGTTGAAGGAGGAGATGGAGGCCGTCGACCTGGTCGTCTGCAACTACCACCACCTGCTCGACCCGACCATCCGCGAGCAGTTCTTCCGGTGGCTCGGCCGAGAGCCCGACGAGGTGGTGACGGTGTTCGACGAGGCCCACAACGTCGCCGGGGCGGCGCGGGAGCACGCCTCGAGGACGCTTTCGGAGCGGACCGTCGAGGCGGCGCTCGCCGAGTGCGAGGAGGCCGACGACCCGCAGGCCGGG
This sequence comes from Haloferacaceae archaeon, assembly GCA_042219325.1. Lineage (GTDB taxonomy): Archaea > Halobacteriota > Halobacteria > Halobacteriales > Haloferacaceae > CAZMLQ01. The sequence continues at coordinate 23,638 of JBDGQA010000079.1, read as the reverse complement.
GCGGCCGCGAACGCCTTCGGGGCGCTGCTGGCCGGACTCCGTGAGACCTACGAGAACGCCTTCGGTTTCGGCGAACGCGAGCAGGTCGGCGACTCGTGGTACGACCTCTCCATCGCCACCGACGAGGGGCGCGACGAGTTGACGCGAGCGATGGTCCGCGCGTACGAGGGGCCGGGCATCGCGCAGGACGTGGAGCGCGCCCGGGAGTTCGGGGCGGCGCTGGACGAGGCGTACGAGCAGGCGTTCGCCGAGGGCGAGACGGCGACGCGCCGGGAGTGTCACGCCCTCCCGGCGGCGGAGTTCCTCGCCGCGTGGCTCGACGCCGGCGAGGACCCCGGACGCCACCCGATGCTGTCGGTGCGCCGCGACGCCGGGACCGGTGACCTGTACGGCCGGGCCGAACTGTACACCTGCATCCCCCGCGAGGTGACCGCGGACCTCTTCGGCCGAGTCCACGCGAGCGTGCTGATGAGCGCGACGCTCCGGCCGTTCGACGTGCTCGCGGACGTCCTCGGCCTGGAGGACCCCGCCACGATGGCCTACGGGCTGCCGTACCCGGAGGAGCGCCGCCGGACCTACGCGGTGGCGGGGCCGGCGCTGTTCGCGAGCGAGCGCGACGATCCGTCCGTCCAGGAGACGGTCGCGACGACGCTCGCGGACGCCGTCCGGGTCACGCCCGGGAACGTCCTCGCGTTCTTCCCCTCCTACGGCGAGGCCGAACGTTACCACGACCTACTGTTCGGCGACGACGGGGGACGGGGCGGTGTCGACGCGACGGCGTACCTGGACGAACCGGGCACCCGCGCCGAGGGGTTGCGCGAGCGGTTCGTCGCCGACGGGAACGGCGTCCTGTTCACCTCGGTCTGGGGGACGCTCGCCGAGGGGGTGAGCTTCGACGGCGACGACGCCCGCGCGGTGGTCGTCGTGGGCGTCCCGTACCCCCACCTCAACGAGCGGGTGGAGGCGGTCGAGGCCGCGTACGACCGGGCCTACGCCGACGGGGAGCGCTCGGGGTGGGACTACGCCGTCGGCATCCCGACGGTTCGCAAGACCCGGCAGGCGCTCGGGCGGGTGGTCCGCTCGCCCGAGGACTTCGGGGTGCGGATCCTCCTCGACAGGCGCTACACGCGGGAGAGCCGCGACATGGGGCGGTACGGGGTGCGCGACGCCTTCCCGCCGGAGGAGCGCGACGAACTGCTCGACGTCGACCCGGAGAAGTTGAAGTTCGCGCTGCTGAACTTCTTCGGCGACCGCGACGCCTACGACGGCGACCCGCCGGCGCCCTGAGGCGGGGAGCCGCCGGCGTGGCCGACCGCTACCCCCCGGAGCGGTCGAACGTCGGCACGAGCGCGAGAGAACCGGGGACAAGACTTTAGCGCCCGTTCGTCAACTGTTCCCATGGTCACCTGCGAGGAGTGCGGGACCGACCTCGTCGACGGACGCGGGTGCTCGTACTGCGAGGGGACGTACTGCCAGGACCACCGGCTGCCGGAGCACCACGACTGCGCGGGCGTCCGGAGCCAGGCCTGGGACGACTGGGACGACCGGAACCGCCAGTAGCCGGTCGCGTGACGGCCGCGGGGATGCCCGGCGGCGAATCGCCGAGGAACGTCCCGTCCCCGCGACGACGCGACGGGAGCGAGGGGCGGCGCGTCGGCGCATCACCTATGTGCGTCCGGTCCCTGGCACGGGCGATGAGCACGAAGCCACCGGGGCCGACGGGGGAGCCCGTGTTCGGCAACAGCCGGCAGTACGCGGACGACCCGTTCGCGTTCCTGCAGGCGTGTGCGGCGGCCTACGGGGACGTGGTCCACTTCGACCTCGGGCCGATGGAGACGTACATGGTGACCGACCCCGCCGACGTGGAGCGGGTGCTGGTGAGCGAGGCGTCGAAGTACGCCAAGCCCGAGTTCCAGGACGACGCGCTGGGGGACCTGCTCGGCGACGGCCTGCTCCTGAGCGAGGGCGAGCAGTGGCGCGAGCGGCGCCGGCTGGCGAATCCGGCCTTCGACATGCGGCGGCTCTCGGGCCTGACCGACCGGATGACGGACTACGCCGAGGCGACCCTGGCCGACTGGGCGGCCGGCGAGGTCCGGGACGTCCAGGTCGACATGACCCGTGTCACGCTGGAGATCATCTGCGACGCGATGCTCGGGGTGGACCTCGACGCCGACCGGCGGGAGACGATCCGGGAGAACCTCGAACCGCTCGGGGCGCGGTTCGAACCCGACCCGCTGCGGTTCGTGATCCCGGACTGGATGCCGACGCGGGAGAACCGCGACTACAAGCGGGCGCTCGGCGCCATGGAGGACCTGATCGCGGACATCGTCGCCGAGCGGCGGGGGACCGCGGGCGACGCCGCGACCGACGAGGGGCCGATGGACCTCCTCTCGATCCTCCTGCGCGCCCGGGAGCGCGGCGAGCAGGACGACGAGGCGATCCGCGACGAGGTCATGACGACCCTGCTCGCCGGCCACGACACCACCGCGCTGACGCTGACCTACGCGTGGTACCTCCTCTCGCACCACCCCGAGGCCGAGCGGCGGGTCCACGCGGAGGTCGACCGGGTGGTCGGCGACGGCGTCCCGACGTTCGCGGACGTGGGCGACCTGGACGTCGTCGAGCGGGTGCTGAAGGAGTCGATGCGGCTCTACCCGGCGGTCTACACCGTCTTCCGGGAGCCGAAGGTGGACGTGAAACTCGGGGGCTACCGCGTCCCGGCGGGCGCGGCGGTCATGCTGCCCCAGTGGGTCGTCCACCGGTCGCCCGACCACTGGACCGCGCCGGAGACCTTCGACCTCGACCGATGGGCGCCCGACCGGGCCCGCGACCGGCACCGGTTCGCCTACTTCCCGTTCGGCGGCGGGTCGCGGAGCTGTATCGGGAAACACCTCTCGCTCCTGGAGGGAAAGCTGATCCTCGCGACGGTCGCCTCGCGCTACCGGCTGGAGTACGCCCGCGACGAGCCGTTCGACCTGCGCGGGTCGCTGACGATGCACCCCCAGGAGCCGATGGAGATGCGGGTCGTCGAGCGCTGACGGGCGAGGGGTAGGTCGTCTCACCGCGGACGAACCGCCGACGAGACCGACGCAAGGCGCAGGCGAGGCGCGTACGCGCTCCAACGCCGTCGGGACCGGTTCGGAGCCGCGCTCTCGACCCGCAAAGCGCACCTCCGCGAGCACGGCCAAGAGGACAGGGGAAACGCGGCGACGGCGGGGTGGGTAAAGGCGGTCCCGTGACGAGGACCGGCCGGCGTCGTCCGTCCCCAACGGTTCCCCGAGAGGTCGGGCGGTCAGAGGAGCGACGCGACCATCGCCACGAGGAAGATGGCCACCGCCGCGAGTTCCCCCCCGAGCGACCACCTTGATTCCTGGCTGCCGTCCATGGTCACTGTGAAGACGAACGCGATCCCGACCAGTACGAGGAGCAACACCGCGATGCTATAGATACTGGTGAGGAGTCCTGCCATGTGTCAACAATCATCTCGGAAATACAAAAGTGTGCCTCCCTCGCTCGTTCCGTCCGTTCACGAGGTACCGGTCGGCCGTTCGCGAGACCAGCGTCGGGGACACCCGGCGGCGCAATCGTAATGACCGTGCCCGCGTTACGTGGTGTAATGCGAATCGAGCTGCGGGTGTGTAAGCACTGCTATGAGGGCGAACACGGCAATCCCGAGAAGACGGAAGTGACGCGCGACATGGTCCGGTGTGCCCGCCGAGTACGCGAGTACAAGGACCTCATCGGGCTAGATGCCGTGTACATCACGATGGTAGAGGAAGGGGACCCCGGCGGCGCCGAAGAGTTGTCGGCCATCGTCGCACGGCTCGAGAACGACCAGGTCGTGCTCTCCGACACGCAACTGGTGATGGAAGACGAGGACGGCAATATGCTCGTCTACCCCGAACCGGAGGACATCCTCGACGTACTCACGCGCAACATCGACCAGATACAGGAGCAGACTCGCCAGGACGTGACCGTAGAGCTGTCGACGGAGGGAGCGAAGCTACTCTAGTCCTCCGTCGTCTCGGGCGCACCCCCATCGGTGGCCGTGGGGGTCTCTTCCTCCAACTGGCGTTCCCAGCGGACGCGCAGAACGTTCCCGTACATCGACAGCACGAGGCCGACGAACAACACGAGGATACCGATGTTGATACCGATAGTCAACAGGAGGTTGGAGGGGCCCCCTCCGACGGCGAGTTCGCGGGGAACCGGATAGCCTTCGTCGAAGAGACTCCCGAGGAGGACCGACACGATGCCGATGACGACCAGCGATCCCATGAGAGTCGAGGCCGTCTGCCACGACGGCGCGAGCGACAGCCGCTCGATACCGGTACCCTCGTGCTCCTCCTCGGAGTGGTGCTCGGGCACCAGATTCCGGGGGATGAACGCCTTCGTCTCGACCGGATAGAAGGCGGGGTGGAATCCGTGCTCGAAGACGTGGAACATCACGCCCATCAGCATGATAACGCCCAGCAGTCCGTGGAAGACGACGAAGCCCATCGCCGCCGCCTTCGTCTGGAAGAAGCTCATGAGGCCGGTCTTGCTCCAGATGAGCAGCCCCGAAATCGACAGCAGCAGGAGTTCGGTGGCAAAAATCCAGACGACACCTTTGCCGACGTACGAGAGCAGCGGCACCTCGTCGGCCTCGTACCCGGCGAATTGGCGAGCGTTGGGGTGGCGCTCGTCGGCACGCCCGAGCATGAACTGGAGGTCCTGGACGAACGCGTCGGCGTCGTCCTTCCTCGGCAGGATCTCGCGGAAGTTGGCGCGACCGGTGGGCGTGATGATCATCAGCGTGATCCAGAACACGATGAGCGCGATGAGGACGAACCCGGCCACGCGGTGGACCGCCGTGACGCCCGCGTTTCCGCCCATCAGTTCGACGAGCCACCACAGCTCGTCGTTGAACATAATGGAGTAGCCCGAGAAAAACAGGAAGAAGACGTCGAGGGCCAGCAGCGAGTGGAACAGCGTCGTCATGCGCGTGAACTTCCCGTGGTCGAGATTCGTCATTCCCGATCACCCCCCTGTCCCGGGCCGCCGTCGGCAACGACGGCTTCCTCGCCCTCCCCGGCGGGGCGCATCCGGCCGGCGAGTCGGCGGAACGACGCCCAGTGGAGGAACACCATCAGGAGGATGAACAGTCCCATCAGCACGTCGGCCGCGTGGGTGAGTCCGACCAACAGGTCCAGCCACGGAATCGTGTTCCCGGCGGCCCAGTCGGCCCCGATACCCCCGCCCTGGACGGTCGGACCGACGCGGAACAACGTCTCGTAGAACACCGCAAAGCCGGAAGCCCACCACACGAGCAGGAACGCCACCACGAGACCGACGAGGGCGCTGACGTACACCCGGACGCTGTCGTAGTCCCGGGTCTCCGGCATCTCGGTGCTCATGCGAACTCCCCCGCGTCCTCGCCGAAGATGACCTCCATAGCGGCGGAGTTGAAGAAGACGCCGCTATCGCGCTTTTCGAGTTCGTCGGCGATATCGCCGGGGGAGCCGACGAGGATGGCGTCGGTCGAACACTCCTCCGCGCAGGCGGGACCCTTGCCGACGGCCTGCCGCTCCTCACACATCGTACACTTGTCCATCGTGCCGCCGGTGCCGAACAGTTGTGCGGAACCCTCGTCGGACCCGGGGAACTGCGGTGCCCCGAACGGGCAGGCGGACAGGCAGTACTGACAGCCGATGCACAGCGAGTCGCGCACCTCCACGAAGTCGTTGTCCTTCTTGATCAACGAGTCCGTCGGACAGACCGACACGCACGGCGCGTTCTCGCAGTGGTAACACTGCATCGGGACGGAGGTCTCGCCCGGCGACTTCCCCTGGTTGAGGGCTTTCGCGCTCTGGGCGTTCAGACCCTCGGCGGCCTCCTGCCCCTCGAGCATCGTCGCGATGCTGATGCGCTGTTCGTCCCGGGGGACGTCCCAGGTGCGCTTACAGGCCACGACGCAGCCGCCACAGTCGATGCACGCCTCGACGTCGGGAAAGATACGGGCACCCTCGCCGACGCTCATCACGCCCTGGCCCATCACTTCCTTTCCTGTTTTTGCCATTGTCTGTCACCTCCTATTGAACGGTGTTGCTGTCACGCACGTCGAAGTCCTTCTGCAGGCCGAAGTCGTTGCGGTCCTGCGGGAACTCGAGGTCGACGTCCATGTCGAGTTTCTCCAGCAGTTCGGGCGTCGCCTTTTGGACCTTGACCATCGCCGCCTTCGTCTCCTGCATCTGCGTCTCGACGTCGTATCCCCGCGACGTGATGCTGTTCACCGAGTCGCCGATGGCGAAGGGGACGTGGCCGTCGGGGTACTTCTCCTCGAGGCTCGTGCCCTGGAAGACCCCGCCCCAGTGGAAGGGGAGGAACGTCTCCTTCGGGTTCGGCCGGTTGGTCACCCGGGCCTTCACGAGCACCGACCCGCGGTCGGTCGTCGAAACCACCACGAGATCGCCCCCGTCGACGCCGAGTTCCTTCGCGAGGTCGGGGTGGATTTCGGCGTACATGTGGGGCTGCAGGTCGGCCAGGAAGACGTTCGAGCGCGACTCCGCGCCGCCACCCTGGTGTTCGACCTGCCGGCCCGTGGTCATGATGGTGTTCATGCCCTGCTGTGTGGCGGCAGCGGTCGCCTTCTGCTGCTCCTGGGCGTTGTTCTGGTCGAGCCGGTAGAAGTTGCGCTGTTGGCCGTTGGAGGGCCACGTCTCGACCAGGTCGGGACGGGGGCTCTCGATGGGCTCGCGGTGGATCGGCACCCTGTCGAGGAAGTTCCACGCCACCGCTCGCGCCCGTCCACGACCGGTCGGCGCGTCGGGCTGCTTGAAGTCGTACTGCTGCCAGAATTCGAGGTCGAAGTCCGCGCCCTTCTGCTCGTTCATCGCCTTCGCCGCGTCGTACACCGACTTCGTTGGGTCGAGCGCGTACTCGAACGGGAGCGGGAGTTCGTCGGAGTTCTTGATGTTGTCCGGGAACGTCGTCTTCCAGCCGGGATACTCGGGGACCCCGTGGATCGTCTGTCCGTTGGCCCAGTCGGGCTCGTAGGGCGCGCGCACCAGGCTCAGCCCCTCTTCGCCCTGCTGGGCGACCGTCTGCTGGAACGGGTACGGCTCGTCGGTGACCATCTGCTCCCACTCCTCGGGGGTGGGGGCCTTCACTCCCCACCGAGTGCGGAAGTCCTGCCCGCCATCGTTGGGATCGAGGTCGTCGCGCCAGATGATCGGCGTTCCCGGATGCCCCTCGCCCCAGCAGGGCCACGGGAGCATCCAGTAGTCGCCGGCGACCGGCGTGCCGGGCTCCTCGGCGCGCAGGTTCTCGCTGGAGAACGCGTAGTCGTACTCCAGATGCTGCTGGAGCCGCTCGGGGTCCTGCCGGTAGCCGATCGTCATCGTCCCGAGGTTGACCTCGCGCAGGACCTCCTCGTACGTGCTCTTGCCGTTGAATATCTCGGGCCCGGACCCCCAGTCGAAGTGCTCGCCAAAGCCCAACCGGTCGGCCAGTTCCTGCATGATCTGCAGGTCCGGCTTCGTGTTGTGCGACGGGGGGCGGACGGGCTGGGACCACTGCACCGAGCGGTGGGAGTTGGTGACCGAGCGGTGGTGCTCGTACTGGCTCGCACACGGCAACAGGAGGATGGGCGGGGCCTCCTCGAAATCCGGCAGGACGCTCACGACCGACGGGAACAGGTCCACCACGACCATCAGGTCGAGGTTCTCGATGCCCGTCTTCATCTTGCGCATCTCGCTGATGGAGTTCGCCGAATGGCCCCAGAAGAAGGCGATCTTCACCTCGTCCGGCTGGTAGAGGGGCGTCTCGTGCAGCCGCTCGGACTGCGGGAGCGCGCCCTGGAACCACCGGGCGACTGTCAGCCCGTTCTGGAACATCATCGAGTTGTCCGCCGGCTTCGACGTGTCGATCTCGCCCGGGTTGTCGACGGTGGGACTCTGCCGGACGAACAGGTCCTCGGGCATCAACTCGAACTTGTCGTAGAGGTCGTCGAACGAAGTCGAACCGCTGGTGTATGGGCTCTTGTCCCAGACGTCGGCCCACCACGACCACCCGCCCGGCGAGAGCGGGTAGTAGCCCGGCAGGATGTGGCTGGCCACCGCGAGGTCGGTCGCGCCCTGGACGTTCGAGTGGCCCCGCATCACCTGGAGGCCGCCGCCCGAACGGGCCGCCGACCCCGAGGCCAGCGAGAGCTCCGCGTACGACCGGATGTTCTGCGTGCCGTTGTTGTGCTGGGTGCCACCCATCGCCCATTCGATCTGGACGTGGGGTTTGTTCTCGATGATGAGGTCGCCGAGTTTCTTGATAGCCTCCCTGTCGATCCAGGTGATGTCGGCGACCGTGTCGAGGTCGTACGGCGGGCGGTCGATGTCCGACCCCTCGACGATGCCCGGATCGTCGAGCGCAGCCTCCATATCGGGCCATCCGGTGACGCGCTCGTCGAGCATGTTCTGCCCCGTCTCGTCGCTGCCGCCCATGGCGAGTTCGCCCTGCTCGCGCAGGTACCGGATGAGCCCCATCATCAGCGCCACGTCCGTCCCCGGGCGGATGCGGAAGAAGTGGTCGGCGTGCGCCGAGGTCTTGGTGAAGCGCGCGTCGACCGAGACGATCGTCCCGCCGCGCTTCTGCCCTTCGAGGATGTGCTGCATCGCGATGGGGTGGGCTTCGGCGGGGTTCTGGCCGATGATGATGTTGAGGTCGAAGTTCCGGTAGTCGTTGATGGTGTTCGTCATCGCGCCGTAACCCCACGTGTTGGCCAGCCCGGCGACCGTCGTGGAGTGACAGATGCGCGCCTGGTGGTCGATGTTGTTCGTGCCCATGAACGCCGCCAGCTTGCGGCTGGCGTACGCCTCCTCGTTGGCGTGGTGGGCACTCCCGAGAATCATCACGCTCTCGCGGCTGTGCTCCTCCCAGACCCGCTTGATCTCGCCGGCGATCTCGTCGTATGCATCGTCCCAGGAAACCTTCCGCCACTTGCCGTTCTCCAGGCGCATCGGGTGTTTCACCCGCTTCGGGGAGTGCTCGCTCCCGAAGATCGCAGCGCCCTTTGAGCAGAGCGATCCGTTGTTGACGGGATGCTCCATCCATGGCTCCTGGCCGACGAAGGCGTCGCCCTTCCGCTCGCCGCGGAAGCCACAGCCGACTGCACAGAAGTTACAGATGGTCTTTGTCAGTTCGCCCTCGGTGTCCCGTCCGTCGACCTCGCCGCCGCCCTGGGCCAGTGCCTGCCCGACACCGCCGCCGCCCAACGCCACCGTACCCGCCAGCGCGCTAGCCTTCATGAACGACCGGCGGTCCAGGTCGAGGGACACAGGTTCCGTGCTCATCTGTTACGTATCCCTTTTTGCTGCGTGGATTATGCTAGCGATTCCCATACCACTCCGTGCGCCGGTCATATTAAAATATCGCCGCTCCACCAAGGTTTTTATATTCGAAACCGGCTCCCGCGCGGTTCGCCGTTCTTCCCGGGCCCCGAGGCCCGGTAATTGTTTGGTATTGACCCACAAGGTCTTTGGTCGTGAGCCCCAGGCTACGGGCGATGAACGTCGGTGCGTTCGTGTGCGCGTGCGGCGGTGCATGCGACATCGACCTCCAGGCCGTACGCGAAGGCGTGCGCAGGGTCGACGTGGTGGCGAGTTCCGACCTGCTGTGCCAGGAGGGGCTCGGACCGATGGCGCAGGTCATCGAGGAGTACGACCTCGACCAGCTGATCGCCACCACGCCCGAACAGTCGTGTCAGCGTCGCATCCGCGCGCTCGCGGACGAGCAGGGCCTTCACCCGGAAGCGACGACGTTCGTCGACCACCGGGAGGGCGCGGCGTGGGTCCACGACGACGACGCGGCAACCGACAAGACCGCCCGGCTGATCAATGCCGCCTCCGCCGGCCTCCGCGAGGAGGCCGTCTCGCGGACCGTCACGCGCGAGGCGGGGGACCGGGTGGCCGTAGTCGGTGACGCCGAAACCGCCGCGACGCTCGCGGACGCGGCGGACGTGACCCTGATCGCCGACGGGAACGACTTCGTAGACGCCGAGGACCTCGATGGCGTAACCGTCGAACGAGGTCGGGTAGTAGCCGTCGAGGGCGGGTTCGGCGCGTTCGAGGTCACCCTGGAAGCGCGCGTCACCGAAGACTGCATCGGGTGCATGGACTGTGTCCGCGAAGGGCCCGACGGAAAGGTGACCGAGCGACCCGTCGACATCGATCCCGACACGCCGGGCGGCGAGTGGATCGAGGTGTGTCCCACGGACGCCATCGACCTCGACGGCGTCGAGCGCATCCGGGAGTTCGATCAGGTCCTCCATCCCGAGGCGGAACCGGACACCCGTGGCGGTCGCGTCGGCTTCTACCCCGGTCAGGTGGACGGGGGCACGATCGCGGCGGTCGAGGCGCACCTCGGCGGAATCGAAAAACCGCGGTTCCTCGACCTCGACATGGAGGTGTGCGCGGCGGGGGCGTCGAGCCAGCCGGGCTGCAATGAGTGTGTCGAGGCCTGCCCGCACGGGGCGGTCGAGCGGTCGGCGATTGACGAGGTTTCCTTCGACGAGGTCGCGTGTCAGAACTGCGGGGCGTGTACGAGCGCCTGCCCGACCGGTGCGACGATGCTGCGCGAACCGTCGAACGAGCGAATCGCCCGCGAGGTCGAGGCGCTCCTCGACGCGGGGGACGAAAACGGCGGGTGGCTCCCCTGGAGCGGGTCGGGCGGCATCGAGACCGAAGTCGTGGCGTTCCTCTGTTCGGAGCGCGCAGCCGAGCGCCTGCGGGCCTACGGCCGTCGCGCCGGCCGCGACGACGACGTCGAGTACCCGCCCGTCCTCCCGGTGCGCGTGAACTGTACGGATACGGTCGGCGAGGCACACGTTATGCACGCCCTCGCGGCGGGCGCGGACGGCGTCGCAGTCGTGGGCTGTGGCGACGGGTGCCTCCACTCCGGCCCCGACCCGAAGGCCGCGCTGGTCGAGCGCCTGAACCGAACGACCCGCGACCTCGGGCTTGGCGAGCGCGGGGTTTTCCTCGCCCCCGGACCCGACCCCGAGGGGTTCGTCGAGGACCTCTCGGCGTTCGTCGGACGGCTGGACGACTCGCCGGTGCCGTCGGGCGAACACGAGGCGACCGGGCGCATCGACGGGGCCGGGGGCCGGGAGACGGACGACGAGCGCCCGAATCCGGCGTTCGACAGCCACGGCTGGACGCTGGAGTCGGTGCGGGTCCTTCTGGAGCACGTCGATCCCGAGCGCGACCTGATCCGGGGGCTGAAGGACTTCGGGTGGATGGAGGTGAGCGACGCCTGCACGCTCACGCCGACGTGTACGAACCTGTGCCCCACCGACGCCATCGAGCGCTCGTCCGAGGGCGAACTCCGGTTCAACCACGAGCGCTGCGTGAACTGCGGGCTCTGCGAGGAGGGCTGTCCCGAGACCGCCATCACGATGCGCGACGGGCTGGACCTCTCGCTGTTGCCCGAAAACAGGGACGGCGACGCGTGGCTAACGGTCCACGAGGGCGAGATGCTGGAGTGTGTCCGCTGTGGGGAGCCGTTCACGAGCGCCGCCTCCGCCGAGAGGGTCGAGGCCGAGGTAGGCGACCTCGTCCAGGGTATCGCCCCGGACGCCGAACACAGCGTCTTCGAGTACTGCGGGGACTGTCGCGCGCGGCTCCTGTTCAAGGGAGGTGAGAAGCGATGAACGACGACGAAATCTACGCGGCACGGCTCGAACTCGTGGACTTCCTGATCGAGGTGTTCTGGGACGTGCCCGGCGAGGCGTTCCTGGAACGACTCCTGAGCGAGGCAACGGTGCTCCCGGACGAGTCGGTGAACGACCCGATGGACGAGGGGGTCGAGATGCTCCGCGAGTGGATCGCCGAGAATCGCGACCGCGACGTCGAGGCGGTCCACGACGAGATAGAGCGCGAGTACACGGACCTGTTCGTCGGGCCGCGCCCGCCGGTGTTGCCCCACGAGACGTACTACCGCGAAGACACGGAGTTCATCGGCGAGGGACTCGCGAAGGTGGAGGCGAGTTACTCGGCGGCCAGCTGGACGCCGCCGGAGGACTACCCGGAAGAGGACGACTTCATCGCCGTCGAACTCGCCTTCCTGCGGAACCTCATCGAACGCCAGCGCGACGGACAGGAGGAAGCGTTCGGCTACGAGCGGGTCTTCCTCGACGAACACCTCCACGAATGGACGGACGCGTTCGTCGCGGACGTACGCGAGACGGCCGATCCCGGCCTGTTCCTCGCAGCCGCGCTCGTCTTCCAGGGGCTGGTGGCGTTCGAGGACGAACTGGTCGCGCAGATGGTGCCCGGGTGAGCGGAACTCAGCGCACCCGAAGGACCGCGCCCAGCCCCGAGAAAAACGTCGCGCCGAGCAGCACGAGTGCGATGGGCGTAGCGACGGCGATCGTTCGCTCCATCAGGAAATAGTAGCGCCAGAGGCCCGCCAGTTCGGCGACCACCGCCACGGCACCGACGCTCGCCACGAGGAGACAGAGCCCGCCGACGGACCCGAGGGCCAGCGCGCCGAACGGGCTGAAGGCGAGCGTGCGGAGGTCACGCATCGTCGACCCTCCGCCGACCGACGACGAACAGGACGAACAGCGGTACGAGCACGACCAGCAGGCGGCTGACGAACACCGCGCCGTAACTGATGATGGACTGGAGGTGGACGGACCAGTGCCACGTGCCCTTGATTTCGGATATGATGGCGATGGTGCCGACCACGAGCAGCGAGAGCCCGAGCAGGGCCGTCAGCGCGTATATCGCCACCCGCAGGCAGCCGAGGAGGGTCGCTGCGTCCAGCGTGTCGGCGTCGGTGTCAGTCTCTATAGCCATGGGTCACCCCCTGCCGCGCGGGACCGATAGATGTCGTACAGGATGAGCAGGAAGACGACCAGTCCGAACACAAGGACGGCTGTCGCCAGGTCCAGCGACATCGGCAATCCGGACCGCACGCCGGCGTGAACGGTCGGCACGCGTGCTCCCCATTACGGGAGCCACGCCTAAACGATTGTCCCCCGGCCGGCTGGCGACGGCACGGTCGTCCGTCGCCGCGGTGGCCGTCCGTTCGTGTGTCGATCCGGACGGGGAGTATCACGTACGCCGCGTACGGTGGCGGAACGCCGCCCGACGAAGGACCCGAGCAACGTTTTTGTCCGCGCGCGCCGAACCGAATGCCCCATGCCGTCGCGTCGGGGGTTACTCGGTCGGCTGGCGGCGCTCTCGGGGGCCGTCGGCCTCTCCGGGTGTGCACGGCTGTCCGGCGGGCAGTCGGAGTCGTTGCCGGCCGATCTGCCGCCGAATCCCCACGACCTCCCGGCGCGCCAGCACGCGTGGAACGACGTCCTGCGGACCGGCACCCACGGCAACCCCCTGGCGCCGCGCTATCACCGTGTGCTTCTGTTGGACCTCGACGTCGAGAGGTCCTCCGAGGCCGCGGCGACGGTCGAGCGCGCCATGCGCACCCTCGAAGCCGCGTACGACTGGGCTCCCGACGGCCTCCTGCACCTGCTCGCGTGGGGATCGGCGTACTTCGCGCGGATCGGCCGTCTGCAGCAGGCGCCCGTTCGGCGACCGCGCGTCCTCTCGCGCACCGACGACCCCGACCTCCTGGAGTTCGATGCCGCGCTCGTACTCGCCAGCGACGTCCCCTCGCGGTTGAGCGCGGCCGAGGCCGCCATGTTCGGCGAGCGCACGGACCTGAACGGCGTGCCGGTCGAGAACCGCCTCGACGACGTGTGTTCGATCGCCGCGCGGCGAACCGGCTTCATCGGTGAGGGGTTGCCCGCCGCCCACGCCGACGCCGAGGGCGTCCCCGAGAGCGCGGTCCCCGACGACGCGCCCATGTTCACGGGGTTCTTCTCGGGACGACGGAAGACCCAGGCCACCGAGGCCCGGATCACCATCCAGGACGGGCAGTACGCCGGCGGCACGACGATGCATCTCTCGCACCTGCAGGAGTCGCTCGACGACTGGTGGAACGCGCTCGACGCCGAGGACCGCGTCGCGCGGATGTTCTCGCCGGAGTTTTCGCCCGAGGAGGTCGCCGACTTCACCGACGACGTGCCCTTCTCCGATGCGGTTCCCGAACACGCCAGCGAGTACGGCGTCGTCGGACACATAGAGAAGGTCCAGCGCGCACGCGAAGGCGGTCGACCGGTCATCCTCCGCCGGGACTTCAACACCGTGGACGGCGGCCGGGCGGGCGTCCACTTCCTCGCGCTCCAGCGGTCGTTGGCTGACCTCGAGAAGACGCGGAGAGCGATGAACGGGTGGTACCTGCGCGACGATCACCCCGCAGTCACCGACCGGAAGAATAACGGCCTACTGAACTTCGTCACCGTGACCTCGCGGGCGAACTTCTATGTCCCGCCGCGCGACCGACGGGCGTTCCCGAAGTAAGGTCGGCGGGATAGGAGAACTATTCGGACTCGATGTCGTCGAAGGAGATGTCGCCATCGACCTCGCCGTGGTTCAGTTCGTGGGGACCGATACCGTGGTCCCACACCTCGAACCCGTTGTAGGTCTCGGTGGCACCCCTCGGACGCCAACCGCCGTCGTAGTGGGCCATGGTGTGGCCTATCCTTCGGCCACTGGTTTGTTAAATGTTTCCGGGGCCCACAATCGCCGCGCGTTCGTGGTCCGCCGGGCGTCGGTGGGGCTATCAAACCCGGACGTCGTGACCCGGTACGACAACCGGATCGGTACACGCGCGAACTGACTCGAAGCCGAGCGCGCACCGCACGGTGGGGAGTCCAGCGACGGGGACGCCGGCCGGTCAGTCCCGCCGGGGCGCGTCGGGCGGGCGCTCCTCGTCCCGTGCTTCCTCGAGGAAGGCGCGGGCGAACAGGTCGACGTGGAGTTTGAGCAGCGTGCTCCTGTCGAGACCGGTTTCGGCGGCCTGTTCCCCGAGGAACCGGTCGAGTTCGTCGGTGGGTTCGTGGACGACGGTGTGACCGTCGACGTCGAACTCGACCTCGTAGGCGTCGGCGACGAGGTGTTCGATCTCGAGCAGCGCCTGTTCGGCCTTGGATTCGAGCGCGTCCTCGGTGTCCATCATCCGGCGGTCCCCCCACTCCTCGGCGGCCGCGAGGAACCGGTCGCCGACCTCGAATTCGAGGCTCAAAACGACGCCCCCTCCTCGGACTCGAACGCGATCCGCCAGGTCGTCGTCGCCTCACAGACCGGACAGTGCTCGCGCAGTTCCGACGCGTCGAAGGTCGTGAGGTTGATCAGTTGGCCGCACCCGTCGCACTCGAAGTAGGGCATGTCTACTCGGGGGGCCACGCCTCGGGAGCCGGTTCAGTTTCGGCCAACTCGCCGTAGAAGACGACGAGCAGACCGAGGGTGACCGCCATGACGACCAGTCCGACGACGCCGCTCATGGCCGCCTGTCCGAGGAAGTTCTGGACGGTTACCTCTGCCCAGTCGAACGCCGTGGCCACCTCGTAGACGATGAGGAGCATCCAGACAGCCGCGGCCAGGACGCCGAAGGTGATCCACCGAGTCCCCTGAAGTGCCGTTCGCATTCCCATGTCGTCCACCTCCCGTAGGGATTGGCCCTCTGACGGCAAAAAACTACTCCGCGTTCGCGAGCCTCCAGCCCGCCTTCTCGGCAGCCGCCGACAGCGGGACGAACTCCCATCCGGCCTCCTCTGCGATGTGTTCCTCCCCATCGAGTCCCACGACAACCATCCGCTCGGCGAAGAACATCGTATGTTCGTCAATGTCGGCGAGGCGCTCGCCCGGTCCCGCACCCGAACCGTTGAAGAAATCCACGTCGATGCGGTGGTCGCGCTGGAAGTTGGTGATGACGTGAGCATCCACGTCACCGACGATACCGAGCCAGTCGGCCCACCGGGAGGCGTCCGCGAGCGCCGCCGCCGGGTCCGCGAGGCGTTGTGCCGCCCGGTAGGTGAGCGCCATCGTCATGTCGTCGACGCCGCCGCCGTGCGGCCCCTCCCCGATCGCCTCCGCCCCCTCGGTTGGCGTTTCGGTCGACGGCTCGTCCACTGGTGCTCCTTCGTGCTGCTGGTCCTTCGTCGGCCCTCCCCCCGCACCGCCACCCTCCTTTGGAATGCCCACGGGCCTGTCCTGGTTTTTCCGCGGAACGTGGGGCACCGGGCTGCTGGGCCCACCGGCGGCCGTGTCCGTCTCCGGTTCGGAGCTGTCGGCGGCTGGAGTCCGGGTGTCGCTCTCCCGAGCGCCGGCGTCGTCAGCGATCCGTTCCGGGGCTGGTTCCGAGGGGGGACCGTCCTCGTCCCGCCAGAACCAGTCGCCGCGGTTCGGCCGGTCGCCTTCCTCGTCGGACTCCTCCGCCAGTTCATCGAGGTCGATACGGTCGGTCATGGGTCAGTATCGGGGTCGTGTTCGGTCGACGTATCGGGGTCGAGCGGCGCGTCCGCGACGGGCGTGCGGTCGTCGGCCGTCGCCAGAAGGTCGAGTCTCGCGAGCGTCCCGCGGGCGGGAATCCCGTCGGCGCTCCAGCCCCGCATGGCGTAGTAGGCGTCGAGCATCGCCTCGAAGCGGGCCTCGGAAAGCGCCCCGTTCGTGTCGAGGGCGTCCGGCAAGGCGTCCGCCTCGCGCGCGAACCCCTCGCGGACGGCGAACAGGCGGGTGAGGTTCCAGATGCGCTCGCCCGTCCGCGCGAGGTCTCCGTGCGGGTACCCGGCGGCATCGAGCCACTCCTCGGCAGCGACAGCCTCGCCGACGAAGTCGTCCGCGACCAGGCTCCAGCGCACCGAGCGGGCGTCCTGCGCCTCGACGACCGCGGCCGCGACCTCGGCCGGCCCCCACGGCGCCTCGAAGGGCTCGCGCTCGACCGGGCGGGCACGCCGGTGGCACGCACCCCGATCGCTGGTCGCGTACGCCAGCGCCATGCTCGCCGCACCCCGCGGGTCGTACGAGGGGAGAGCCATGTCCTTCACGGTGGGGATGAAGTCGGAACCGCCGTACTGCTCGGCCGCGGCTGCCACGCCGTCGGCGAGCGCATCCCCGAGGTCCGACGAGCGCCGGGCGATCTCCTCGATCAACGCGCGGGCCCCGTCGGGATCGCCGAAGGCGAGGTCGCGGGTCACGAGGCCCGCCTCGGTTGCACGGATCGCCCACGCGACGGCGTTTCCGACGCTGATGAGGTCCACCCCGAGGCGGTTGCATCGTTCTCCGAGTTCGGCGACGACGTCGAACTCGTCCAGGCCGAGGCCCGCGCCGAGCGTCATCGCGGTCGCGCCACGCGGGACCGAATCGCCCTCGGGGGTCTCGGTCCGGAATCCGCCCGGAATCGGGGCGTCGTGCTCGCGCTCGCGGGCCGCCGCGCGGGCGGCCTCGATGCCGATCTCCCGGGTGGCCTCGAATCCCCGCTCCTGCCAGCCCCGCGCCGCCAGCACGCCTGCGTAGTCCGCGAAGTCGACGCTTTCGAGGGTGCCGCTGGCGACCTGCCACTTCCCCGTGTCGGCCTCGCGGAACGCCGCCTCGGCGCGCTCCCGGAGGGCGGCGAGTTCCCCCATCGGCTCGGGGGGATCGCCGCGAGCCACGACGGCCTTCAGCCGCTTGGCCCCCATGACGGCCCCCGCCCCGCCGCGGCCCGCGTGATGCTCGGCCCGATCCGAGGCGATGGTCGCGTACGCGACCCGGTGTTCGCCCCCCGGCCCGATGCACGCGACGGCTGCGTCCGGGAACCGCTCGCAGGTTTCGACCGCGTCCGCGCCCCACGCGTCGGTCGGCTCGATGCGTGCGGTTCCGTCTTCGACCACGAGGTTGACGGGCTCGTCGGCGCGGCCGGTCACCAGGAGGCCGAGGTGGGTATCGAGCGCGCCCGCGAGCGTTTCCGGGAACGTACCGCCGGCGTAGGAGTCGAGAAACGTTCCGGTGAGCGGCGACTTCGTGACCGCCGAATACCGCTGCTCGCCGGGCAGCAGTCCGGAAAGCGGTCCGAGCATGAACAGCAGGACGTTCGCCGAGCCGAGCGGATCGGCCTCCGGAGGGAGTTCCTCGTAGAGATAGCGTGCACCCAGTCCCTTCCCCCCGAGATACTTCCGCCGCCAGTCCGCCGGAACGCGCTCGCGCTCGACCGTGCCGGCGGACAGATCCACCCTGAGCAGGTCGTCGACAGAGCGCCCCATCGCCCTGCACCGAAGGGGCGTGCCGGGGTTAAGGGTTATCAAAAATGATGCATAAGTGACACGGGAGAGTGCCATCGACTCGGGAGAGGTGACACGACGGTCCCGGTCGTCCACCCCGGAGCGGCGGCACGGGCATGATACGAACTGTCACCACACAGCAACGCGAGCAGGGCACCGGTCCAGCCGGCGTCCGGAGACCAGTGCGATGGAGACGTCCGAACGCCACGATTGCCACACGGACCCGACCGAGTTCGGTCCGAATCGGACGCGTCGGGGCAATCGTTACACGTCGTGTGGCCGTGGCCCAGGACATGGACATCGTCGACGCGCTCGAGGCGACCGCCGGAACGACCTGTTTCGTCGGTGCTGGCGGGAAGAAGACGACGATGGCGACGCTCGCCGGCCGTATCGACCGCGCGGCCGTGACGGCGACAGTCCGGATCCCCATCTTCGACTCGTGGGTTGACCACGTCGCCGTGACGGACGATCCCGCCCCGGCCGTGGCGTCCGCCGACGCTTGGCCCGTCGGGGTCGTGCCCGAGCGGGAACGGGCGGACCGGTACCGGGGGTACGACACGGCCACCGTCGACGCCCTCGCGGACGCCGACGTCGCCGGGGCGATCCTCGTGAAGGCCGACGGCGCACGGATGCGACTGTTCAAAGCTCCGAACGAGCGCGAACCGCAGCTACCCGGGACGGAGACGGTTGTCCCCGTTGCCAGCGCCCACGTCGTCGGCAGATCCCTGACCGACGAGCACGTTCACCGCGTCGACCGCGTCGCCGCGCTGACGGGACGGGAGCCCGGCGCGACGCTGCGTCCGGTCGACGTCGGTACCGTACTCGCCAGCGAGGAGGGGGGACTGAAGGACGTACCGACCGACGCGACGGCGATCCCGCTGGTCAACATGGTTGACGACGCCGATCTCGAAGCGACGGCCCGCGAGATAGCCGCGGAGATCCACGGCCGGGCGGACGTACCCCGTGTCGTCCTCGCGGAGATGCGGGCGGACGATCCGCTGATCGGGATCGTCGAACGCTGATCGGTCGGACGGATCGTTCGGGCTAGAACTGACTCGCCGCCGCCTCGAACTCCTCGCGCGTGTTCAGGTTCTCGAACGTCTTCAGGGACGTATGGGCCTCGATCTCGTCGCGGTCGACGACCTCGTAGTCGAGGTCGAACAGCGGCTTGACGATGCGTCGCTCCCCCGCATCGAGGGCTCGTTCGCAGGCGTCGACCATCGGGTCGGCTCGGTAGACGGCCTGTGTCGTCTGGAACCACTCGTCCGGGCGCGGGACGGCCGCGTCGTGTCCGTCGGCCCGCTCGAAGAGGTAGTCGACGAACGCCGGATCGACGAACGGCATATCACAGGCGACGACGAGCGCGTACTCGGAACCGACGGCCTCCAGCCCGGTCGCCATGCCCGCCATCGGACCCAGGTCCGGTTCGGGATCAAGCGCGAACGAGACGGGTCGGTCGAACCCGGAGAGCGCGTCGTCGATGGCGTCGCGCTGGTCGCCCCGACAGTTGACGACCACCCCGTCGACGACGGACGCGAGGCGGTCGGCGACCCGCCGGATCAGCGGCGTTCCCGCCAGTTCCGCGACGGCTTTGTCCGCGTCGCCGAAACGCGTCGAGCGACCGCCGGCGACGATGACACCGCCTCCCATCGTCGGACGTTCGCGACACGTCATAAAGAGTATTGGCCCGGGGACAGGGCAAACGAGTCGGACGGGAACACAGACCCCCTCCGAACGCCGAACCTCCGGACTCGGGATAGCCGATGGCCGTCCCGACGGTCAGTCGGTCCCGGAGGCTTGCGATCCGTGGGAGGTGGGGACGGAGCCGATCCGGGTGTCGAACGCCAACGGCCCGGCGCCGAGCGTGAAGATGGCAGAGGCCAACCCGAACAGCGGGATGTGTGCGAGCACCGGGTCGTTGGCGAGGGCGAACAGCGTAACCGTGAACATGAAAAACGAGACCGCCGCCACTCCGCGGGTGAACAGCCCGAGGATCAGCGCGATTCCCAGCGCGATCTCCGTGACGCCGGCGGCGAACACCCACGCTTTGGCCGTGATCGGGAGGAGCGCCTCCAGGTTGTACCGGTGGACGACGACCAGCGCCTCGCCGGACTGGATCAACTTCTGGACGCCACCGAGATAGATGAACGACACGCCCACCCCGATCCGGAGCACCGTCGGGATGTACGTCTCGAAAGGGTCGATCCGGGCGTGGAACCATGCTGCCAGATGATGGATGGGGTCAATCCGGCCATAGAGCGTGCGGTCGGCGCTGGCGACCTGCTGGAGCATGTGGTCCGCGCTCGGCCGGCCGCTCCCCGCCAAGACGATTGCCAGAAACCCCGGTACGTACTCGAGAGCGAGCAGGAGTCGGGGATGGAAGACGAGACCGACGAGGTACGCGAGGAGGCCGAGCGCGGCGACGAAACGGGTTGCGAGCCCGAACAGCAGGAGAAACCCGATCCCGACCTGGAGGAGGCGGGACTGCACGCCGACGACCGGGGAGAAAAAGTAGCCCGAAAAGCCCGCCCCGACCAGCGGCAAGCCGATAGCGAGTCGAAGCATCCAGGGGACGAGATCCCGGTAGCCGTCGAGCGTCTCGCGGAGCACCTCGACGTCCCGGAACCGCGGTCGAACGTACAGGTAGCCCCCGACGGCCACGCCCACTACGACCCCGCCGCCGAGGAAGAACGCGAGATTAACCGGGTGAGAGAGGACCTCCACGATGAGCCGGAGAAGGGGGATGAACTCCCCCGATTCGTTCCTGACGTAATCCACGTGGGCACGCGCCCGGCCGCTCGTGACGGCGATGAGCGTCGCGATTCCCGCCGTGGCTGCGAGCCCCGTGGACAGCGCGCGGCCCGTACGTGATCGCATGAGTCGGTGCGGTGAACTACCCGCTTCCGCCCCAAAAAACCGTGTGTGAATGACACCCACAAACGGGCGGGTCCCTTTCCCGGTGACGGGGGGGTGGACCTCGGCGCTTACCCCTCCCCCCCGGGGACGGGGAGGCTGATCGATCCCACCCGCTCCCCGTACTCGACGTCCCAGGCGTCCAGCCGCGAGATGGTCCAGGTGACCGGGTCGACGTCGCGGGCGGCCGCCCGCTCGGCCGCCGCCTCGTCGCCGCCGCGGGCGAGCGTGACGTGCGGGACGTACTCGTCGCCCTCCAGTCCCGGGATGGCACCGAATCGGTCGACGAGCCGGTCGTGAATCCGCCGGAGGCCGGGGCTCTCGACGGCGAGGTAGACCACCGGCCCCGGGCCACGCAGGGGGCGCGCGAAGTAGTCGACGCCGGTCACGCGGGCCTCGACGGCCGGGGCGCCGGCGAGCGCCTCGCGGACGTCGGCCCGGTCGACGTACGCCTCGAACCGCTTGCAGACCAGGCTCTTGCGCTCCCGCTGGCGGTCGAAGGGCGCGAGGACGGGCGCGAGGTCGGACGCGAGGCGCTCGACGGCGCCCGGAACGGGGGCGTTCAGGCTGTCCACGCCGCGCCCTCGGCCGGCGGCGGGATGAGCGTGTCGACCGCGGTGGGCGGACCGGACGCTGGCCCTCAGATCCGGTCGAGGAGGAAGAGCACGATGAGCACCAGGACGATGAGGCCGAGGAACGGGCGGAAGATGCCGAGAATCCCGAAGGCGATGTCGAGTAGACTGTCGATGACCTCCAGGGCGAGCCAGACAACGACGAGGACGAGAACGAGTTTGAGGAGGTCCTCCGCGTCGATGCCGGCGCGGTCCATACGGGAAGTCGGGCGGGGACGGGCAAAAGCGTGGTGGCGGCCGGCGGCGTCCGATTCGATAACGACTATACGCTCGCGGATGGGATGCGGGGTATGGACCGAGCGGCCGGGACGGCGCTCCTCGCGTGTGCGCTGGCTGTCGCGCTCGCCCTCTCGCTCGCCCTCCCGGGAGTCGCGGGCGCGGCCACCGGCCCGTCGCTGGCCCCACAGACCGACGACGTCGATCCGGACGGGGTCGTGTTGCGGGCCCACGTCGCGCCCGACGGATCGGCGACCTGGACCGTCGAGTACCGGATCCGGCTCGACAACCCGAACGTGACCGAGGCGTTCGAGGGGCTGCAGGCCGACATCCGGGCGAACCGGAGCGCGTACGTCGGCCGGTTCGCGGCGCGGATGAATCGGACGGTCGCGGCCGCGTCGAACGCCACGGGCCGAGAGATGCGATTGGCGAACGTCTCGGTGACGGCCGAGAAGCGGCAGTTGCCCCAGTCGTACGGCGTTGTGAGCTACCGGTTCGAGTGGATCGGGTTCGCGCAGGTCGACGGTGACCGGCTACTCGTCGGCGACGCGCTCTCGGGGCTCTTCCTCGACAGCGAGAGCCGGCTGATCATCTCGTGGCCCGACGACTACGAGGCGGTGTCGGTCTCCCCGGACGGCTACGACGAGCGCGAGGGGGCGGTCGTCTGGGAGGGACCGGTCGACTTCGGCCCGGACCAGCCCCGGATCGTACTGCGCCCCGCCGGCGGCCTGCCCGTCGGCGCCCTCGCGATGGGAGTGCTTGCGCTCCTCGGCCTCGCGGCAGCGGCGCTGGTCTATCGACGACGGGGGGAACGGGACGAGGGGGCGGCCCCTGCCGCGACCGCCGGGAGCGAACCCGGGGAGGGGGGAGCCGGTGCGGGCGAGGCAGGGAGCGCCGGGGCGGCGGCGGCCGAAACCGGCGAGGAAACGCCCGCGGAGCCGCCGGAGGAGCTGTTGAGCCCCGAGGAGCAGGTGCTCAAACTCGTCCGCGAGCGCGGCGGGCGGGTGAAACAGCAGGCGGTCGTCGAGGAGTTCGACTGGACTGCCGCGCGCACCAGCCAGGTCGTCGGCTCCCTCCGCGATGACGGGCGGATCGAGACGTTCCGGCTGGGCCGGGAGAACGTCCTGACGCTGCCGGACACCGGCGTCGTCGTGGACGAGGAGGGCGAGGAGAGCGACGGCCGTGACGGGAGCGAGGACGACGATGCCGCCGGGAGCGGGGACGACGGCGACGAGGGCGTCGACTGGCGCCCCTGATCGGGCCGTCAGAACTCGGGGTCCGGTTCGGGCGCGACGGCGTCGTCCTCGCCGCCGTCGAGGTCGAACTCCTCGCGCAGGTCGCGGATCCGGTCGCGGATGTCGGCCGCGAGTTCGAACTCCAGGTTGTCCGCCGCCTCCTGCATCCGCTCCTCCAAGCGCTCGACCCGGCGGGCCGCCTGGTCGGGGGTGTCGGGGGCCTCGCCCGTGGCGTCGCTCACCTCGGTCTCGGCGCCGGGGAGGTTCGTCTCGCCGACCGGCTTCTCGATGGTACGCGGGTCGTGGCCGTGCTCCGCGTTGTACTCGCGCTGGATTTCCCGGCGGCGGTGGGTCTCTTCGATCGCGCGTTCCATCGCGTCGCTCGGGTCGTCGGCGTACAGCACCACCGACCCGTTGACGTTGCGGGCCGCCCGGCCCATCGTCTGGACGAGCGTGGTCTCCGAGCGGAGGAACCCCTCCTGGTCGGCGTCGAGGATGGCGACGAGCGA
>JBDGQA010000119.1:0-31337 GCA_042219325.1 Haloferacaceae archaeon | reverse complement strand
GCCGTCGTCGTCTACGGGACGATGATCGACGACGAGCGCCGCGAGAACGAGATGGGGCTGCTCATGAGCCTCAACATGCTCGTCGAGACCCCCGACGGGTTCGATTACACGCACCGCGAGTGCATCGAGTGGCTCCGGGAGGCCGGGTTCACGGACCCGACGGTCGAGCAGTTGCCGGGGCCCGAGTCGATGGTGGTCGCCCACCGGTGACGCCGATTCCGTCCGGTCCGGTCCGAACTCCTCCGTGGCCAACACGGCTCCGTCCGGACTGATCGCGGGACCGGGGAGGGCGCTCGCCGGTCGGCCCCGGAACCCTTAACCCCCGTACTGCCCTACCGCTGACAACGATGGCCATGGGCTCGGACATGTACCGCCAGCAGATCCTCGACCACTACAAGAACCCCCGGAACTACGGGGAACTCGACGACCCCACCTTCTCGCACGTCGGGGAGAACCCCTCGTGTGGCGACACCATTCAGGTGGACGTCCGCCTCGCGGACGACGGCGAAACCATCGAGTACGCCGCATTCTCCGGGGACGGCTGTGCCATCTCGCAGGCCGCCGCCTCGATGCTCACCGACGAGCTCCAGGGGATGACGGTCGAGGAACTGCAGGCGATGGATCGCGACGACGTGATCGAGATGCTCGGCGTGGAGATCAGCCCGATGCGGATCAAGTGCGCCGTCCTCGCGGAGAAGGTCGCCCAGGACGGCGCGAAGCTCCACCGGGGCGAGGTTGACGAGGCGGGCCCGACGCGGACCGAAGAGGACTTCTAGTTACTCGGGCACGAGCCCGGCGTCCTGGACCCGCATGACTGCCTCGCCGTCGGCGAGGTTCGGCGCGTCGACCAGCCTGACGATCCGCTTGTCGCCCTTCGACTTCCGGAGGTAGATGCGGAACGTCGAGGTGTGGCCGAGGATGTTGCCCCCGATGGGCTGGGTCGGATCGCCGAAGTAGGAGTCCGGGTTGGAGGCCACCTGGTTGGTCACCAGCACGGCGGCGTTGTACAGGTCGCCGATCCGCATGAGGTCGTGGAGGTGCTTGTTGAGCTTCTGCTGGCGCTCGGCGAGTTCCCCCCGGCCGACGTACTCGGCGCGGAAGTGTGCGGTGAGCGAGTCGACACAGAGCAGGCGCACGGGCCAGTCGGTGTCCTCGTACTCGCTCGCCAGTTCCTTCGCCTTCTCGGCGAGGAGGATCTGGTGGTTGGAGTTGAACGCCTTGGCGACGTGGATGCGGTCGAGAACTTCCTCGATCAGTTCCTCCATGGCCGCCTCGTCGCCGGGGTCGCCCTCGATGCCGCGCTGGTCCATCGTCGCCTGGATGGCCTCGTCGTCGAGCCCCCGAACCATGTCGTCGATGCGCTCGGGCCGGAAGGTGTCCTCGCTGTCGACGAAGATGGCGCCGCCCTCCAGCCCGCCGTATTCGGGGGGAAGCTGGACGTTCACGCAGAGCTGGTGGGTCACCTGGGACTTCCCGGCGCCGAACTCGCCGTACACCTCCGTGATCGACTGGGTCTCGACCCCGCCGCCGAGCAGTTCGTCGACCTCCGGCACCCGCCAGGTGAGCTTCCCGATCTGTTCGCGCCGCTCCAGCACCGCCGCGCCCGTCTCGAAGCCGCCGACGTCGGCGGCCTCCCGCGCGGCGTTGATGATGTCGCCGGCGCTCGACTCCCCGACGTCGGCGCTGTTCGACAGTTCGCCCGGGCTGGCCACCGCGATGCTCTGGTAGGTCTCGAACCCGGCGTCGAGCAGTTTGTCCGCCGTCGCGGGACCGACACCTGGTAGGTCTTCGAGGTCGTCCTCCGCCATGGACGGCTCTTGCGCGGCTCCGCATATAAAGCCTCGTTAACACCGGATCGGAAGTGAAACCTCCGCGTCGGGAGCGGGCGGTCGAGTTCGCGCTCGGCCGCCCGTTCCGCTGTCGGCCCCCACGGTCGCTCCCGGCTTGCGTCGTCGCCCCCGCCGGATTCCTGCGGCCGTCGTGGTCGGCTTCCCGCCCCGGACCCGCGGCTTTTCCACCCCCGGCGCCCAACGGCCGCCGATGCTCGTCGTCCTCTCGGACACCCACGGCACCGACGACCCCCGCCTGCGCGGCCGGACGGCCGCGGCCGTCGCCGACGCGGACCGGGTGGTCCACGCGGGCGACTTCACGACGGCGGCGGTCCTCGACGGCCTCGCGGACGCGGCGGGCGGGCCGGTCCACGCGGTCCACGGGAACGCCGACGACCCCGCGGTGCGCGAGCGCCTGCCCGCGACGCGGACCCTCCGGTACGGCGACGTCCGGCTGGTCGTCACCCACACCCACGAGGGGGGACGGACGGCGCTCTCGATGCTCGGGCGCTCGCGGGACGCGGCGCTGGTCGTCTTCGGCCACACGCACCGGCCCATGGTCGTCGACGGCCCGCCGACGCTGCTCAACCCGGGCAGCCACGCGGCCCCCCGGGGCGGTCCCGCCACGCACGCCGAACTCCGCGCGACGGACGGGGGACTCGACGGGACGCTCCGGACCGTCGACGGGACGACGGTGAAGCAGTTCACCGTCGACGGGGCGTCACGAAAGGGGGAGGAGGGATGAAACGCCAGCGGGGTCGACGGCCCTCGTGGGCGGTGGGGCGTGGCGTGGGGTCCCCCGACGGGGAGGTCGTGGTCGGGGAACCCCGCACGCCGGGCTACGGGTCGGCCCCGCATATACGCGACGTAGGCTCAAGCGCCCGTTTCAGCTTGTGTCGTGGTAACACGCCAGGACGGGTCGGCCGCGATGTCCCGCCTCAGTAGGACGGCGACTCGGCCTGGACCACGTCGGACACTTCCTCGAACTCGCCGGAGAGGAGGACGACGAAGTCGTCGAGCGTGACGATGCCCACGAGGCGTCCGTCCTCGACGACCGGGAGGCGGCGGACGTTCGCCTCGCTCGCCAGTTCGAGCGCGTCGTAGATGCCCTCGTCGAGTTCGACGGTCACGGGGTCGGCGGTCATGAGGTCCGCTGCGGTCGCGGCCGACGGCTCCTCGTGGTCCCAGATGCCGATGCCGATGTCGCGGTCGGTGACGATGCCGACCGGTTCCTCGTCCTCGACGACCACGGCGCTTCCGACCCGCTCCGTCCGCAGTACCTCGGCGATGTCCTCGACCCCCGTTCCCGGACGAACCGACACCACGTCCCGCCTGGCGATATCGCTGATCGTCATACCCGCGGCGTTTCGCCCCGTCGGGGGATAAGCCTACGGCCGCCGGTCGGCGGCAGGGGCGCCGGATCGGTCCCGGATCGTTTGCCGCGTCTATCCACCTACCGCTCGTCGAGCGGTACGAACTCGCGGTCCGCCGGGCCGACGTAGCGCGCCCGGGGCCGGATGAGGCGGTTCTCCTCCTGGTACTCGAGGACGTGGGCCAGCCACCCGGCCACCCGGCTCATCGCGAAGACCGGCGTGTAGAGGTCGACCGGAATGCCGAGCTGGTCGTACACCGAGCCCGAGTAGAAGTCCACGTTCGGTGCGATGTTCTTCTCGGGGAGGCCGACCTCCTCGGTGAGGTACGCCTCGATCTCGCTGGCGTACTCGTACCACTTCCGCTCGCCGGTGGCCTCCGCCAGCATCTCGCTGCGCTCCTGGAGGATCTCCGCCCGGGGGTCCTTGACGTTGTAGACGCGGTGGCCCCAGCCGGGCACGCGCTCGCCCGCCTCGACGGTCTCGCGGGCCCACTCCCGGGGGTCCTGCCCGCTCTCGTCGATCTCCATCAGGCTCAACATCACGTCCTGATTGGCGCCGCCGTGCCACGGCCCGGACAGCGCCTCGATTCCCCCCGTGATCGCGTTGTAGACGTCGGCGTAGGTGCTGACGATCACGAGCGTGGTGAACGTCGAGGCGTTGAGCCCGTGGTCGGCGTGGAGCGTGAGCGCCATGTCGAACGTCTCGGCGGCCACGTCGTCGGGCTCCTCACCGTGGAGCATGTAGAGGAAGTTCGCGGCGTGCCCGAGGTCCTCGCGCGGTTCGATCGGCTCCTCCCCCCGGCGCAGGCGCTCGAACGCCGCGACGATGGTCGGCATCTTCGCCGCGATGCGCCGCCCCTTCCGGAGGGTCGGCCCGCGGTCCCGCGGGTCCGCCTCCCGCTCGGGTTCGTACGCGGACAGCATCGATGTCGCCGTCCGGAGCGCCGCCATCGGCGCCTCGTCCTGCACGGCGAGTTCCGCGAGGAGGTCGAGCACACCGTCCTCGATTCCCCGCCCGCTCGCCATCGACGACGCGAGGTCGTCGAGCGCCGCGGCGTCCGGGAGCGAGCCCTCACAGAG
The DNA here is from genome assembly GCA_042219325.1 of Haloferacaceae archaeon. Taxonomy (GTDB): domain Archaea; phylum Halobacteriota; class Halobacteria; order Halobacteriales; family Haloferacaceae; genus CAZMLQ01. The sequence continues at coordinate 27,056 of JBDGQA010000119.1, read as the reverse complement.
CAGGTAGACCACCTCCTCGAAGCTCGCCTCCCGTGCCAGGTCCTCGATGTCGTATCCGCGGTAGACGAGCCGACCGGCGTCCCCGTCGATGTCGCTGATCTCGCTCTCGTCGACGACGACGCCCTCGAGCCCCCGGTGGAGGTCCGGCTGTGTTATCTCTCGCAGGAGGTTCGACATGTCGGGAACCTGGCGGGCTATCCGGAAGGCTCTTGTGCCGCCCCGTGTCGACGGTGCACACCGCGACTGCCGGCGCGTGGGTGCCGGGACACCCCGGGCGAAACGGCTTTGGCCCGCCCGCCGGTATTCCGTCCATGGCGCCCGGATTCGACGACCCCGTGTTCCTCCTCCTGCTCGGGGCCATGGTCGTCCTGGTTCTCCTCGCCTACTTCTTCGTCAGGCGGACGCTCGTCAGCCTCCGGGAGGGGTACGAGGAGGCGTACCGCGACCGGTGAGCGATAGGTAGGGTTTAATGCACGCCGTGGCGAGGGGCGACAGGAATGGCCCTGGGCACGCTCGCGGCGCTCGTCGTGGCGGGGCTCGCGAGCCTGTTCATGGCGTGGTCCATCGGCGCCGGGTCCTCGGGGTCGACCCCCTTCGCACCGGCGGTCGGCGCGAACGCCATCTCGGTGATGCGCGCCGGGTTCATCGTCGGCCTGCTCGGCTTCGCCGGCGCCGTCCTCCAGGGTGCCAACGTCACCCAGGCGGTCGGGACGGCGCTCATCGAGGGGGTCCAGCTCTCGGCGGTCGCGGCGACGGTCGGCCTCCTGACCGCGGCGCTCCTCGTCGCGTTCGGCGTCTTCGCGGGCTATCCCATCGCGACGGCCTTCACCGTCACCGGCGCGGTCGTCGGCGTCGGCCTCGCGCTCGGGGGAGCCCCCGCCTGGCCCAAATACCGACAGATCGTTGCGCTCTGGGTGCTCGTCCCCTTCCTCGGCGGCGGGACGGCCTACGTCACCGCCCGCCTCCTCCGCCACGAGCGCGTCGAGGAGCGGGTCATCGTCCCGGTTCTGGCGGGCCTCGTCGCCGCCATCGTCGCCAACGTCGGGTTCACCGTCCTTGCTCCCGGCGCCGCGTCGGCGTCCCTGTCGGCGGTCGTCGGCCGGGCGCTCGCCGGCGCCGTGGGACTCCCGGCGGTCGCCGTCGCCGGCCTCGGCCTCGGCCGCCTGCTGGTCACTGCGGCCGTCGTCCTCGGGGTGGTGGCGGGGCTCCGCCACGGGATGGTCACCGACCCCGAGCGCGGTCAGCGTCGCTTCCTGCTGGCGCTCGGGGGCCTCGTCGCCTTCTCCGCCGGCGGGAGCCAGGTCGGCCTCGCCATCGGGCCGCTCGTCCCCCTCCTCGACACCGTCGAACTGCCCCTGGGTGCCGTGCTCGTCGGCGGGGGGCTCGGCCTCCTGCTCGGGTCCTGGACCGGCGCGCCCCGGATGATCAAGGCGCTGGCGCAGGACTACTCCTCGCTCGGCCCCCGGCGCTCCATCGCGGCACTCATCCCCTCGTTCGTCATCGCGCAGGTCGCCGTCGCGCTCGGCGTCCCCGTCTCGTTCAACGAGATCATCGTCAGCGCCATCGTCGGGTCGGGCTACGCCGCCGGCGGGAGCGGGGTCAGTCGCCGGAAGATGGGCTACACGGTGCTCGCGTGGATCGGCTCGCTCGCGCTCGCGCTCGCGGGCGGCTACGCCGCGCTCTCGGCGGTCCTCGCGGTCACCTGATCCGCGTCACTGCCCGACCTCCCGCCCGCCGTCGGCCTCGCCGGTCACGGGGTCCGACGAATCCCCCGCCGCCGCCTCGTCGCCCTCGTCCGCATCGTCCGTGGTGATCCGTGCCCGCCGGATTCGGGTGTCCTCCACGTCCTCGATGCGGATCGTGACGCCGTCGTAGGTGATGACCTCGCCCTCCTCGACCAGGCGGCCCGCCCGGTTGAACACGAAGCCCGCGAGCGTCTCGAACTCCTCGCCCTCGGGCAGATCGATCTCCAGCACCTCGTTGACCTCGTCGATGTTGACCTCGCCACGGACCAGGCAGTCGCCGCCGTCGAGGAACTCGAAGGGGACCGCCTCGTCGCCGTCGAGGATGTCGCCGACGATCTCCTCGACCATGTCCTCCAGGGTGATCAGCCCCTCGGTGGTGCCGAACTCGTCGATGACGATCACCATCTCCAGCCGGTTCTCCTGCATCTCCTGGAGCAGGTCGTCGACGTTCTTCGACTCGGGCACGTGCAGCGTCGGCTGGACGAGGTCGGTGAGGGCGGCGCTGCTCTCGCCGTAGTTGCGCTCGCGGATCAGGTCGCGCAGGCTGACGATGCCGATGATGTTGTCCAGGGTGCCGTCGTAGACGGGGAGGTTCTCGTGGTCGGCCTGGATACAGGTCCCGATGGCCTCGTCGATGTCGGCGTCGATCGGGACGGCGGTCATGTCCAGCCGGGGGGTCATCACCTCCTTTGCGATCGTGTTGTTGAACCGGAAGATGCGCTGGAGCATCTCGCGCTCGTCCTCCTCGATCACCCCCTCGCGCTCCCCGGTCTGGATCATGTTGCGGATCTCGTCGCGGGTCACGTAGGAGGTCTCGATCGCCGACCGGCCGCCGGTCACGCGGTTGATCGCCCGCGTCAGGCGGTCGAACACGACGACCAGGGGCAGGAGGAGGTACTCGCTGTACTTCAGCGGCCGGGCGATCCGGAGCGCCCACGACTCGGTGTTCTCGACCGCGTACGACTTGGGGGCGCTCTCGCCGAACAGGAGGACCAGCGTGGTGATCCCCAGCGTGGCCGCGATCACCGACTGGCCCCGCGAGAGGTAGATGGCAAAGAGGCCCGTCGCGATGGAGGACATGGCGATGTTGACGATGTTGTTGCCGACGAGGATCGTGACGAGCAGGCGGTGGGGGTTCGACTTCAGCGCCTGGACGGCCCTCGCGCCCGGGACGCCGTCCTCGACCAGCGCGTCGACCCGGTGTTTCGCCAGCGAGAACATGGCGATCTCGGAGGAGGAGAAAAAGGCCGAGAGCGCGAGCAGGACGAGGATGACGGCCGTTCCGACGACCGTGATCGTCCCGTCGGTCACCGTGACGCCGAACACGTCCGTCTGTGCCGGCGCCGTGATCGGCGCGCCACTCGTGGCAGCTACTGCCCACTGTGCGGGCCCCATCGAGTACTCGCTCTTGTCAGGCGCCGGAATTAAGGGTTTGCCCTTTGGCCTTCGTCTCTCCCGGTCGCCGGGACCGGTCTCGCCGGGCCGTCCATCGTCCCGGTCGCCGGGCGTCGACGCGCCCGTCCCTGCCGTGACGGCTCCGCGGGCGAAGGGCTTAGGCCCGATACGCCCCCAAGGACCCCACATGAGCGCGGCCGAGCCGTCGATCACCCTGTACCGCCTCCAGGCGTGTCCGTTCTGCGAGCGGGTCGTCCGGAAACTCGACGAGTACGGCCTCGACTACCGCTCGCGGTTCGTCGAGCCGATGCACTCGGACCGGGACGTCGTCAAGCGCCTGACCGGCAGGCGCACCGTCCCGGCCATCGTCGACGAGCGGACGGGCGTGACGATGTCCGAGTCGGCCAACGTCGTCGAGTACCTCGACCGTACCTACGGCGACGATGGCGCGCAGGAGGGGGACGCCTGATGGCCGACCTCGACTTCGACGTGGTCGACCTCCCGCCGACCGACCACGTCGACGAGGGCGACGTCGCCCCCGACTTCACCCGCCCGCTCGTGACCGACGAGTACTGGGAGGACGTCTCGCTCTCCGACCTGACCGACGACGGCCCCGTTCTGCTCGTCTTCTACCCCATGGACGGCGCGTTCCCCGCCACGTACATCTGGAACGAACTCCGGGACCGCGACCTCGGCGAGCACCTCACGGTCGTCGGCCTCTCCATCTCGACCCCCTACGAGCACAAGACGCTGATCGAGGAGCGCGGCATGGACTACCGGCTGTTCTCGGACCCGGCCAACGGCGTCGCCGCCGAGTACGGCATCGCTCACGACCTCGACGGGATGGCGGGCGTCTCCGAACCTCGCCCTGCGACGTTCGTCCTCGACGGGGAGCGCACCGTCCGGTACGCCTGGGTCGCGGGCGAGTGGCCCGAGTTCCCGGCCTACGACGACCTCGAGGCCGCGGTCCGCCGCGTCGCATGACCGACGCCGACGCGGTCCACGCGGCCGCCGCCGCGGTCCGGGCCGGCGATCTGGTCGTCTACCCCACCGAGACGGTCTACGGCCTCGGCGCCGACGCGACCGACCCCGCCGCGGTCGCGCGCGTCTTTGACCTGAAGGGGCGGTCGCGTGACGACCCGCTCTCGGCCGGCTTCCCGACCGTCGCCGCCGCGCTCCGGTATGTCGACCCAACGCCCCGCGAGGAGCGGTTCATGCGGGCGTTCCTGCCCGGCCCCGTCACGCCCGTCGTCGCGCGCCGCGAGGGGGCCCTCCCCGACGTCCTGACCGGCGGCCGCGAGCGCGTCGGGGTGCGGGTCCCCGCCCACGACCGCGCGCTCGCCTTCCTCGCCGCGGCGGACGTCCCCGTCACCGCCACGAGCGCCAACGTCTCCGGCCGGCCGAGCGTCCGCCGCGTGGCGGACCTCGACGACCGGATACGGGAGGGGGTCGCCGCGGTCCTCGACGCCGGCGAGACGCCCGGCACCGAGTCGACGGTGGTCGACCCCGGGACCGGCGAGATCGTCCGGCGCGGCGCCCGGGCCGACGCCGTCGAGGCGTGGCTGACCGGGGCGGACTGATCAGGTACGGGAGAGCAGCGACCGGAGCGATCGGGTCCGGACGCCGCACTGCTCCCGGTAGGCACACCCGTCACACTTCCCCCGGTCGTCGGTCCGCGGCGGGACCCCCTCCGTCCGCCGGACGGCGCGCAGCGTCCGCCGGTAGTCGGCCCTCGCCCCGCCCGTCAGCCGGACCGTCCGCACGACGCCGTGGGCGGGGTACTCGACGAGCGCGCGCTCGACCGGCCGTTCGCGCTCCCAGGCGAGCGCCTTCGCGGTCGCCACGGCCCGCACGCGCTGGGGTCGCCAGACGCCCCGGTCCGGCGGTTCGCCGGGCGAGACGACGCTCGGCCGCGGCGGGTCGTCGAGCACCTTGTGGGCAACCCCGTGACAGTCCTTCCCGTCGAGGCGGACGGCCCGCCCCGCCGGCGAGACGAGGGCCGCCCAGTCGTCGCGCTCCGCGAGGCGGTCGAGGCGGTCCCGGTAGACCGCCGGTTCGACCGCGACCGCGTCCGGGACCGGCCCGCCGTCCCTGACCGCCGGGTAGCGGAACGCGAGCCGTTTCCGGGCCCGGACTTCGGGCGGCGGCCCCCGGTCGTCGTCGCGGCGGGCGTAGTAGAGCTGTCGGCGACAGTACGCGGCGCGGGCGAGGTCGGCGAACGCGACGGACACGCGCCGCCTGGTTCCCGCATGGGATATGAACGTCGGGGTACGTTCGACGGCAGAACGCCCCTCGCGGGGGTTCAGCCCCCGGTAGCGGGGTACACCTTTATTTGGGTTGGCAGGGACGTTCGACGCATGGGACGGGTATACGCGGTCGCCAGCGGCAAGGGCGGCGTCGGAAAGACGGCGACGACCGCGAACCTCGGGTCGGCGCTGGCGGCGGCCGGCCACGAGACCGTGGTCGTCGACGCCGACCTCGGGATGGCCAACCTCGGATCGGCGCTCGGCGTCGCGGACGACGGCCCGACCCTCCACGACGTGCTCGCCGGCGAGGCCACGATCGCGGAGGCCGTCCGCCGGCCGCCGGACCGGCCGGCGGTCCTCCCCGGCTCCCGCGATCTCGACGACTTCGCCGACGCCGACCCCGGCGAACTGGCCGGCGTTCTGGACACGCTGGCCGACGAGTACGACCACGTCCTCGTCGACACCGGCGCGGGACTGAGCACGGACAGCCTCGCGCCGCTCCGGGCGGCCGACGAGGTGGTGCTCGTCTCCACGCCCGATCCGGCCGCGCTCGACGACACCGCCAAGACCGCGACGGTCACCCGCCGCCTCGGGACGCCGCTCCGGGGGTTCGTCATCGTTCGCGCCCGCGGCGAGCGGACCGAACGGGCCCGCGAACGGCTGGACGGCGAGGTGCTCGAGACGGTTCCGGACGACGACGCCGTCACCGAGGCGATGGAGGCCGGTATCCCGCTCGTCGAGTACGCGCCCCGGAGCCCGGCGACCCACGCCTACCGGCGGCTGGCGGCCACGCTGACGGGCGCGGAGGTCCCCGAGGCCGAGGAACCGGGTGCCGGGGCGTCCGACGCGACGGCGGCCCGTCCCGACGAAGCGGAACCGGAACCGGGCGGGACGGAGGCACAACCGGGCCCGGACGCCGGCGTCGCCACCCCGGTCGAGGCGGAGTCGCCGGCGTCCGGTGGCGAACACGCCCCCGGGCCCGACGTCGAGGCCGCGACCCCCGACCGGGTCGCCGACGCGGACGTGGTGGCCGGGGGCGGAACGGACGGCGAGGGGGACGGGACCGACGCGGCCGAGGTGGAGGATTCGGAGCGCGCCGGCGAGGGAGCGGCCGCGGCGGGCGAGGACGAGGCCACGGAGGAGGCAGGCGAGGAACCCACGGAGGAGACAACGGAAGAGGCAGGCGAGGAACCGGAAGAAGACGCGAGCGAAGAGCCGGAAGAGGCAGGCGAGGAACCGGCGGAGGAAGCGGACGAAGAGCCGGAAGAGGCAGGCGAGGAACCGGCGGAGGAAGCGGACGAAGAGCCGGAAGAGGCGGGGGAAGAGCCGGAAGAGGACGCGGACGAGAAGTCGAAGGGCTTTCTGAGCCGGCTGTTCGGGTGACGCCGTCCCGTCGGGGCTCCGCTGGCGTCCCCTGTCCCCGGACGGCGGCCGTTCCTACATCGACGCCGGAGCGGCCACGCCGAGGACGTCGAGGGCGTTCGCGACGGCGTTGCGCGAGGCGACAACGAGCGCCAGCCGCGCCTCGCGGCGGTCCGCCTCGGCGTCGAGCACCGGACACTCGCGGTAGAAGGCGTTGAACGTCTCGGCCAGGTCGCGGGTGTAGGTGGCGACGACGTGGGGATGGAGGTCGTCGGCCGCGGTCTCGATTTCGGCGGGGAGACGTGCGATGGCGCGGAGCAGGTCGCGCTCCGCGGGCGTGTCGAGGCGGTCGGGGTCCGGGTCGACGGCGGCGGGGTCGAGCCCCGCGCTCCGCGCCTCGTCGAGGATGCCACAGCACCGGGCGTGGACGTACTGGACGTAGGGGGCGGACTGGGCCTCGAAGTCGAGGGCGCGCTCCCACTCGAAGGTGATGCCCTTCGTCGGCTGTTTGGCCACGATGTCGTACCGAACGGCGCCGACGCCGACCTGCCGGGCGATGCGGTCGAGGTCGGCCTCCTCCAGCTCGTCGTCCCGCGCGCGGGTGTCGAGGCGCTCCTCGACCTCCTCGCGGGCGCGGGCGACGGACTCGTCCAGCAGGTCGTCGAGGTCCACGCCGGTCCCCGCCCGGGTGCTCATCCCGCCCTCGGGGAGGTCGACCCAGGAGTAGAACGCGGTCTCCATGAGCGACGTGTCGTCGCCGAGTATCTCCAGGGCGGCCCGCAACTGCTCCTCCTGGAGGCGGTGGTCCTCGCCGAGCACCTTCACCGCGCGGTCGAAGTTCTCGAACTTCCACTCGTGGTGGGCGAGGTCGCGGGTGGTGTAGAGGGTGGTGCCATCCGAGCGCTCGAAGACGAGGTTCTTCTCGATGCCAAAGGGGGAGAGGTCGAGTTGCCAGGCGTCCTCCTCGTAGACGGCGTGGTCGCTCTCCTTGAGCCGTTCGACCACCTCGTCGGTCGAGCCGTCGCGCATGAACCGGGTCTCCTTGACGAACTCGTCGAAGGTCACGGGGAGGCGGCGGAGCGACGCGTACATCCCGTCGAGCACCCGGTCGACGACGGCGCTGACCCGCTCGTAGGTCGCCTCGTCGCCCTCCTCCAGCCCCTGCATGATCGACTCGATTTCCGCCTCGGCGGCCGCGATCTCGTCCTCGGGCCCCTCCTCCAGGAACTCGCTGCCCCGCCGGTAGTAGCGCACGAGTTCGTAGTCCGCCCGGTCGCGCTCGGGCTCCGGCAGGTCGCTCTCGTCGAACGTCTCGTAGGCCCAGACGAACGTCGCGACCTGCCGGCCGGCGTCGTTGACGTAGTAGTGGCGCTCGACGTCGTGGCCGGCGTAGTCGAGGGCCCGGGCGATGGCGTCCCCCAGGATCGGGTTGCGCGCCCGGCCGACGTGGACCGGCCCGGTCGGGTTCGCCGACGTGTGTTCGACGACGACCGACTCGCCGGTCGGGGGCAGGCGGCCGTACGTCCCGTCGCGGGCGGCGTCGAGCGTGTCGGCGTAGTAGCGGTCGCTCACACGGAAGTTCACGTACGGACCGCGGGCGTCGGCGGCCGCGAGGTAGTCGTACCCCTCGACCGTGACGGCGTCGGCCACGTCGTCGGCCACCGACGGCGGCGGGGCGCCGACCTCGCCGGCAAGCCGGAAGGCGACGCTCGACGCCAGCGTCGCGTCCACGTCCCCGGGCGGCCGCTCCACGCCGAGGTCGTCGGTCGGCAGGTCGAGCGAGGCGAGCGCCCCCTCCACCGCCGCCTCGACCTCCCGCCGGAACTCCCTGAACATGCCGCGCCGTTGACCGGCCCCCGGTAAGGGGATTCCGATACGGTCGCCCGGACCGACGCCTTCAGGACCCCCTGGCACGAACGTGGCGTACAGTCCCCGCGAGGCGTCTCAGATGTGAGATGCATCCCGCATCCGTTATGCTTATGCGGACGCGCCACCGTGATCCGGGTATGTCACGGACGGCATCGGCGTCCGCCGTGGGTCACGACGAACTCGCCGCGCTGAAGGAGATCGCGCTGGCCGGCGGGTTCGACGGCCCGTCGAAGGTCTCCTGTGCGACGCTGGCCGACCGGCTCGACGTGTCGAGCCAGACGGCCTCGCGGCGCCTCCAGCGCCTGGAGGCCGCCGACCTGGTCGAGCGCGACGTGGTCGCCGACGGACAGTGGGTGACGACGACGACCGACGGCGAGGCGGCGCTGCGCCGCGAGTACGCCGACTACCGTCGCATCTTCGCGTCCGACCGGTCGCTCGAACTGGTCGGGACCGTCACGAGCGGCATGGGCGAGGGTCGCCACTACATCTCCCTCCCCGGCTACATGGAGCAGTTCGAGGAACGGCTGGGGTACGAGCCGTTCCCCGGGACGCTCAACGTGGAACTGGAGGAGGCGAGCGTGCGGGTGCGCCCCGAGATGGCGTCCATGGACGCGGTGCCGATCGACGGCTGGGAGGACGAGGAGCGGACGTTCGGCCCGGCGACGTGCTACCCGGCGGCCATCGAGCACGGCGACGACCGGGTCGACGGCGCCCACGTCATCGTCCCCGAGCGGACCCATCACGACGAGACGCAACTGGAGGTCATCGCTCCGGTGAAGCTCCGGGACGCCCTCGACCTGGCGGACGGCGACGAGGTGAGAATCCGTGTCGAGGAGGCGTAGCGCGAGCGAGTCCCGGGGCGACGGGAACGCCGTGGCCCGGGCCGTCGCCGCCTTCCGGGCGGGCGCGCCCGTCCTGGTCCACGACTTCGCCGACCGCGAGGGCGAGACGGACATCGTCTACCCCGCCGGCGCGGTGGGCCCCGAGGACGTGGCACGACTGCGCAACGACGCCGGGGGGCTGATCTGCGTGGCGCTGGGGGACGCGGTCGCGGAAGCGCTCGCGCTTCCCTACCGCGAGACGACGCTCGACCATCCGGCGGCGGACGGCCGCCCCGAGTACGACGAGCGCTCGTCGTTCTCGCTGACGGTCAACCACCGGGAAACGTACACGGGCATCACCGACGACGACCGCGCCCTGACGATCACCGAACTGGCCGCCGTCGCGGAGGCCGTCGCGGACGGCGAGGCGTACGGCCCCGAGACGTTCGCGGAGTCGTTCCGCGCCCCCGGTCACGTCCACCTCCTCCGGGGGGCGCCGGACCTGCTCGCGGACCGGCGTGGCCACACCGAACTGGGGCTGGCGCTGGCCCGTGACGCCGGCCTGCCCCCGGCGGTCGTCGTCTGCGAGATGCTCGACGACGCGACCGGCAGCGCCCTCGCCCCGGCCGACGCCGCCGCCTACGCCGACCGCCACGGCCTGCCGTTCGTCGACGGCGACCGTCTGGTCGCGGCCCTGGCGTAGACGCGCGCCGCCGGCATCCCCGCTCTCCCGTTCTGCGGAGCCCCGACGTACGCGTCCGTTCGCCCGGTCCTGCCCCGTTCCGGTTCGCTCGCGCCGTCCGTTAGGGTTTATGCCAACCCGGGGAGAGGGGGGCGTATGGGATTCGACGAGATGGACGTCGACACCATCTGGATGGACGGCGAGTTCGTCGACTGGGACGACGCCCAGGTCCACGTACTCACCCACGGCCTCCACTACGGCACGGGGGTCTTCGAGGGGGTGCGGTGTTACGACACCGAGGAGGGCCCCGCGCTCTTCCGGTGGGACGAGCATCTCGACCGCTTTTTCGCCTCCGGACGGCCCTACGACATGGAACTGCCCCACGACCGCGAGGAACTGACCGAGGCGACCCTCGAACTCATCCGCCGCCAGAACCTCGAGTCGTGTTACGTTCGCCCCATCGCGTTCTACGGCTACGGGTCGCTCGGCGTCTCCCCCAAGGAGTGTCCCGAACAGGTGGCCATCGCCGCGTGGCCCTGGGGGGCCTACCTCGGCGAGGACGCCCTGGAGAACGGGGTCGAGGTGATGGTGTCCTCGTGGCGCAAGCACGCCTCCAGCCAGATTCCGACCAACGCCAAGACGACGGGGCTGTACGTCAACAGCCTGCTCGCCGGCGAGGAGGCCCGCCGCAACGGCTACACCGAGGCCATCGTGCTCGACAAGGAGGGCTACGTCGCCGAGGGGCCCGGCGAGAACCTCTTTCTGGTCCGGGACGGGAAGATACACACCCCGGCGCTCTCCCAGAGCATCCTCGACGGCATCACCCGCCGGAGCGTCGTGACCCTCGCCCGGGAACTGGGCTACGAGGTCGACGACACGGCCACCATCTCGCGGGGCGAACTCAACACCGCCGACGAGCTCTTTTTCACCGGCACCGCGGCCGAGGTGACCCCCATCCGGAAGGTCGACAACGTGGTCATCGGCGAGGGCACCCGCGGGCCGATCACCGAGGAGATCCAGCAACGCTTCTTCGACCTGGTCGAGCGCCGGGTCGACGCCCACGCGGACTGGTTCACCCCCGTGTACTGATTCCGGGTCCCGTCAGCGGTCCCCGTCGGTCGCGTCACGGCGCTCGTCGTCGCCGTCGGCGCCCGCGTTCCCGCCGGACGCCATCACGTCGATCGGCACCCCGGGGTCGGTCTGCTCGGCGAAGCCGGCGCTGAGGATGCGCGTCAGCGCCTCCTCGACCCGCTCGTCGATCTCCTCCAGATCCTCGGGGTCGACCTCCATCACGAACCCGGTGGTGATGTTGGGCGCGGTCGGCATGAAGATGACCTCGCGGCCATCGCTGGTCCGCTTGCCGGTCTTGAACGCCGTCATCCGGATCCCGGGCCAGGGCTCGACCCGCACCGGGGTCTGGAGGTCCTCGGTGCCGGTCAGGGCCGTCTCGACGGCCAGCTTCGACGCGTTGTAGAGCACGCGGATGAGCGGAACGCGGTTCATCGCCGCGTCGAGGTACGACTCGAACAGCCGCCCGACGGTCGTCCGCATCAGGTAGCCGACCGCGAGCACCAGCGTCGCGAACACCAGGAGCGCGACGAGCACCCGGAACCAGACGGGTTCGATGGTGTCGATCAGCGGCAGTTCGGCGATGCGGCCGAACAGCCAGTTGAGCACCAGCAGGATGACCAGGAGGGGGATCAGGACGACGAGGCCGCTCGCGACGTCCCGCTTCCAGGTGGGCATCGCCACCACCTGCGACCGCGGGGCCCTTCAGCGTATCCGTCCGCCGGGCCCGCCCGGCGGCGTGCGCGGCGGGCCGATCATCCGCCCAGGACGGCCCGGGCCGCGAACCCGACGTTCTCGCGGCGCTCGCGGAGCCGCCGGTAGAAGTACGCGAGCCAGTCCGATCCGTAGGGGGCGTACTGCCAGACTTCGTGTCCCTGGGCCGCGAGTTCCCGCTGGGCCGCCTCCCGGACGCCCATCAGCATCTGGAACTCGAAGGGGACGTCGTGGTCCTCGCCGAGCCCCACCGCGTGCTTGATCATCTCGGGGTCGTGGGTCGCGACCGCGATTCCCCCGTCGTGCTCCCGGAAGAGCAGGGCGAGGAGGTCGCGGTAGGCCTCGTTCACCGCCTCGCGGTCCGTGTGGGCGATGTCCTCGGGCTCCCTGTAGGCGCCTTTCACCAGTCGCACCTTCCCGGGCAGGCCCGCCAGGCGCTCGACGTCCGCGCGGGTGCGCCGGAGGTTGGCCTGCACGCAGACGCCACACCGGTCCGGGAACTCGGTGGCCACCGCCTCGAAGGCGTCGAGGGTCGCGTCGGTGGTCGACGAGTCCTCCATGTCACACCAGACGAAGCGGTCGCGCTCGTCGGCCGCCGCGACGATCCGGCGGTAGTTCTCGCGGAAGGCGTCCGACCCGACGCCGAGGCCGATCTGGGTGGGTTTGATCGAGATGCAGGCGTCGAGTCCGGACCCGTCGAGGTCCCGCAGCAGGTCGAGGTACGCGGTGGCGGCGGCGTCGGCCGCCGCCCGGTGCTCGTGGTGCTCGCCGAGCAGGTTCAGGATGACCTTCACCCCGTCCTCGTTGGCCGCGCGGGCGTGGTCGAGCGCCGTGGCCATGGTCTCGCCGGCGACGAACCGATCGGCGACGGGCGGGATCATGCGCCGGCGTAGGGCCTCCCCCGGTTTAGCCCCGTCGTCGGCATCGGGGGTGGTGCCGGAGTCGGCGGCGGACGCGTCGGGACCGCACGAATGCGGTCCCCGCTACCGGCCGCATCCGGCCCGTTTCGTCGTGCTCGGGACCGCCGGGGCTAAGAGCCCGGCCCCGGACCGGCCGGCATGGGCCTGTACGCGCTCGTCGTCGGTGCGCTCTGGGCGATGCTGCCGGCGTACGTGCCCAACAACGCCGCGGTGCTCGGCGGCGGCGGCCGGCCCATCGACGGTGGCTGGACCTGGCGCGGCCGTCGACTGCTCGGCGACGGCAAGACCTGGCGGGGAACCGTCGCCGGCGTCGGCGCGGGCGTGGGGCTGGCGTTCCTCCTCGACGCCGTCCGCGCGCCGGTCGCCGCCCTCCTCGGCGTTCCGCTTTCCCCCTTCCCCCTCCCCGCGGCCGTCGGGCTGGCGGTCGGGGCGATGGCCGGCGACGTCGTCGCCTCCTTCTGCAAGCGCCGGCTCGGCCGGCGGCGGGGCGCGCCGGTCCCGGTCGTCGACCAGCTCGACTTCGTCGCCGGCGCGCTGGCGCTCTCGGCCCTGCTCGCCCCCGGGTGGTTCGGGCGGACGTTCACGCCCGCGGCCATCGGCGTCGTCGTCGTCGTCACCCCGCTGCTCCACGTGGTGACGAACGCCGCCGCGTACGTGCTCGGGCTGAAAGACGAGCCGTGGTGAGGGACGGCCGTCTCCGCCGGGCGCCGGACGGCCGTCCGCCCCGCGAACGGGAACGTTTTACCCCGCCACGGGGTACGCCTGGACGATGACGGTTTCCCGGGCCGACCTCCTCCAGGCGCTGCGCGACGCCGAGGCGGTCAGATACGGCGAGTTCGAACTCGCCCACGGCGGCACCAGCGACTACTACGTCGACAAGTACCGCTTCGAGACCGACCCCCGCTGTCTGGAACTCGTCGCACGGGCGTTCGCCGAGCGGGTCGGCGATACGACTCTCGCCGGCGTGGCGCTCGGGGCCGTCCCGCTCGTGGCTGCCACGAGCGTCGAGACCGGCAACCCGTACGTCATCGCCCGCAAGCAGACGAAGGAGTACGGCACCGGCAACCGCGTCGAGGGCCGTCTGGAGGAGGGCGAGCGGGTCATCGTTCTCGAGGACGTGGCGACGACGGGGCAGAGCGCGCTCGACGCCGTCGAGGCCCTCCGGGAGGCGGGCGCCGTCGTCGACCGGGTCATCGTGGTGGTCGACCGCGAATCCGGCGCGGCCGACATGCTCGCCGAGCACGGCGTCGAGCTCGAGACCCTGCTGACCGCGACGGAACTGCTGGCCGACCGCTGACCGACGGCGGGCGGTCCGAACTCCGGGGGTCACGTCGCGGTCGGTCGGAGCACAGGGCTTATCTCCCTCGCCTCGCACCCGCAGTCGTGCGACGACGCGCCGCCCGGATGGTCGTCGCCCTCCTCGTCGTCGCCCTCCTGGGCACGGCCACGGGAACGACCATCGCGTACGACCCCGGCGAGCGGCCCAGCCTCGGTCCGGGCCGGGTCACGAACCCCGCCGACGGAACGACCGTGGTCAGCGCCCAGGGGTTCCACGTCGACGGGCGGGGCAACCACAAGAAGCCCCCGCGGCTGGTCGCCGCCACGCCGGGGGGGAACGCGAGCTGGGTCTTCAGCGGCGTCCGCGACGAGTTCTGGTGGTTCTACGACGTCGACCCGCTGCCGAACGGCCACCTACTCGTCACCTCTACCCGGCCGGACCGCACGGTCGTCTACGAACTCGACCCGGCGACCCGCGAGTTCGTCTGGACCGAGTCCTTCCCCATCGAGGACACCCACGACGTGGACAAACTGCCGAACGGGAACCTCGTCGTGGCGAACATGCGCAACTACGACCCCGACCGCGGCGTGAGCGACGACCGCGTGTTCGTCTACGACCGGCACGACGACACGATCGTCTGGGAGTGGCGGGTCCGCGACCACTTCCCCAACGACACCGCCGGCGGCTTCTCGGAGGACTGGACCCACGTCAACGACGTCGACCCCGTCGACGGCGGGTTCCTCGTCTCGCTGCGGAACTTCGATCAGGTGGTGAGAGTCGACCGGGAAACCAAGCGGATCACGTGGCGGCTCGGCCGCGACGGGGCCCACGAGACGCTGTACGAGCAGCACAATCCCGACCTGCTCCGGGGGCCGAACGGGACGCCGACGGTGCTGGTCGCGGACTCGGAGAACGACCGCGTCGTCGAGTACGCCCGCCGCGACGGCGAGTGGGTCCGGACGTGGACGTTGCGGGGCCCGCTCTCGTGGCCGCGGGACGCCGACCGCCTCCCGAACGGCAACACGCTCGTCACGGACACCATGAACCACCGCGTCATCGAGGTGACCCCCGAGGGGCGGGTGGTCTGGGAGTTCTACGCCCCGTGGGGGCCGTACGACGCCGAGCGGGTCGCGGCCGGCGACGGGTCCACCGGCCCGACGATGGCCGAACTGAACGCGAGCGGCGCGTACCGGGTCCGGGGCGGGGACCGCTCGGGGGCGGTCTGGTCGACCACGCCGGCCGCGTGGGTCCGCGAGCACGCCGCCGACACGCCGGTCGCCGGCCCGGTGACGACGGTCGCGACCCGGTGGGCACACGTGGTCCCCTGGCTCCGGCCCGTCTGGCTGGCGCCGTGGGCCGTCCCCCCACTCCTGCTCGCCGGCCTCCTGCTCGCCGGGTGGGGCATCGCGGAGGCGGTGCTCGCCCGCCGGCGCCTCCTCGCGCTCCTCCGCCGGACGGCGACGCGCGCCGGGCGAACGTCGCGCGAGGGTGACTGACGCCGCGGTCGCACGACCCCGAACGCCTCTTGGGCCTCCGTCCCCTATCCCGTCCCATGTCGGAGCTGATCCTCTACGAACTTCCCGGCTGTCCGTACTGCGCGAAGGTCAAGGACAAACTCGCCGAACTCGACCTGGAGTACGAGTCCCGCGAGGTTCCCCGCTCACACGGCGCGCGGACCGAGGTGAAGGAGGTGAGCGGCCAGACCGGCGTCCCGGTGCTGGTCGACGAGGCCCGCGGCGTCGAGGGGATGCCCGAGAGCGACGACATCGTCGCCTATCTGGAGAAGACGTACAGGTCGGGCGCGAGCTAGCGCGGTCGCCGGCCCGCGAACGGGGAACGGGGGGAGCGACCGATCGCGGTCCGCTAGTCGGCGGGCTCGCGGGCCCGCTCCCGGATGAGGTCGCGGACCGCCTCCGGGTCGCGGATCTCGGCGAGTTCCGAACAGGAGACGAGCGCGGTGCCGTCGACGGCCTCGCGTTTGGCCTCCTCCTCGACGAAGTAGACCGAGCGGGTCCGGGTGACGTGGCCGATGGAGGACATCAGTCGCGCACGCTTCTCGGCGCGCTCGTCGAACGGCGAGTGGCCGGTGAGCACGTTCTCGACGCCCCCGCCGTCGTCCTCGGTGACGGCGTGGAACGGCGAGCGCGCGGTCGGGTGGACGGTGAACCCGGCGCGGGTGAGCACCGTCACGACGTGGGCGTCGTCGGGGTCGGCCTCGGGGTCCTCGGGGGTCGGCTCGGCGTCGCGGACCGCGTCGGCGCCGTCGAGCACGTCCACGGGGCTGGAGAACGGCCGGCCGAACAGTTCCTCCAGTTCGACGGCCACCTCGATGCTGGCGTTCATGCCGTCCTCGTACTTCGAGACGGTGCGACGGGAGACGCCGAGTTCGGTCGCGAGGCGACCCAGGCTCCACCCCCGCTCGCGTCGCTCGTCGGCCAGCACGTCGCCGTCGATGTTGACGTAGAGCCCGCCGGGGGCGGCATAGATCAGGGGCGGCACTCCCTCGACCACCAGGTCGTAGGCCGTGTCGGGGTGGAGCACGGGAACCCCGTGCCGGAAGTAGACGACCTCGGGCTTGAGGTCCTCGTCGCGGGTCCGGAGGCCGATCACCATGGGGGTTGCGTCCAGGTACGTGCCGAGTCGGCGCATCTCCTCGCCCGTCTCGCCGTCCACCGCGTCCACGTTCCCCAGTATCTTGAGGAGCAGCAGGTCCTCCCCACGCCGCGCCGCGAGGTCGAAGCTCTTGGGTCGGATCGCACACCGGTCGCTCACCACGAACCCGGCGTCCTCCAGCATCGCGGTGACGTTACCGACCAGTGCGGAGCGGGACATACCCGACGATAGCCGGTCGAAATATATATAGGTTGTGACACCGGTGTCGTCGCTGTCTTGCGGTCACGTCCGTATCGGCCCGAAGGATTATTATGGTGTGGGATCCGGCCCCCTCGGTTCGCCGTCGGCCGCGCGAGCGGGGTCGACGCGCGTGTCCCGTTGCCGCTGTGACCTCGTTCCCCGTCGCCGGTTTCGGTGCCGGATCGCAAGGGATTTCATCGTGTTTGCCGTCGCTCATCTATCCATGACGATCGACACCGGCGATCGGGTCACGTTCGAATACGTCGGGCGGCTGGACGACGGTACCGTCTTCGACACCTCGCGGGAGGCCATCGCCGAGGAGGCGGACCTGGCCGACCAGTCGGACCGGGCGTACGAGCCCCTGACGGTCGAGGTCGGCGCGGAAGAGCTCATCGAGGGGCTTGAGGAGGCGCTGATCGGCCTGGAGGAGGGTACGACGACGACCGTCACGCTACCGCCCGAGAAGGCGTACGGCGAGTGGACCGAGGACCTCGTCGAGGAGTTCAAGACCGAGGACCTCCGGGAGGAGGTCGCCGGCGGCCAGTTGGAGGAGGGGGTCTACCTCCAGGGCCAGGAGGGCGAACACGGCGAAATCGTGCACGTCGACGAGGAGGTCGTCCGCGTGGACTTCAACCCCGAACTCGCCGACGAACGGCTGGCGTTCGAAATCGAGGTCCTCGACGTCGCCTGATCCGGCGGGACGGACACGGGGTGACACGGCGTCGGACGACCGCTTGCGCGCCCGCTCCATCCGCGACGCGAAAGCGGTAAACTCGGCGACGGCGAAGCGAGTGACGTGACCCTCGTCGCCATCGACGACACGGACTCCCGCGAGCGGGGGATGTGCACCACGTACCTCGCCGCGCTGCTCGGCGAGCGCCTCGCCGACGTCGGCGGCCCGCCGACCCGCCACCTGCTGGTTCGCCTGAACCCTGCCGTCGAGCACAAGACCCGCGGGAACGCGGCGCTGGCCGTCCACACCGACATCGCCCCGGAGACGGCGCTCGACCTGGCCGCGTCGCTCGTCGACCGGCACGCCGAGACGGGGGACGAGCGGACCAGCCCGGGGGTGGTCGTCGCGCCCGGCGCCCCCGACGCGGTGCCGGCTGACGTGGCGGCGTTCGCCCGCGCCGCCGTCCGCGACCACCACGCCCTCGACGATGCGCTCGCGCTCGCCGCCCGGGCGGGCTATCGCCACCGCGGGTGGAGCGGCGGCCGGGGGCGGATCGGCGCCCTCGCCGCCGTCGGCGCCTGGCGGGCGTTCGACGAGTGGACCTACGAGCGGATCTCCTACCGCGCGCTCGACCGCTGTGGCACCCCCCGGGACGTCGACGACGCGTCGGTCCTGGCCGCGGCGGACGCCGCCTACCCCGACGCGTGGGACACCGTCGACCGGATCGAGGGGGAGGCGGTCTGCGTTCCGGCCGCCCCCGGCCCCGTCCTCCACGGGGTGCGCGGCGACGACCCGTCGACCGTCGAACGGGTCGCCGACGCCATCGACGCCGAACCCGTCTCGCGTGCCGTCACGTTCGTCACCAACCAGGGGACCGACGCCCACCTGCGCGACGCCGCGCTGGCGGACGTCGGGGACGGCCGGTCCTACCGCGTCGACGGGACGGTTATCACGGCCCCCGAGACGCGGGCGGGCGGGCACGTCTTCGTGACGCTCGGCGACGGCGACGCTCGCCTCGACGCCGTCGCGTTCGAACCGACCAAGCGGTTCCGCGACCGGGTGCGCGCGCTCCGCCCCGGCGACGAGGTGACGGCCTGCGGCGAGGTGTCGGACGGGACGCTGAAACTGGAGAAGTTCGCCGTCCGGTCGCTCGACCGGACCGAGCGGGCGACCCCGGACTGTCCCGACTGCGGCCGGTCGATGGCCTCGGCGGGCCAGGACCAGGGCTACCGGTGCCGGGACTGCGGGACGACGGCGCCGGGCAAGGTCGAGCGCCGGGTCGACCGGGACCTCGACCCCGGCTGGTACGAGGTGCCGCCCTGCGCCCGCCGGCACGTGGCGAAGCCGCTGGCTCGCGGCGGGTTCGACGCGCCGACCCACCCCGAGCGGTAGGCGCGGAGCGTCATTCCGACAGCAGCCGTTCGAGCGTCCCCCGGTGGGTGGTTCTGAGCGACTCGCCGGCGTCGTCGAGCGCCCCGAGCGTCCAGAAGCGGGCGGCCGCGGCGTCCGATCCGGGCCGGGGTTCGCCGGTGGTGTGTGCCCGGTCGACCGCGTACCGCACCACGAGCAGGTTGCGATCCGGGGGCGATTCGAGGACGGTATCGACGAGCCTGAGGTCGTCCGGGTCGACGCGGACGCCGGTTTCCTCGCGGAGTTCGCGGACCGCCGCCGTCCGCGGGGGTTCGTCGTATTCGAGGAACCCGCCGGGGATGGCCCACGCGCCGACGACGGGAGCGACCGCCCGCCGGACGAGCAGCACCCGGTCCTCCTCCAGGACCGCGACGTCGGCCGCCGGGACGGGGTTCCGATAGACGACCCGCTCGCAGTCGGGGCAGTACCGGCGCGTCCGGCCCTCGCGCTCGACGTCGGTGAGCGCGGTGCCACAGTCGGGGCAGTAGTCGGGGCGACTGGCGACCACGGGTGAACGCGGGTGGACGACGGCGGGGCAAAACCCTTCTGCCCGTCGTTCGCGCCGGACCGCCCGAATCACTCGGCTTTCAGCCCGCTCCCGGTCAGCGCGACGACGACGTCCTCGTCCGGTCCGATGGCCCCCCGCTCCCGGAACGCGTCGAGCGCGGCGGACGCGACGGCGGAGGTCGCCTCGACGTGGAAGCCCGCCCGCCCGAGGCGGTCGCGCTCCGCGCGGGTCCGCTCCGCGCCGATGGCGACCACGTCCCCGCCGGTGGCGTCCAGGGCGTCGCGGACCTCGTCGCGGCGGACGGGCTGGTTGATGTGGATGCCCTCGGCGGCGTCGTTGGCGTCGGCGACAGCGGCCGCCCCGTCTTCGGCGGCAGCGGCCGCCCCGTCTTCGGCGGCAGCGGCCGCCCTCTCCCCGTGCCGCGCCGCGACGAACGGGGCGTAGCCCGCGGCCTGAGCGCCGTACAGCCGGGGGACGCGGTCGGTCCAGCCGGCCTCGTGGAGCGCGCGGAAGCCCCGCGCCGCGCCGAGGAAGAGCGTGCCGTGGCCGAGCGGGGTCACCACGGCGTCCGGGACCGACCAGCCGTCCGCCGCCGCCACCTCGTAGGCGAACGTGGCGGTGCCGGCCAGGAAGGCGGGCCGCCAGGCGTGGCTCGCGTACCAGCCCTCCCCCGCCTCGACGGCGTCGACGCAGGCATCCGTGACGGCCTCGCGACCCCCCTCGACCCGGACCGGCGTCGCCCCGGCGCGCTCGATGGCGCGGAGTTTCCCCGCCTTGACCGACGCGGGCACGTAGATCCGGGCGTCGAGGCCCGCCCGGGCGGCGTAGGTGGCGACCGCGGCGCCCGCGTTGCCCGAGGAGTCCTCGACCAGCGTCGACGCGCCGCATTCGAGCGCCCGCGCGACGGTCGTCGTCGCGCCGCGGTCCTTGAACGACCCGGTCGGGAAGACGTACTCCAGTTTGAACCGGGCGTCGTGGGTCGGGGCGTCCACCAGCGGCGTGAACCCCTCGCCGAGGGTCGCCCGCGGGTCGAAGGCCGTCGGGAGGAGGTCGTCGAAGGCCCACAGGCCCCGGTCGCGGTCGAGCGTCCCGGGCGCCGGCGGGCCCTCGGGCCGGGGCGGGTCGGCGAAGGTGAGCGGGGCGCCGCAGGTGCAGCGCCACCGGTCGTCGAACGTCCGCCCGCAGTCCGGACAGGAGAGCCGTGCGGGCATGCGGTCAGTAGGAGTCGATGTCGGTGCCGACCGAGCAGACGTACTCCCCGGCGGCGACCTGCGGGAGGCGGCGCGCCCGCCAGAAGACCCCGTCGGAGTCGGCGATCACGTTCGCCTTCTCGGAGCCGAAGACGTCGGTCACGGTGAACAGCGTGTCGCCGGCGCCGACCCGCTCGCCGAGGTCGGACCGGAACCGGACGAGCCCGCCGGTCGGCGAGCCGTACTGATCGAAGCCCGAGGCCCGGGTCTGTGGCGACGGGTCGGCGCTCCCGTCGAGGAAGTCGTACTCCCGGAGGACGTTGAACACGCCCTCGACCCCCTTCCGGATGCTGTTCTCGTCCCACCCCACGGAGCCGCCGAGTTCGGGGTCGATGGTCGGGATGCCGTCGTCGGGGCCCACGCGGGCGAGCTGGCCGCTCGGCCCCTTCTGGTCGAGGACGTGGCCGCAGTCGAACGTCTTGGCCAGCCGCAGGCAGTCCCGGTGGAGGCGGTGGCGGGCCCCACACCGCACCCGGACCTCGTCGATCATCCGGCTGGTCGAGCCCTGGTGGAGGTCGAGGATGTAGTCCGCCTCGCCGGCCACGTCGTAGGTGGCGGCCGCCAGCCGCTCGCTGGTCGTCCCCTCGGCGTTTCCCGGGTACGCCCGGTTCAGTTTCGTGTCGTCGATGGGGTTGCGGTGTTCCGCGACCAGGAAGGCGTAGTAGTTGACGACGCCGACTACGACGACCGTGCCGTCGAGGTCCGCCGGGTCGAGCCGGGGGACGAGCCGCTGGACGACCCCGACGCCGTTCAGCTCGTCCCCGTCGCTGGCCGCCTGCACGTAGAGGGTCTCGCCGTCGCCCGCGCCCTCGACGACCGCGACCGGGAGGCCGACGACCGAGCCGTCGCGGGCCTCGCCGGCCTCGATCCGCCCCGTGGCGATCTCGCCCCGGGACGCGCTGGCGGTTCCGACCGTGGTCATTATCCCGCCGAACGGACGGCCCTACCTTCAGACGTTCGGTTCCGACCGTGGCCGCCGGGGCCGGCGAATGGCGGGTTCCGACGGGGCTTTGTGCCCGCGGAGCGAAGCGCGGCCGTGAGCGACGAGCCCCCCGACCGGCCGCCCGCGGCCGCGCTGGTCAGAGCACTGCACGTCCCCCGGAACGCCGCGGTCGGCGCCGCGGCCGGCGTCGCGCTCGCCGTGGCGGTCTACCTCGTCCGGGTGCTGGAACTGCTCGGCCCCGTCCGCGGCACCCGTCGGTTCCCCGTGTTCGGCCCCGAGGGGTGGTTCCTCCTGCTCGCCGTCGTGCTCGCGGTCACGACGGCGCTGCTCGTGGCCGCGGCGCTGACGCTCGTCTCGGCCTATCGGCTCGCACGACGGGGCACGGACTAGCCCTTCTCGTCGCCGGTCAGATCGGCCAGCCGTTCGGCCCCGGTGCGGGTGCCCTTGGCGATGACGACGTCGCCCGCGTCGACCACGGTGTCCGCGCCGGGCGAGACCACCCAGTCGTTGTCGGGGCGGCGGACGGCGATGACGCGCATCCCCGTCGTGGTCCGGACCTCCAGCTCCCCGAGGCTCGCCCCGGCCAGGGGGGCGCCATCAGCGACCGTCATGCGGACGATGACCTCGTCCGACTCCTCGACGGCCGCCGCCACCACGGGGTGGGCGTCGAGGCCACGGAGGACCCCCTCGCTGATCTCCAGGGCGGCGTCGCTGATGACCTCGGTGGCGCCGGCCACCTGGATCAGCCCCCGGAGCGAGACGGGGTCCTCGACGCGGGCGGCAGCCCGGAGCGTCCACGCCTCCAGCCGGGCCTTCAGCGCGTCGACCTCCGCTTCGAGGACGGACACCTCCTCGGCGACGGCCTCGCTGTCGAAAAGTACGGCGCCGTAGGCCAGGTCGACCGCCAGTTCCGACATGTTCTTCATCAGCACGATGGTGTCGATGGCCCGTTCGAGGTCGTCGACCCGCGGCTCCGGGGGCGACGGCGGCTGATAGGTCTCCCCGGTGACTCGCTCGTATACCGACGGGACGTGGTCCTCGGTCCCGCGGAGGAGGACGACGTCGCCGGCCGCGAGTGCCGTCTCCCGGTCCGGGTTCATGATCCACTCGCCCTCCCGCCGGATGGCGATGACCCGGACGCCCGTCTCGGTCTCCAGGTTGATGTCGCCGAGCGTCCGGTCGGCGTACGGGGAGTCGGCCGCCACCTCGCCGCGGACCAGCGTCTCGACGGCCTCCGGTAGCCCGCCCCGGAGGACCTCCGGCGCCCCGACCTCGTCCAGCACCACCTTCGCGATGTCGCCGGCGGCGTCGCTCACCTTCTCGGTGGCGCCGACGACGCCGAGCACGGGGGCGAGCTGTTCGGCGTCCGACGGGTTCCGCGCCGCGAGCAGGAGGCTCATCCGCGCCTGGAGCTGGAGGACGTCCATCCGCTCTTCCAGTTCGAGCACCTCCGCGGCGACATCTTCGCTCCCGAGCAGCACCGCCGAGTACGAGAGGTCGATCAGGAGTTCGGCGGTGTCTTTCATCTCCGCGAGCACCGCCTTCACGCTCACGGGCTCGTACCCGACGTCACCGGACTCCATACCCCGGCGGTCGGTCCCGCGAGCAAAAGGGTTGGCGGGTCGTCCCGGGACCGCCCGGACGGCGGCTCGCGCCCGGCGACCGTTCCCCCGTCCCGTTCCGAGGACCGACAAACGCCCGCGGGCACGCGCAATTCCGACTGTGCCAACGACAACGCTTTTTCGGGCAGGCTGGAAACCGGGGGTCATGGCCGACGAGCTGAACCGCGGGCTCGAGGGCGTCCTCGTCGCCGAGTCGAGCCTCAGCTACATCGACGGCGAGGAGGGGTGGCTCTGCTACCGCGGATACGACATCGACGACCTGGCCCGCGGCGCGAGCTACGAGGAGGTGCTCTACCTGCTCTGGCACGGGGAACTCCCCACCCGGGGATTGCTCGATTCGTTCCGCGAGGAGATGGCCGCCGAGCGGGAGCTCTCGTCGGACCTGGTCGACGTCATCGGTCGGCTGGCCGCCGCCGACGAGAACCCGATGGCGGTGCTCCGGACGACGGCCTCGATGCTCTCGGCGGGGGACGAGGACGCCGACGAGGAACCGGAGAACCTGCCGGCGAACGTCCGGAAGGGGCGCCGGATCACGGCGAAACTCCCGACGGCGCTCGCCACCTACGACCGCCTGCGGCGCGGCGCGGAGCCCGTGGCGCCCCGGGCCGACCTCGACCACGCCGCGAACTTCCTCTATATGCTCACCGGCGAGGAGCCCGACGCCGTCGCCGCCGAGACGTTCGACATGGCGCTCGTGCTCCACGCCGACCACGGGCTCAACGCCTCGACGTTCTCGGCGATGGTGACGGCCTCGACGCTCGCCGACGTCCACAGCGCGGTCACGAGCGCCGTCGGCACCCTCTCGGGGGCGCTCCACGGCGGTGCCAACCAGAACGTGATGCGGATGCTGATCGAGATCGACGAGAGCGAGAAGGACCCCGTCAAGTGGGTGCGCTCCGCGCTCGCCGAGGGGCGGCGGATTCCCGGTTTCGGCCACCGTGTCTACGACGTGAAGGACCCCCGGGCACACATCCTCGGGGAGCACTCGGAACGGCTGGCCGAGGAGAGCGGCGACCCCAAGTGGGTCGAGTACTCCCGGGCCATCGAGGCGTTCATGGCCGAGGAGAAGGGGCTGGCCCCGAACGTCGACTTCTACTCGGCGTCGATGTACTACCAGATGGGCATCCCCATCGACCTCTACACGCCCATCTTCGCGCTCAGCCGCGCCGGCGGCTGGATCGCCCACGTCCTCGAACAGTGGGAGGACAACCGCCTCATCCGCCCCCGGGCGCGCTACGTCGGCCCGACGGATCGGGAGTTCGTCCCCATCGAGGAGCGGTGAGCACAGCCACGCCGATCCACGGCACCGATCGACGATGGACCTCTTCGTGTACGGGACGCTGACCGACCGGGAGCGAGTCGACGCGCTGCTCGACTCGTACGCGTTCCTCGGCTCCGCCCGCGTCGAGGGCCTCCACGTCGCCACGGGGCGGTACCCGACACTCCTGCCCGGCGGCACGGCGACTGGCCGTCTCCTCTCGACCGACGAGGTCGGGACGCTCGACCGCTACGAGGGGGTCCCGACGGGGCTCTACGTCCGCGTCCCCCTGCCACGCGCCGGCGGCGGAACCGTCGAGACGTACGTCGGCGACCCGGCGGCGCTCGGCGTGGACGGCGACTGGCCGGGCGGGGGATCGCTCGCCGACCGCGTCCGGGCGTACTGCGCCGGCGCCGGCGTCGTCGTCCGGCCGACGGATTGACGCACTGTCCGGCCGGATGATACGCATCGCCGCCCCGACGTCCCTCAGTTTCACTTTCACCCCGGTTGGGTCGGGTTTAATTATCTACCGGGCGTTCGTCGGGATGCAGACGACGCGTCAACTGCATTCCCCCCTCATCCTTCCGACGCCACGCCGGACAGCGGCGGGACCGTCGCCCGACGTAAACGGTTAACAGGGTGGGCTCCCGTAGCCGTGGCATGCTCTCGCTGTCTGACGTGCGCGAGGCGCGGGAACGCGTCGAGCAGGTGGCGGACCACACGCCGCTCTCGTACTCGCACGGCTTCTCCGAGCGGACCGGTGCGGAGGTCTACCTGAAACTCGAGAACTTCCAGCGCACCGGCGCCTTCAAGATCCGTGGCGCGGTCAACCGCATCGCCACGCTCTCGCCGGCCCAGCGCGAGGCCGGTGTGGTCACCGCGAGCGCCGGCAACCACGCCCAGGGGGTCGCGCTCGCCGCCACCCGGGCCGGGGTCGACGCGACCATCGTGATGCCCGAGCCGGCGCCAATCTCGAAGATTCAGGCCACCGAAGGCTACGGCGGGCGGGTGGTGCTCCACGGCGAGGACTACTCGGAGGCCCAGCGGCGGGCCCACGAGATCGAGGCCGAGGAGGGGCGGACGTACGTCCACGCGTTCGACGACGAGGCGGTGATGGCCGGCCAGGGGACCCTCGGGCTGGAGATCGTCGACGACTGCCCGGACCTCGACACCGTGGTGGTGCCCATCGGCGGGGGCGGCCTGATCGCCGGCGTCGCCACCGCCGTGAAGGGGCTGATTCCGGACGCCCGGGTGATCGGCGTCCAGGCCGAGGGCGCGGCGAGCGTCTCACAGTCGCTCGAGGAGGGGCAGGTCTACGAGCGCGAGAGCGTCGAGACCATCGCGGACGGCATCGCGACCCGGCGGGTCGGCGACCTGACCTTCGACGTGATCCGGGAGCGGGTCGACGAGGTGGTCGAGGTGAGCGACGAGGAGATCGCGGTCGCGCTCACCCGCCTGCTCGAAGGGGAGAAGGCGCTGGTCGAGGGGGCCGGCGCGGTTCCGCTCGCCGCCCTCCTCGCCGACGAGTTCGACTACGAGGAGGGGGAGACGATCGTTCCGGCGCTCTGTGGCGGGAACATCGACCTCAACGTGCTCACCACCGTGATCGTCCGGGGGTTGATCGCCACGGGACGGTACCTGAAGATCGAGACGGTGCTGAAGGACCGCCCGGGGGCGCTCGAGGACCTCAGCCGCGTCATCGCGGACCAGCGCGCCAACATCTACGCCTTCCACCACGACCGCACCTCCCGGGACGTGGCGATGCGGGACGCCCGCGTCGAACTCGAACTCGAGACGCGGGGGCCCGACCACGCCGAGCAGCTGCTCGACGCCCTCGAGGACGACGGCTACCCGGTCGAGGTGCTCTCCTACGGCTACGGCGACCTGATGTAAACTACCCTACCCTACTTCGCTCGGGGGCAATAGCCCCGTTCGCTCGTTGAGGGGAGGGTCTCCGCCTCGAATTAGGTGCACGCGCCGGCGACCTGACCGGGGGACGCCCGACCACGCATCCGACGCCGTCCCCCGCGCTTTATGCTCCCCGCCCCGCACAGGGGTGGATATGCGAGACGTCGTGAGCACCGACGACGCGCCCGCCGCGGTCGGGGCGTACAGCCAGGCGACGACGAACGGCGACCTCCTCTTCACCGCCGGCCAGCTTCCCATGCGTTCCGACGGGGACCTGCTCGCGGACGCGGACGTCGGACGCCAGACCGAGCAGGCGCTGGCGAACGTCTTCGCGATCATCGAGAGCGAGGGCGCGGGGGCCGAGGACGTCCTGAAGGTGACCGTCTACCTCCGTGACGCCGACGACTTCGAGGCGATGAACGAGGCCTACGCGGCCTTCTTCGACGAGTACGACGCGGCACCGCCGGCGCGCTCCGCGGTCGAGGCCCCGCCGCCGGTCGCGGGCGCGGACGTGGAGATCGAGGCGGTGG